>NZ_JARKOZ010000046.1 GCF_029978005.1 Solidesulfovibrio sp. | reverse complement strand
GGGGGGGGGGGGGGGGGGGGGCCGCCCCCCCCCCCCCCCGCCACTTGACGCCGGCGGCCCGCCCGGGCCAGAGTTCCGGGACATCTTCTCGCAAGGGCCCCAAACCATGGACGGACTGACCATCGGCGGCGTGACGCCGCTTTCGAGCCTTGATTTCCCCGACGCCCTGGCCGCGGTCATCTACTGCCAGGGCTGTCCCTGGGGCTGCCCCTACTGCCACAACGAACCGCTACGCAAGATCGACGGCGAGGGCGAGCGCGACGCGGCCTCGGTGCTGTCCTGGCTGGAGAGCCGGCGGGGACTGCTCGACGCCGTGGTCTTTTCCGGCGGCGAGCCCACGCTCCAGGAGGGGCTGGCCGAGACGCTGGCCGCCGTGCGCGGGCTCGGCTTCAAGACGGGCCTGCACACCACGGGCATGTTCCCGGACGCCCTGGCCGACGTGTTGGGGCTTTGCGACTGGGTGGGGCTCGACGTGAAGGCCCCGCGCGCCGCCTACGACCGCATCACCGGCCGCGGCGGCGGCGGCGAAGCGGCCTTTGAAAGCCTCGCGCTGCTGCTGCGAAGCGCCGTCCCCTTCGAGGCCCGCACCACCTGGCATCCGGGGTTGCTTAACGAGGACGAGCTCGTGGCCCTGGCCCGGGAGCTGGCCGAGGCCGGGGCCGACCGCTGGGTCATCCAGGCCTTCCGGCCCGACGGCTGCGCCGACGAGGCCCTGGCCGCGGCCGGGACCACGGTCTTCCCCCCGGACCTCGTGGCCCGGCTGCAAGCCGCCGCGCCGCGCCTGACCATCGCCACCCGCTCCTGACCACGGACCGCCATGGACGCTTCCACCCTCTCCATTCTTCCCGGCCTCGTCATCCCTTACGACGAGCTGCGCTTCACGGCCACCACGGCCGGCGGTCCGGGCGGGCAGCACGTCAACAAGGTGAGCACCAAGGTGACGCTCCTTTTCGACGTGCAGGCCTCGCCGAGCCTGACCGAGGCGCAAAAGGCGCGCCTTTTGGCCGCCCTGGCCGGCCGCATCGGCCAGGGCGGCGTGCTGCGCCTCGTCTGCCAGTCCACGCGCAGCCAGTCCGCCAACAAGGAACTGGCCGTGGAGCGCTTCGCCGCGCTCGTGCGCGAGGCCCTGACCCCGCGCCCGCCCCGCCGCAGGACCCGGGCCACCCTGGCCTCCAAGCTGCGCCGCCTGGAAGGCAAGAAGCGGCGCGGCGCGGTCAAGCGGGACCGCGCCGGCCGGACGGACGGCGGGGACTAGACCCGACGCCGTTCCCTGTCGCGAAACGACCACGCCACGCGCCGCAGCCCGTCCCGGGTCCGCCCGTCGCCGGCCCGGCCGCTACTCCAGGGCCTCGCCCTGGTTGTTGCGGCGCATGTCGTCGATCAGCCGGCGGATGCCGCCGATCTGGCCGGCCAGTTCGTCGATGGCGATGGCCGACTGGCGCATGGCTTCGGACGTCGCCCCGGCGATGCGGCTCAGGTCGTCCACCGTGCGGTTGATCTCGTCGCTGGCGGCCGACTGCTCCTCGGCGGCCGTGGCGATGGCCCGCACCTGGTCGGCGGCGGCCTGGATCAGCTCCACCAGCGCCCCCAGGGCCTCGCCGGACTTGCGGGCCATGACCGTGGCCTCCTCGATGGCGGCGGCGGCCTGGTCCACGTTGCCCATGTTCTTTTTGGCCCCGTCCTGGATGCCGGTGATGGCCGCTTCCACCTCCTTGGTGGCGACCATGGTCTTTTCCGCGAGCTTTCTGACCTCGTCGGCCACCACGGCGAAGCCCCGCCCGGCCTCGCCGGCCCGGGCCGCCTCGATGGCGGCATTGAGAGCCAAAAGATTCGTCTGGTCGGCGATGTCGGAAATCACCGACAGGATATGCCCCGTGGATTGGGCCTGCCGGCCCAGGGCGTCCATGTCGGTCTTGAGCGCCAGGGCCTGCTCCTTGACCCGGTTGATGCCGGCCACGGCCTCGCCCACGACCCGCGACCCCTCGGCGGCGCGGTCCATGGCCGTATCCGTGGTGGCGGCGGCCTGGGCCGCGTTGCGCGACACCTCGAGCACGGTGGCGTTCATCTCCTCCATGGCCGTGGCCGCGGTCTCCAGGCGCTTGGCCTGCTCGGCCGCGCCGTCGCTCGAACTGTCCACCTGGGCCGAAAGCTCCTCCGAGGCGGAACTCACGGCCTCGACGATGCCTTGCAGCTCCCCCGCCGCCTGCAGCATGCCCTCGGCCTTGGCCCGCCTGGCCGCCTGCATGGCCTCCTCGGCCACCTTGGCGTGCCGGCGGGCGGCCTCGGCCTCCTTGTCCGCCTCCTCGCTCTTGCGGTCGGCCAGGAGGATCTTGTCCTTGAGCGCCGCGACCATGGCCGCGATGGCGTTTTTGACCGACGCCAGCTCCTGGATGAATCTCCCGCGCGGCACGGCCCCCAGGTCGCCCTCGGCCACGGCCTTGGCGTAGGACTGCAACTGGCAAAGCGGCGTGAGGATCTCGCCCTGCAAGCGCCACCAGGCAAGCCCCACCACCACCACGAGCACGCCCAGGGTGGTGACCCCGGTCGTCACGGCCGCCTCGCGCGCTTCCGCCTTGGCCCCGTCGAGGGAGGAAATGATCTCGAAGGCCCCGTGCAGCTCCCCTTCCTTCCAGCCTTCCTTGATCCCACCCACGGGATCGCGCTCGCCCTTGCTGTCGCCGTGGCAGTACAGGCATTCCTTGGTCAGTCGGATGGCCTG
The DNA here is from genome assembly GCF_029978005.1 of Solidesulfovibrio sp. Taxonomy (GTDB): domain Bacteria; phylum Desulfobacterota; class Desulfovibrionia; order Desulfovibrionales; family Desulfovibrionaceae; genus Solidesulfovibrio. Next base: position 189,458 of record NZ_JARKOZ010000046.1, on the reverse strand, counting down.
GTAATACCGGATGTAGTCCGCGTCCTTGATCACCATCTCCGTCAGGTTCTTGTCCCGCATCTCCGCGAGCACGCGTTGTTCCTCCGCGTTCGGCGCGTTGTGCGGATTGCGCGGCTGTTCCTTGGGCACGCGAAAGGTGAAGCCGAGCTTCCCGGCGTTCTCTTTGACCATGTTGATGGCCGTGATGACCGGCACCGCCTCTACGAGTTTGTCCCTCGGGATCTGGCCGAAGGGCCGGATGATCTCCATATCCATCTTCTTGGCCATTTCCGAACGCGCCGCCGTGGCCATGGAAACCACGCCCCGCGAGGCTTGCAGCACGGCGGCGTCGTAGGATTCGGTAATGAACCGCATGTTCACGAAATAACCGACCAAGGCCGTGAGAATGGGGCCGATCGTCACGACAAGCAGCGCCCGCTGTCTGATGGTCATTTTAACCCCCGTGAAATCATGATATCGGAAAAGCGCACAGACCCGTATTTCTCCGTAGCACAACCGCAACCCATTTGGAACTCATGAAGCCGCTTTTCGCCTCCCTTTCGGTTCTGTATCGGAAAAATAATGTTACCATATTTCCTGCCCCCGAAGCCGTCGCCGACATGGCGGCCTTGACGCCCGCCATCGGCGCGGGCTAGGGAAGCCTGTCGCAAAATCACGGCCGCGGCCGCGCCCGACGACCCATCCGGAGCACGCATCGCATGTCCTCACTGGAACAAAAGCACGCCAAGAAATCCTTCTGGCTCTCCGCCACCAAGGAACAGGCCAAGGACACGGGCATGGCCCTGGTCCTGGTCAGCCTCATCGTCTTTTTCGTCACCCGCGAGATCCGCTACGTGACCATCGCCACCGGGCTCCTGCTCCTGGACATGATCGCGCCGGCCCTTTTCAAGCCGGCGGCCAAGCTGTGGTTCGGCCTGTCCCACGTGCTCGGCACGGTCATGTCCAAGGTCATGCTTTCGCTCATCTTCTATCTGGTGCTCACGCCCATGGGCGTGGTGCGCTCGCTTCTCGGCAAGGACCCCATGCGCGCCCGCCAGTTCAAGAAAGGCGAGGGGTCCGTGTTCCGCGTCCGCGACCACCAGTTCGTCGCCGCCGACATCGAACAGCCGTTCTGACGCCCGGCCGGGGCCGCCTGCGCCATTGGCCCCGAGAGGGTATTGGGGTATCGTCCGCCCGTTTGCACGGACGCAAGACATCGCCGATCCGCCGCCGCCCTCGGGGCCGGCCGGTTCTCGTCATGGAGGAATCATGGAATTTCTACGCGAACTCTGGGGCTTTCTGCGAGTCAGGAAAAAATTCTGGCTGCTGCCCATCATCCTGGTGCTGCTGCTCTTCGGCGTCCTGGTCGTCCTGACCAGCGGCACGGCCGTGGCGCCCTTCATCTACACGCTCTTCTAGACCGGAAGCGCCCATGGCCGAATACATCCTGGGGATCTCCGCCTACTACCACGACAGCGCCGCCGCGCTCCTGCGCGACGGCGAGATCGTGGCCGCCGCCCACGAGGAGCGCTTCACCCGCAAGAAGCACGACCCGTCCTTTCCCGAACGGGCCGCCCGCTACGTGCTGGAGGAAGCCGGCATAGGCCTGTCGGAGCTGTCCGCCATCGCCTTCTACGACAAGCCCTACCTCAAGTTCGAGCGGCTCATGGAAACCTACCACGGCTTCGCCCCGCGCGGCGTGGTCAGCTTCCTGTCCGCCATGCCGGTGTGGATCAAGGAAAAGCTCTTCATGAAGAAGATGCTGTGCGAGGAACTGGCCAAGCTCGGCCAGGGCAAGCCGCGCATCCTCTTTCCCGAGCACCACCTGTCCCACGCCGCCTCGGCCTTTTACCCCTCGCCCTACCAGTCCGCCGCCATCCTCACCATCGACGGCGTGGGCGAGTGGTCCACCACCACCATCGGCGTCGGCCGCGGCAAGGACGTCACCTTCCTGCGCGAGCTCGACTTCCCCCATTCCCTGGGCCTGCTCTACTCCGCCTTCACCTACTACTGCGGCTTCAAGGTCAATTCCGGCGAGTACAAGCTCATGGGCCTGGCCCCCTACGGCATCGAGGGCTCCGAGCGGGTGGAGACGTACAAGGCCAAGATTCTGGAGGAACTGGTCGACCTGCGCCCGGACGGCTCGCTGCTCCTCAACATGGCCTACTTCGACTACGCCACCGGCCTGACCATGTGCCGCGACGGCAAGTTCGAGGCGCTTTTCGGCCTCCCCAAGCGCGCCGGCGAGTCCGAGCTCGGCCAGGAGCACATGGACATGGCGCTGGCCATCCAGCAGGTCACCGAGGAGGTGGTCATGCGCCTGGCCCGCACGGCCCGGGAGCTGACCGGCGAGAAATACCTCGTCATGGCCGGCGGCGTGGCGCTCAACTGCGTGGCCAACGGCAAGCTCCTGCGCTCCGGGGTCTTCGACGACGTCTGGATCCAGCCGGCCGCCGGCGACGCCGGCGGGGCGCTGGGCGCGGCGCTGGCCGCCTGGCACGTGCGCGGCGGCCACGAGCGCGCCCCCCTGCCCGAGGGCGCTGCCGACCGCATGGCCGGCTCGTACCTCGGCCCGCAGTTCACCCGCCGCGACGCCCTGCGCGTGGCCTCGCGAAACGACGCGCCCTGCGCCGTGTACGACGACTTCGACGCCCTTTGCGCCACGGTCGCCGACCTTCTGGCCGACGGCAAGGTGGTGGGCTGGTTCCAGGGCCGCATGGAATACGGCCCCCGGGCCCTCGGCGGCCGCAGCATCCTGGGCGATCCGCGAAACCCGGAGATGCAGAAAAAGCTCAACCTCAAGATCAAGTACCGCGAGGGCTTTCGGCCCTTCGCCCCGTCGGTGCTGGCCGAGGCCGCCTCGGACTGCTTCGAGATCGACCGGCCCTCGCCCTACATGCTCCTCGTCGCCCCGGTGGCCGAGAAGCTGCGCCAGGCGCTGCCCGAGGGCTACTGGCAAATGCCCATGTTCGAGCGCCTCTACGTGCCCCGCTCGACCCTGCCGGCCATCACCCACGTGGACTTCTCGGCCCGCATCCAGACCGTGCACGAGCGCACCAACCCGCGCTACCACAAGCTCATCAAGACCTTCGAGGCCCGCCATGGCTGCCCCGTGGTCGTCAACACGAGCTTCAACGTGCGCGGCGAGCCCATCGTGTGCACCCCTTCCGACGCCTACCGCTGCTTCATGCGCACGGAGATGGACTACCTTGTCGTCGGCGACTGCCTCTTCGACAAGGCCGCCCAGCCCGAGTACGCCGACGCCGGTGACTGGCGCGACGAATACGAGCTGGACTAGCCCGCCGGCATCGCGACCGCTTCCGAAAACGCCGCCCCTTGGGGGCGGCGTTTCCTTTTTGGCGGCCGCCTCTTGCCCGAGCCGGCGTTGCATGAAAGAGTGGGGCCTCTCGTGATCCGAGCAGGCTAAAGGAACGCGCCCAAGGGACGATGAGGCGGAAACGGCGGCCCGGGCCGCCGGGGAGGAGAGCATGAAACGGCTGGCGATGGTTGTCCTGACGCTCGCCCTGGCGGGCCTGCCGGCGCTGGCGCGCCCGGCCGCCGCCTTCGACGAGCAGGCCGTCATGGTCTGCGCCTTCAAACGCGCCCTGGCCATCCTCACCTGCAAGGAGCCGGACAAGTACAGCTTCGTGGGCGTGCGCGACGGCGTCTACGTGTTCAACAGCTTCTTCGCCAAGGGCCACGTGGAATTCTACGTGCAGCTCAATGCCGACCGGGCCGTCTTCACCAGCCGGGCCTGGGAAGGCCGCATGCCGGCCGGGCGCATCGTCAAGGACTACAACGGCGGCTGCGTCAACGTGCTGGTGGACCCCCTGACCTGTTCGAAGTTCACCTCGGCCCGCTGCTGCGGCAGCCAGCAATAGCCGGCGCGCCGCCTACAGGCGGCGCAGCAAAAGAACCAGGGCACACACGGCCACGGCCGGGTACAGCGGCCAAAGCGCCTCGGCGTACTGGCAGGCGACGACCGTGCCGGCCAGGACCACGGCCAGGAGGCTGGCCTCGACATAGGGACCAAGGCCTCGTCCCGGCTTGGTCCAGCCCTGGAAATCCAGCAGCCGTGGGCCTTCTTTTTTCCCCGTGCCCGCCTCGCCGGCCTCGTCATCACCGTCGCCGCCCTGGCGGCCGGATTGCAGCTTGTGCCCGCACACCGGGCAGAAACGGGTCTCGTCGGGGCTCTCGGCCCCGCATTTGGTGCAGCGCATGCTCGAAGTCAGCTCCGGCGTTGACAAGCCAGGGACCGAGCATAGATGGAAAGAGGCCCGACCGCCACCGAAGAAACCAAGGACCCCGCATGGAGACGACCCTGCACGGCTACAGCGTCAACCTCGTCTGCTGCAACGGCTGCGGCGCCTGCGCCAGCTTGCTTCCGGAGCTTTTCGCCATGGACGCGGTCTCGGAGAAACCCGTCCTTCTCCTGCCCGAGGCCCCGGCCGAGGCCATCGAACGGGCCATGGCCTTCTGTCCCCACGATTGCATCGAAATGGACTGAGCCGCCCCGCCGCCGACGGCGGAACGGCCCATAACGCCCGCGAGCGCCGGCGGCCTCAGCCGCACTTGGTGTAGCCGCAGCCCTTGCACACGTGGCAGCCTTCCTCGAAGGTCAGCTCGCCGCCGCAGTCCGGGCACTGGGGCTGGCCCAGGTTGCCGGTGTCGTCGTGGACCTTGCGGCCCTGCAGGTAGCGGTTCTCCAGCACCCAGGACACGGCGTCCGGGATGGAAAGCAGCAGGCCCTTTTTCTGGAAGACGGGGTTCTCGCCGCCGATGCCCTTGAGCTGGCCCACGATGTCGGCCACGTTCACGCCCGAGCGCAGGGCCAGCGACACCAGCCGGCCGATGGCCTCGGCCTTGGCCGTCACCGAGCGGCCCGACTTGCCGATGGTGGCGAAGACCTCGAAGGGCTTGCCGTCCACCTCGTTGACCGTGAGGTAGAGCTCGCCCAGGCCCGTCTTGACCTTCTGGGTGAAGCCGAAAACGATGTCCGGCCGCACGCGCACCTTGCTTTGCGGCTTGGCCGGGTCGGCCGGCGCGCCGTCGCCCGTGCACAGCACCTGGTTCGACTTGCAGCCGTCGCGGTAGACGGTCACGCCCTTGCAGCCCAGTTCGTAGGCCAGCCAGTAGATCTCCCGGATGTCCTCCTTGGTGGCGGCGCCCGGCAGATTCACGGTCTTGGACACGGCGTTGTCCGTGTACTTCTGGAAGGCGGCCTGCATCTTGAGGTGCCAGACCGGCTCGATGTCCATGGCCGTGACGAAGACCTCGCGCAGCTCCTCGGGCAGCATGCCGATGTGGGCGATGGTGCCCTTGCGCGTGACCTCCTCCATGAGGCTTTCGGAGTAGGCCCCGGCCTGCTGCATGGCCGCCACGAAATGGGGGTTGGCCTCCACGAGCTTTTCGCCGTCCATGACGTTGCGGGAAAAAGCCAGGGCGAAAAGCGGCTCGATGCCGGACGAGCAGCCGGCGATGATGGAGAGCGTGCCCGTCGGGGCGATGGTGGTGGTGGTGGCGTTGCGGTAGGGGCCGAGGTTGCGCTTGCCGAAGACCGAGTCGGCGTAGGCCGGGAAGGGGCCGCGCTCGGCGGCCAGGGTCTTGGAGGCGGAGCGGGCCTCGGCCTGGATCGTCTCCATGAGCTTTTCGGCCAGACTCAGGGCCTCGGTGCCGTCGTAGGGGACGCGCAGGAGAAAGAGCAGGTCGGCGAAGCCCATGATGCCCAGGCCGATCTTGCGGTTGGCGTGGACCATCTCCGTGATCTGGTCCAGGGGGTACTGCGAGGCGTCGATGACGTTGTCGAGAAAGCGCACGGCCAGGTGCACGGTTTCGGCCAGCCCCTTCCAGTCGATGCCGTCCGGGGCCTGCGGGTCGTAAAAGACCGAGAGGTTGATGGAGCCCAGGTTGCAGGCCTCGTAGGGCAGAAGCGGCTGTTCGCCGCAAGGGTTGGTGGACTCGATGGCCCCCAGCGCCGGGGTGGGGTTGTCGCGGTTGATGCGGTCGATGAAGACGATGCCCGGATCGCCGGATTCCCAGGCCTTCCTGACCAGGAGATCGAACACCTCGGCCGCGCTCTGCCTGCCCACGACCTTGCCGTCGCGGGGATCGACCAGGTCGTAGTCCTCGGCCTTTTCCACGGCCTGCATGAAGCGCTCGGTCAGGGCCACGGAGATGTTGAAGTTCTGGAGTTCGTTCTCGCGTTCCTTGCAGGTGATGAATTCCAGGATGTCGGGGTGGTCCACCCGCAGGATGCCCATGTTGGCCCCGCGCCTGGTGCCGCCCTGTTTGACCTGTTCGGTCGCGGTGTTGAAGATCCGCATGAAGGACACCGGCCCCGAGGCCACGCCGCCGGTGGAGCCCACGCGGCTTTTTTTGGGCCGCAGCCGGGAGAAGGAAAAGCCCGTGCCGCCGCCGGACTTGTGGATGAGCGCCGCGAACTTCACGGCGTCGAAGATCTCCTCCATGGAATCGCCGACCGGCAGCACGAAGCAGGCGGCCAACTGCCCCAGCGGCGCGCCGGCGTTCATGAGGGTGGGGGAGTTGGGCAAAAAGCGCATGCCCGTCATGAGGTCGTAAAACGCCCGGGCCAGGACGTCCGGGGCGTAGGGAGACTTGTCGTACTTGGCCTCCTCGGCGGCGATGGCCGAGGCCACGCGCCAGAAAAGCCCGCGCACGTCCTCGACGGGCGCGCCGTCCGGGTCCTTTTGCAGATAGCGCTTGGTCAGGACCACCTGGGCGTTGGCGTTGACTTCGGCTTCGGGCAGATCGGCGGGCATGGGCAGGGTTGTCATGGGCGGGCGTTCCTACGGTTTCGGTGTCGCAAAAAAAGGGCGGCCGCGGATGCGGCTTAAAATTTCACAAGCTATTCCAGCCTGTTCCAACAACAGCTTGTCCGGAAGCAGACGGTCCCCAACAGAATGGGAACCTACACCAGCCCGCCCGGAAAGGGAACCACCGTCGAGGCCGGGACGCCACAGGCCATGGTCGCGACGCGTGGCCGGAAGCGCCGAAAAAAAGGCCGGAACCAGCGTTCCGGCCTTTTTTGCAATCCTTTTCAGTCCTCTTACGAGGCCTTCGCCGCCACGGCCGCCTTGGCTTCGGGCGCGCCTTCCTTGGGGGCCGCGTCGCAACGGGCGATGGGCCACACCTCGTCGATGCGCTCCACCGGGTAGACCTTCACCCGGCCGCGCAGGTCGCGCGGGATGTCGTGGAGGTCCTTCATGTTCTGGGCCGGGATGATCACCCGCTTCATGCCGGTCGCCACGGCGGCCAGCACCTTCTCCTTGATGCCGCCCACGGGCAGCACCCGGCCGCGCAGGGTGATCTCGCCCGTCATGGCCAGGTCGCTGGCCACGGGCGTGTTGGTGAGCACCGAAATCAGCGCCGTCACCAGCGTCACGCCCGCCGACGGGCCGTCCTTGGGCGTGGCCCCGGCCGGCACGTGGATGTGGATGTCGTTTTTCTCGAACACCTCGGGGTCGATGCCGAGTTCCCTGGCCCGGGACTTGGCGTAGGTCAGGGCCGCCTGGGCCGATTCCTTCATGACGTCGCCGAGCTTGCCCGTGAGCTGCAGGCCGCCCTTGCCCGGCAGCGTGGCCGCCTCGATGTGCAGGATCGCCCCGCCGACCGGCGTCCAGGCCAGGCCCACGGCCACGCCCGGCGGCAGGTCCGCCTCGCGCTCGTCGTCCATGAACTGGGGCGGCCCGAGGAGCTTTTGCAGCGAGGCCACGGTCACCCGGAAAGGCGGCGCCTCGCCCTCGGCCTTCTTGCGGGCGAGCTTGCGGGCCACGGAGCCCACCTCGCGCTCGAGGTTGCGCAGCCCGGCCTCCCGCGTGTAGTCGCGGATGACGCGCGAGAGCACCTGGTCGGAGATGACCATGTCGCCCTCCTCCAGGCCGTTCTCCTCGATCTGGCGGGGCAGGATGTAGCGCCGCGCGATCTTGATCTTCTCCTGCTCGGTGTAGCCCGGCAGCCGGATGAGCTCCATGCGGTCGAGCAGCGGCGGCGGGATCGTGTCCAGGATGTTGGCCGTGCAGATGAACATCACCTTGGACAGGTCGAAGGGCACGTTGAGGTAATGGTCCGAGAACGAGAAGTTCTGTTCCGGATCGAGGACCTCGAGCAGCGCCGACGACGGGTCGCCCCGGAAGTCCGAGCCCACCTTGTCGATCTCGTCGAGCATGATGACCGGGTTTCGCGTGCCGGCCTGCTTGATGCTCTGTACGACCCGGCCGGGCATGGACCCGATGTAGGTCCGCCGGTGGCCGCGGATCTCGGCCTCGTCGCGCATGCCGCCAAGGGACATGCGCACGAACTTGCGCCCGAGCGCCCGGGCGATGGAGCGGCCAAGCGACGTCTTGCCGACGCCGGGAGGGCCGACGAAGCACAGGATCGGGCCCTTCATGCCGGGGTTGAGCTTGCGCACGGACAGGTATTCGAGGATGCGCTCCTTGACCTTCTCCAGGTCGAAGTGGTCCTCGTCCAGGATGCGCTTGGCCTCCTTGATGTCCAGCCGGTCCTTGGAGAGCTTCTTCCAGGGCAAATCCACCAGCCAGTCCAGGTAGGTGCGGATGACCCCGGCCTCGGAGGAATCGGGGTGCATGGAGCTCAGCCGCTTGAACTGCTTGTCGGACTCCTTCTTCACTTCCTTGGGCATGCCGACCTTGTCCAGGGCCTCCTTGAGCTCGTCGAGCTCGTCGGACTCCTCGCCGCCCTCGCCGAGCTCGCGGCGGATGGCCTTCATCTGTTCGCGCAGGAAGAAGTCCTTCTGGGCCTTGTCCATGCCTTCCTTGGCCATGTTCTGGATCTTGGCCTGCATGGCCGCGACCTCGGCCTCCTTGACCAGCTGCTCGTTGACCAGCCGCAGGCGCTCGATGGGGTCCTCGCATTCGAGCAGCCTTTGCGCCTCCTCCACGCGCATGCGCAGGTTGGAGGCCACGAGGTCGGCCAGCCGGCCGGGCTCGTTGACGCTGTTGAGCACCGCCATGATGTCGGCCGAAGCCATGCCGCGAAGGGACAGGATCTTCTCGCTCTGCTCCCTGGCGGCCCGCATCATGGCTTCCTGCTCGAGGGTCACCTCCTTGGTGTCGCGCTCGGGCAGGACCTCGACGGAGGCCAGGTGGAAGGGGTCCGTGGACACGAAGTCCTTGACCCGGGCCCGGGTCAGGCCCTGGACCAGGACCTTGAGCCGGCCGTCGGGCATCTTGAGCATGCGCATGATCATGCCCACCGTGCCCACGCGGTACAGGTCGTCGGGGCCGGGCTCGTCCACCTTCTCGTCCTTCTGGGTCAGGACGAGGATGTAACGGGAGCCGTTCAGGGCCGCGTCCACGGCCTGCACGGACTTGTCGCGGCCCACGAACAACGGCAGGATCATGTAGTTGAAGACCACGATGTCGCGCACGGGCAGGACCGGCAGCTCGGAAGGGATGTCGGGCTGGTTCTTGTCCTCGCCCTCGCTGGCCACCGGCGCTTCGTGACCGCGCGCCTCCTCGGCCGGGGGAGCACCCTGTTCCGGGGCGTTTTTGGGATCGAATTCGTTGTCCATTACCGCTTGCTCCTCGCGCCTCCCGCCTGGGCGGAAGGGCCGTCGCGTTATGATGGATCGCCCGCGCGGCCGGCACTTCCGGCGGCACGGGCGCGTTGCTTCCTTTGGCCGAAAACGCGGCCGGGCGCGTTCTCAACGTATCTGGAAATCCCGATACGCCTTTTCGTACTCGATCAGGGCCGCCTGGACGGACTCCACCCGGGAAAGGGGCGAGCCCTGGGGCAGGCGTTCCTTGAGGGCGTCCAGGCCCCGGGGGTCGCCCTGGGCCAGCACTTCCACCTTGCCGTCGGCCAGGTTGCGCACCCAGCCGGCCAGCCCCAGGCTCTTGGCCTGATCGAAGACCCAGGCCCGGAAGTACACGCCCTGGACCTTGCCCGAAACCGTGGCATGCAGACTCGGCGTCATGGGAATCCCTCCTTGCGCTACAACATGCCTTCCGCCTGAAAGCTGAAATAGCCGCCCGCCGTCACCACCAGGTGGTCGAGCACCCGCACGTCCACCTCCCGGGCCGCGCTGGCGATGCGCCGGGTGAAGGCCGCGTCCTCGGCGGAGGGCCGGGGGTCGCCGGCCGGGTGGTTGTGCACGAGGATCACGCCGCTGGCCTTGTGGCGGATGGCGATGCTGATGATCTCCCGGGGGTAGATCACGGCGTGGTCGATGGTGCCCTGGCTCACCTGCTCCCAGCCGATGAGCCTGTTCTTCGTGTCCACAAGCGCCATCCAGAACTCCTCGCGCTCGTTGGCCCCGAGCCTGGCCCGGGCCATCTCCGCCACGATCTCCGGCGAATTGAGCAGCGCCCGCTCGCGCACGGGCTGCTCGTGGAACCGGGCCCAGGCCTCGCGCCACAAGGTCACGAACTCCATGGCCCCCGGGCCGATCCCCGGCACGCCCCGCAGCTCCTCCTCCCGGGCCAGCAGCGCCCCGCGCAGGCTGCCGAAGCGTTGCAGCAGCTCTTTGGCCAGGGGCTTGTTGTCGCGGCGCACGTTGACGTAGCCCAGGAGCAGTTCCAGCACCTCATAGTCCGCAAGAGCCCTGGGATTGTCCATCAGGCGGTCCTTGAGGCGGCGTCGATGGCCAAGGTAGTGCGGCGGCTCTTTCTTAGTAAGCATGATTGTCGGCCCGGGCAAGGCGTTTGACGGAAAACGGCGGTTGTTTGCGGGGAAAAGCGGCACAAATGGCCTTAAAACACGCGGCGTTCATGGCGAAGAGCGGCCTCCCGCCCGCGTTTGGCCGCCGAAAACGCGAAAAAGCTCGGCCGTCAGGTATTCCATGGCCTGATCCGTCCGGCGGCTGCCGGATTTGATCCCGGCCTCGGCGGCGAAGGCCGCCTCGAACAGCCTGGCCAGTCCGGACGCGCCCAGGCGGCGGGCCATGGCCCGCTTTTTCTGGAGAATCGACGGCGGCAGGCGCACGTCGCCGTCGTCGCCCGAGGCGATGCGCCACATGGTGCGGGCCTCGTAGAGCAGAAGACCGATGAGGGGAAAAACCATCTCCTCGCCGGCCAGCTGCTTGTCGAAGATCTCGCGCCAGACCGCGGCCGGGTCGCGCCCGCCGGCCAGGGCGTCCAGGAAGGCGAAGCCGTCGAGCTCCTCGTGGCGGCCGAAGCCGGCCGCGTCGGCCACCGTGACCGTGGTCCGATCGCCCAGGGAAAGTTCCAGCCTGGCCAGCTCGTTGTCGGCCCGGGCCAGGTCGAGCGGCAGCGCGGCGGCCAGGCGCTCGGCCGCGCCGGGCTCGAAATCGAGGCCCCGGCCGGCGGCCCAGTCGGCGAGCAGCGGCCCCATGTCGCGCGGGGAGAGCCCGGCCGAGACGAAAAGCCAGCCCCGCTTCTCGGCCACCTTGAAATAGGGCTGCTCGGCCAGGCCCTTGGGGAGTTTGGGGCCCTTGCGATCGAAGGGGCCTTCCAGGCAGAAAAACGGCCATACCGCCGGGTTGAACCCGCGCAGGGCCGAGGCGAGCTTGGGCCACAATTCCGCCGGGCAGGCCTCGGCCCGGCGCAGCACCACGGCCCGGCTGCCCGAAAAAAGGCTCCCCACGGTCAGCGCGCTCCAGAAAGGCGGGCCGAGCTCCTCGTCGCCCCAGAACACGACTTTCTCGAAGGGCACGCCGGCCTCGCCGATCAGGCGGTCGATGCGCTCCCGGACGATTTCGGGGTCGGGACAGGCCAGGAAGGTGAATCCGGGGCGTTCCATGGCCGAAGAGTAGCCGAGGCCCGCACCGGGGGCAACGGCCCCAGGGCCGCCGCGCAATGACTTTCGTTCTCAACTGGCCGACAGCCTTGACAATTCTCGCACAAGCGTCTCTATGTGGACCAATTTCATGGGAATCGTGCATAGCCCCGTGCCCGCTTTCAAACGCACCGCCGCCGCGCCGCCGCCGGCCTTCTGGCTCGTGCTCGGCCTGGGGGCGGTCCTGATCTTCTGGAACCTGGGCGTCCCCTCGTTGTGGCTCGACGAGGCGGCCTCGCCGCTCAACGCGCGCTATCCCTTCCCTTACATCCTCGAATTGTCCCGCACCCTGGAGGAGCATCCGCCCCTGTACTACCTGGCGCTCAAGGGCGTCATGGCCCTGGGGCAGGGGGACTTCCTGCTGCGCCTGCCTTCGGCGCTGTGCGGCCTCGGCTGCCTGGTCCTCGTGGCCCTGCTCGGCCGGGACCTGTTCGGCTGGGGCGCGGGCGCGCTGGCGGCGGCCTTGTGGCTGGCCATGCCCCAGGACCTGTGGCTGTCGCGCATCGCCAGGCCCTACGCCCTGTGGCTTTTCTTCTTTTTGTGCTCCCTGCGCTTCCTGCTGCGGGCGACCCGGGAGGGCCGGGCCAGGGACTTGCAGCTGCTTCTGGCCGCCAACCTGCTCATGACGGCCACCCATTACCTGAGCTTCTTCCTCATGGCCGCCGAAGCCTGCTGCCTGCTCGCCTGTTCCGGGGGCCTGGCCGTCCGTCGCCGCCTGCGCGCCCTGGGCCTGTACCTGGCCGGCGCGGCCGCCGTCGTCGCGATCGCCTACTGGGTGCTTTTGCGCCACAGCCGCACCCCCCAGACGATCCTCGACTACAACGACGTGCCGGCGCGCATCCTGACGGCCCTGGGCCAGGCCGTGGCCGGGGCTTTCTATTATTTCGACGCCCCCGTGCCGCGCCTGCTGTGGCTTTCGGCCGTCCTGCTCGGCTTTTTCGCGCTGTGGCGGCGCGACCGGCCGGCCCTGCGCTTCCTGCTGCCCCTGGCCGCCGTGCCGGTCCTGCTGCTCTTCCTTTTCGGCAGGAGCACGGGGCTTTATTCCCGCCACCTCGCCTTCCTGGCTCCTCTGGCCAGCCTGGCCATGGCCGGGGCGGCGGCCTCCCTCCCCCCGCTGGCCGCAAGGACGGGCCTGGTCACGGTCTGCGTGCTGGCCCTGGCCGTCGGCGACGCTCTGGGGCCCCACCGCAAGGACTTCTACGACCTGCACAGCTACCAGGTGCCGGTGATCGGCAACAACTACAAGCAGGCGGCCGACGTCCTGGCCGCCCTGTCCGGGCCGGGCACGGCGGTTTCCTATTCCAACGACTTCTTCGGCAACGCGGTTTCCTGGTATCTCTCCCGCAAGCCCCATCCCAACCCCGTGGACGACCAGCGCCTGACGCCCGAGGACGCCACGGCCCGCCTGGTCTACGCGGCCAGCACCCACCACGGCTACCTGGCCCGGTCCGAGGCGGAGTTCAAACGCGAGTTCGGCCCCGGGGCGCGGGCCACGCGCGTGGACACGACCATGCTCTACACCCTGGACGTGCCCCGCACCCCGACCCATCCCCTGGAGGCACTGCCGGCCCGCCTGCGCCTGGCCGCGGCCTACCCGGGCTTTTTCGCTACCGCCGCCGTTCTCGACGGCCTGCGCCACCACCAGAACGCCCGCAGCGCCGCCTTCGTTCCCACCCGCAACGACCGCGACGCCGTGGCCGCCTTCGACTTCGAGAACAAGGCTCCCCAAGCCCCCCAGGACATCTTCTGCAACGTGGTCTACGACAACCGCGGCCGGGAGAACCTGCTTGCGGCCAGGGCCGCCTTCGACGACGAGCCGGCCGCCGTTTTTCCCCTTTCCGCCGGCGACGACGCCGTGCACCAGCGCCAGGTGAAGCTTCGCCGGGACAGGCCCTGGAAACGGCTGCGCCTGGAAATCGTGCTGCGCTGCGCCTCGCTGACCCCGACGCTCGAGGGCGGCAACCTGGAGACCCTGCGCCTGCGCGACGTGGAGGCCTTCTTCTGCCCCCAGGGCGACGCCGCCTGCGCCGACGCCGCGGAAAAAGGGCTTACGGCCAGCATGCTGGACAACTACCTGGACGAACGGTTCCTGGAGGCCTCCACGGTGCTCCAACATCGCGACGTCCTTTCCCGCGACAACATCACGGAAGGCGACGGCGAGGGCCAGGAGGGCTGGAGCCGCCTGCTGGCGGCCGACCCGGCCCGGCCGGGCGTCCTCGGCCTCGACGTGACCCTCGACAGGCCCCGCCTGGTCTTTTTCCCCCGCCTGGGCAAGGGCGCTTCGGTGCGGGTCTGGGCCGTGCCCGAACAGGGCCCGCGCACCCTGCTTTTCGGCCTCGAAAACGCCACCGGCCGCTGGACGCCCGTCAGCGCCCAGTACGAACTCGTGGTGCCGCCCCAGCTGCGGGGAAAAAACGTCCGGCTCGACGTCGAGCTCTCGGGCCGCTGGGCCCAGTTGTGGCAGCAGGGGGACACGCTCTTTTTCTGATCGGCTGGCGCTGTTCTTGCTTGGCGTCTTCCACCGGCAATTGTTGCCGTCCCGGACGCTTGCCGCAAGGAGGCCAGGCCCATGACCGCCGCCCCCGTCATCACCTACCGTCTTTCCATCAAGGAAACCCTGCGCTGCCACCTGATCAGCCGCGAGCCGCTGATCATCATCTCCTACGGCGCGCCGCTCGGCGCGCCCATGCAGCTCGGCCCCTTCCTGACCGACCGCAAGGCCTATTTCCTCATGGGCAACTGGTGGTCGCTCCTCGACGAGCGCCTGCTGGCCCAGACGCGCCAGCTCTATTCCCTCATGACGGACATGTATCCCCTGCACCGCTACATCTTCCTGACCAACGACCCGCAGGAGGACAAGGTCCTGGAAAGCCACGGCCTGCCGCACTACCACTGCCACCACAACGCCTTTCTCGACGAGCGCCTGTTCCATCCCATCCCGGGCGTGGCCAAGACCATGGACGCCGTGTACACGGCGCGCCTGAGCCACTTCAAACGCCATATTCTGGCCCGGCGCATCCCCTCCTGGGGCCTCGTCTACTACTACATGCCCGGCCCCCGGGATGCCCAGGACAGCTACCTGCGCTCCCTGACCCGCGCCATGCCGGGCATGATCCCCCTCAACGCCGACCCGCGCACCGGCCAGTACCGCCTCCTGTCCCCCCGCGAGATCAACAAGACCTACAACGCGGCCCGGGTGGGCCTTTGCCTGTCGGAAAAGGAAGGCGGCAACTACGCCACCACGGAATACCAGCTCGCCGGCCTGCCCGTGGTCTCCACCCCGAGCCAGGGCGGACGGGACCTGTTCCTGGACCCGGAAATCTCCCGCATCGTGCCGCCGAGCGCCACGGCCGTGGCCAAGGCCGTGGCGGAACTCGTCCGGCTGAAGATCCCGCCCCGGGAGATCCGCCTGCGCGCCCTGCTGCGCATCCGGGAGATGCGCCAGGACTTCATCCGCCTCGTCGGCGGCATCATCGCCCGGGAAGGCCGCGCCGACACCTTCGCCGAGGACTTCGACAAGGTGTTCGTCCACAAGATGCACACGCATCCCGGCACGCCCGAGAACTTTCTGGCCGCCCACGGCCTGCTGCCCGGCCAGGAACGCCGCAGCGCCTAAGTCCCGGGCGACCCTGTTGACGCCGGCCGCTTCCGGCGTTACCTCCCAACGAACGTCGAGTCCCGCCCGTGGCGGGAACGGGGGACCCACTTCCCGGGGCGCATCGCCAGCATGGCGTAGGGCAACCTCTTCGGCCCGAGCCCGTCAGCTAACCTCGTAGACGTCGAAGGGGAAACCGTCGCTTTGCCGCTGGTTTCCCGCAACCGGTCGTCCGGAGGGATGCCATGCCCGGCTCTTTGGCGCGCCTTGCCGCGCCGCGTTTCCGTTTCTTCGCGTTTTCCGCCAATTTCGTCCGTCCGTCGCAGAAGCGTCAGGACCTCGCCGTGCCCTGAGGCCGGCCTTGCCCCTTTGCGCGCCTTCGCGGCCCCGTCGCCGCGAGGGTCTTTCCAGACGCCCGCATCTTTGAAGGAAAACGCCATGTCCCAGGAAAAACGCCTCCCCGTGTCGCGGCTGCTGCGCCGCGCCGTCATCGGCGACAGCATCAACCTCGCCGACCAGTCCATCTTCCACAAGCTTTCCCTGGTGGCGTTCTTCGCCTGGGTGGGTCTGGGGGCCGACGGCCTGTCCTCGTCCTGCTACGGTCCGGCCGAGGCCTTCCTGGCCCTGGGCGAACATCCCTTCCTGTCCGTGTTCGTGGCGCTCGGCACCGCCCTGACCATCTTCGTCATCAGCGCCGCCTATTCCCAGATCATCGAGCTCTTCCCCACCGGCGGCGGCGGTTACGTGGTGGCGAGCAAGCTGCTCTCCCCCAAGGTGGGCATGGTCTCCGGCTGCGCCCTGCTCATCGACTATGCGCTGACCATCACCCTGTCCGTGGCCAGCGGCGCGGACGCCGTGTTCAGCTTCCTGCCCGCGGACTGGCTGCCCTACCGGCTGCCCGTGGCCGTGGCCGGCGTGGCGGCGCTGATCGTGCTCAACCTGCGCGGGGTCAAGGAATCGGTCATGGCCCTGGTGCCGATCTTCATGACCTTCGTGGTCACCCACGTCGTGGTCATCGGCTACGGCATCTTCGCCCACGTGTCGGACATGCCGGCCCTGGCCGCCCGGCTGACCCGGGACGTGGGCGCGGCCCACGGCGAACTCGGCCTGCTCGGCATGTTCCTCCTGGTGCTGCACGCCTACAGCATGGGCGCGGGCACCTACACCGGCATCGAGGCCGTGTCCAACGGCCTGCCCATCCTGCGCGAGCCCCGCGAAAAGACCGGCAAGCGCACCATGCTCTACATGGCCCTGTCCCTGGCCGTCACCGTGGTCGGGCTCATCGTGTGCTACCTGCTCTTCGGGGTCCGGCCGCAGGAGGGCAAGACCCTCAACGCCGTGCTCTTTTCCGCCGTGACCGCCGGCTGGGGCCCGGACCTCGGCGGCGGCTTCGTGCTGGTCACGCTGGTCTCCGAGGCCCTGCTCCTGTTCGTGGCCGCCCAGGCCGGCTTCGTGGACGGCCCGCGGGTGCTCTCCAACATGGCCATCGACCGCTGGCTGCCGGCCCGGTTCGCCCTGCTCTCGGACCGCCTCGTCACCCAGAACGGCATCCTGCTCATGGGCGCGGCGGCGCTTACGCTCATGCTCGTCTCCCACGGCTCGGTGGACCTGCTCATCGTGCTCTACAGCATCAACGTCTTCATCACCTTCGTGCTGTCCCAGCTCGGCATGGTGCGCCACTGGTGGCAGGTGCGCGGCCAGCGCGCGCCCTGGAAGAAGGGGCTGTGCCTCAACGGCCTGGGCCTCGTGCTGACGACCTTCATCCTGGTCATGGTGACCTGCGTGAAGTTCTTCGAGGGCGGCTGGGCGACGCTCGCCGTCACCGGGGCCCTGGCCGCCGCCGCCCTGGCCATAAAACGCCACTACGACGCCGTGGGCGCGCGCATCCGCAAGCTCGACGTGCTGCGGGCCGTCATCGATCCGCAAAACCCCTACACCCCGTCCATCCCGGAAAGCGCCGAGCCGGCCGCCGAACCCGCCCACGACGCGCCCACGGCCGTCATCTTCGTCAACGGCTTCAACGGACTGGGCATCCACACCCTGCTCTCCGTGGTGCGGCTTTTCGGCAAGGACATCAAAAACTACGTGTTCGTGCAGATCGGCGTGGTGGACGCGGCCGTGTTCCGGGGCGCGGCCGAACTGGCCCGGCTCAAGGCCGGCATGGAGCGCGACCTCGGCGTCTACGTCGAGCTCATGCGGGACCGCGGCTACTACGCCGAGGCCCACTGGGCCGTGGGCACGGACATCGTCCACGAGCTGACCGGACTGGCCCCGGTGCTCCAGGAACGCTTTCCCCGGTCCATCTTCTTCGGCGGCCAGCTCGTGTTCGACAAGGAGACCTTCGTCACGCGCCTTTTGCACAACTACGTGGTCTTCACGCTCCAGCGCCAGCTCTACCGCATGGGCCTGCCCTTCGTGATCATGCCCGTGCGCCTGGACAAGCCCGACTGGGCCTGACGCCGCTTTCGGGCCCGCGCCGCCCAGGCGGCCGCCGGGCTTGAAGGATACGCTTCCCCGCCTCGCGGGCTCCGCCCGGGGAAGCGGCCCTGTCCCCCGTTCCCCCCACCACGCGTCATGCCGCGCGGGGCCGTCGGCCCGCCCCGCGCGGCCGGGACCGGACAGAGCGCTCTTGACGAAAACGCAAAAAAGGGAATCGCCCGATCCGGCGCGGCCTTGACGTGTTTCCCCGCAGCCGCGGGGAACTTGCCCCTTGCATTCGCCCTGGGCCGGCGTATGACGAAGTGGTCTTTCGGGGGCGTTTCGAGGGGGCTTCCACCCTGTGCCGTTGGGGAGCGGCCGGGATCGTTTCACACTCTATTATTTCGGTTTTATTGTAAAAATGACGTTCTCGCCAGCCTGGGAGCTCGTGCGCGGCATCGAGCCCATGTCCTTTTGCGATTGGCCGGGGAAGCTCTCCGCCGTGCTCTTTTTCGGCGGCTGCAACCTGCGCTGCCCCCACTGCCACAACGCCTCCCTGGCCTTCGCCGCGGGCAGGCCGCTGCCCGGAGCCTCGGTGCGCTCCTTCGCCGCCTCCCACGCCAAGTGGCTCGACGGCTTCGTGGTCACGGGCGGCGAGCCGACCCTGGTCCCGGGCCTGTCCGCCTTCGCGGCCGAGCTGGCCGCCCTGGGGCCGGAGGTCAAAATCGACACCAACGGCATGCGGCCCGACGTGGTCGCCGCCGTGCTCGAGCGCCTTCCCGGGGCCCGGTTTTCCGTGGACGTCAAGGCCCCGTTTGCCAAGTACGGCCTGGTCACGGGCGGGGCCGCGACCGAGGCCGAGGCTTCGGCGCGCCTGGGCGAGGTCTTCGCCCTGGCCGCGCGCCATCCGGACCGCTTCGCCTTTCGCACGACCCTCGTGCCGGAACTGTCGCCGACCGACGTCAGGGAGATCAGGGAGGCCCTGCCGCCGGGTTTCACACTTGTCGAGCAACCGTACCGCAAGCCATCACGGAGCAAGGGGGAGGAAGGGAACAATGCCCAAGCAGATCCGCAAACGCGACGGATGTCTGGAGACCTGGTCCACCCAACGCATCGCCCAGGCGATTTTGAAGGCTCTCAAGGCCAGCGGCATCCAGGACCCGCTGCTCTCCACGCGCCTGGCCCACAAGGTCGAAGCCAAGCTTGCCGATAACGACGTCCCCGAGCAGGAGGACGTCCAGGACGCGGTGGAACAGGTGCTCATGGAGTCGCGGCTTTATGCCGTGGCCCGGCGCTACATCGTCTACCGCGAGAAGCGCCGGGAACTTCGCGAACAAAAGGCCGCCTTTCTCGACATCGCCGACGTCATCGACAACTACATTTCCAAGACCGACTGGCGCGTGGCCGAAAACGCCAACATGACCCACTCCTTCCAGGGGCTCATGCTGCACCTCTCGGGCACGGTCCAGGCCCGCTACGCCCTGGGCAAGTATCCCCAGGAAGTGCGCGAGGCCCACGACCACGGCTATTTCCACATCCACGACCTGTCCTTCGGCCTGGCCGGCTACTGCGCCGGCTGGAGCCTGCGCGACCTGCTGCTCGAAGGCTTCAACCTGCCCGGCCGCTCCTGCGCCGGCCCGGCCAAGCACTTCGACGCCGTGCTCGGCCAGATGGTCAATTTCCTGGGCACCCTGCAAAACGAGTGGGCCGGGGCGCAGGCCTTCAACAACGTGGACACCTACCTGGCCCCCTTCATCCGCGAGGACGGGCTGTCCTACCGCGAAGTCAAGCAGGCCATGCAGAAGTTCGTGTTCAACCTCAACACCACCTCGCGTTGGGGCGGGCAGAGTCCCTTCACCAACCTGACCTTCGACCTGGCCCCGCCCAGGCACCTGGCCAAGGAGGGGGCGATCGTGGGCGGGGCCATGCGCGACGCGACCTACGGCGACTTCGGCGAAGAGATGGCCATGATCAACAAGGCCTTCCTCGAGGTCATGGCCGAAGGCGACTACCACGGCCGCATCTTCTCCTTCCCCATCCCCACCTACAACATCACGGCCGACTTCCCGTGGGATTCCGAGATCGGTACCTTGCTTTTGGAGCTCACGGCCAAGTACGGCGCGCCGTACTTCCAGAACTTCATCAATTCCGACCTCTCGCCCGAGGACGTGCGTTCCATGTGCTGCCGGCTGCAGATGGACCTGCGGCAGCTGCGCAACAAGGTGGGCGGGCTGTTCGGCGCGGGCGACCTGACCGGGTCCGTGGGCGTGGTGACGCTCAACCTCCCCAAGCTGGCCTATCTGGCCCAGGGCGAGGAGGACTTCCTGGACCTGCTCACCGAATACGCCGAACTGGCCCGAGACGCGCTGGAATTCAAGCGCAAGATGATCAGCGACAACCTGGAGCGCGGGCTTTTTCCTTGGACGCGGCGCTATCTCAAAAACGGCTTCAAGGGCCATTTCTCGACCATCGGCCTGGTCGGCGGCCACGAGGCCTGCGTGAACCTGCTCGGCAAGGGCATCGAGACCGACGCGGGACTACGGCTCATGACCCGGGCGCTTACTCACCTGCGCCAGGTCACCTCGCGCTTCCAGGAGGAGACGGGCAACCTCTACAACCTGGAGGCCACGCCGGCCGAGGGCACGAGCTACCGCCTGGCGAAGATCGACAAGGCGCTCTACGCCGACATCCGGGCCTCGGGCAACGGCACGCCGTATTACACCAATTCGACCACCCTGCCCGTCGGGCTCTCGCGCGACGTGTTCTACGCCCTGGAGCACCAGAACAAGCTCCAGCCGCTCTACACCGGCGGCACGGTCTTCCACACCTATCTCGGCGAGGCCGTGGCCGACACCGAGGCGCTGAAATCCTTCATCGTCAAGGCCTTCACCATGACGAAGATTCCGTACCTGTCCATCACGCCCACGTTTTCCGTGTGCAAGACCCACGGCTACATCAAGGGCGAGCACCACGAATGCCCGGACTGCGGCGCGCCCTCGGAAGTGTTCACGCGCATCGTGGGCTACTACCGGCCGGTGTCGTTGTGGAACAAGGGCAAGCAGGCGGAATACGCCGAACGGCTGACCTACGGGGAGATCTGTTAGGCGGATTTGAAGAGAATCACGCAAAAGGGCGGGACACGGGGCCCGCCCTTTTTTATCGCCTCAGCGCGCCTTGTAGGCCTTGTAGAAATCCAGGATGTGCGGCGGGCAGCCGGGAATGAAACGGGCCGGGGCGGCCTGGCCGTGGGTTTCGTAGGCCAGGGGCGCGGCGCAGGCCCCGAAGCACCACAACTCGCCCTCGCGCCGCTTGAGACTTCGCCGCTCAGGCATGGGCACGCCGACGTAAAGCGAAACCGGCTCCCGGCCTTCGAACGCCCCCTCGCCGGCCAGCTTGTCCAGGGCATGGCGCAGGGCCGACAAACAACCCAGGCAGGCCCCGCCCTCGTGCACCCGCACCGCGGCGTAAGCCCCGGCGCAGCCGATGACCGGCCGGGAGAAATGCCGGCGCAGCCTTGCCGGGTCCCCGCCCACGACCTCGATGGCGGAAAGCTCCGTCTCGCCCAGGCCCTCCTGGCCGGCCAGGCGCAGCATGGCCACTTCGTGCGCGCCGATGCCCATGAGGTCGGCGGCCACCGTGTCCACGGCGCACACGTCCGTGCCGGCCACGATCACGTTCATGTCCGGCACGGCCGCGCCCGAAAGCGGGGCCTGCCCCTGCACCGCCCACAACCCGTCGAGCACCGTGAGCGCCGGCCGGGCCAGGCGCAGCACGTCCACCACCTTGGCGTTGATGTCGTTGCGGTGACAGAACATGCGCTCGTCATCGCACACCAGGCCGTAGAGGTTCTTGATGCCGAGCGTGACCAGGGTGTGCACGTGGGTCTTCATCTTGGGCAGGTCGACCAGCAGGTCGGATTCGAGCAGGGCGCGCGGCAGGCGGACCGGGTCGAAGACGAAGGCCCCGGGGTTGGGCACGGCCCGGCTGCCGCAGCGGTCGAAATGGACCAGCTCGCCGCCGGCGGCCTCGATGCGGCGGGAAAAGTCCGGCAGGCACGAAAGCGCCTCGAAAAGCGAAAGACCGAAGCCCGGGTTGTCGCCGACCAGCACCCTGGCCGCGCCCGCGTCGCGAAGGAGCTCCACCACGGCCAGGATCACCCGCTCGTCCGTGACCACGGCGCAGGGGTTGCGGGGGTCGGGCCGCACCAGATTGGGCTTGACCAGCACCTTTTTGCCGCGCACGAGGGCCGGCAGGTCGCAGCAGGCGGCAACGGCCCGGGCCACGAGCTCGCGCACGGCGCCGAGGCTTTTTTCCGTAAAGGCCGTGGGCGACTCGGGCACGGGACCCGAGGCCAGGGCTACACGAGGGCGCGCCATGCGATCTTGCCTCCCGGCGTGCGCGGCAGGGCGTCGCGAATCTCGATGACGCGCGGCAGCTTCATGCGGTGGAGCCGGCCGGCCAGAAACCGGCGCAGCTCCCCGGGCGTGAGCGCCGCCCCGGCCCTGGGCACGGCCACGGCCTTGGCCGCCTCGCCCCGAAGCGGGTCGGACACGGGCACGACGATGCACTCGGCCACGTCCGGATGGGCCCGAAGCGCCTCCTCGATCTCCACCGGAAAGACCTTCATGCCCCCGACCTTGAGCAGCATGCTCTGCCGGCCGGCGAAAGAGTAGGCCCCGTCGGCCTCCCGGCGCACGATGTCGCCCGTGCGGAACCGGCCGCCGTAGAGACGAAATTCCCGCCGGGACTGCTCGCCGAAATAGCCCGGACAGACCCCGGGCCCGGAAACCACCAGCTCCCCGGGTTCGCCGTCGCCGACGTCCGCGCCGTCCTCGCCCACAACCCGCACCAGGTAGCCCGGCACGGGCCGACCCAGCCGGCACGGAACGTGGGACTCGCCCGGCCGGTTGGCCAGGGCCACGCCCGTGGTCTCGGTCGAGCCCCACACCGGCAGGATGGACGCCCCGAAGCGGGCGAAAAGCCCCCGGGCCAGGGCCGACGGCACGTGCATGCCGCCGGATTCGGCCACGCGCACCGTGGCCAGGGGATTGTCCGCGCCGGCCGGCAGGCGCACGAGCGTCTCGTAGATGGCGGCCACGGCCATGAGCGCGGTGACCTTGTGGCGCGCGCAGGCCCCGGCCACGGCCTTGGCCGCCACCCGGTCGCACAGGACCATGGGGCCGCCGAGGAAAAGCGGGCGCAGGAGCGTCTCGTGGGGATGGACGAAAACCGGCATCATGCACAGGTGCACGTCTTGCGGGGTCAGGCCGAAGGCGGCCACGCTGGCCTCGGTGTTGGCCAGCAGGTTGCCGAGGGTCGTGACCGCGCCCTTGGGCGCGCCCGTGGTGCCGGAGGTGAAGTTCAGGTAGACCGGGTCGTCCGGCCCGACCTCGGGCAGGGCGACCGGAAAGGGGCCGGCGGCCAGCTCGGCCAACGTCGGCAGCCCCGCCGGGGCCGAGCCGTCCATGACCGCCACGGCGAAAGGCGGGCCGTCCGGGAAGATCGCGCCCAGAACGGGCAGGAATTCGGCCGCCACGCACAGCACGGCCGGGCGCAGCCGGTCGAGGATGGCGCGCGTGACGTCCGGCGGCTGGTTGGGGTCCACGGGGAAGAACACCGCGCCGGCGGCGGCGGCGGCCAGAAAGGCCGTGACGGCCTGCGGCGTCTTGCGGCCGAAGACGGCCAGGCGCTCCCCTTTGGCCAGTCCCATGCCGGCCAGGGCCTGGGCGAGCCGGGCCACGTCCTCGGCCAGGGCGGCCTGGCGCACGATGGTTTCCCCGGCCAGGATGGCCGGGCCGTCGGGGTCGGCCTCGGCCGAGGCCCGCAGCAGGGCGTAGATCCCGCCGGCCAGGGGCGCGCGGGGAGAACAGGGAATCGTGTGGGGCTTTTCTTTTACGGTCATGCCCCAACATACGCCGGGAGCAGCTTTTTTGGCAAGGCTCGCGGGCGATTGGCGGGTTATTGCCGACCGGTTCGATCCGGTATAAAGGATGGCGTCCCGTGCGGCGCGCGCCCGTCGGGATAGAAATTTTCTCGAAGCGTCGCGCGGAGGCGGCATGAAGACGTTGCGTACGACCGTTGCGGCGGCGGTCATCCTGGCGGCCTTGATCCTTGCGGCCGGCCTGGCCCGGGCGGCCACGCCCGACGAGGACATGAAGCCCATCAAGACCGGAGCGAGCATCACAGGCGTCATCGAAGAGGACTACAGCGACGGCCTGCTCCTGACCACGGACGGCGGCACGACCTACCTCGTGCTCACGCCCGAGGAGATTTCGCTGGAGACCGAAGAGGCCTTCCACAAGCGGAACAAGGGCAAGCAGGTCACGCTGACCGGCAACGTGTACCGGGACGAGGACGGATCCTTGAGCCTTTTCGTCAGCACCCTGCCGGCGCAGTAGGGCCCGGAGTCCCGGCCGCGCCGCGTCCAACGCCGCCGCCATGGGGGCGGCGGCCCGTCCCTCTCGCGGGGAGGTGCGCCATGTCCGCGAAATCGGTTTCCTTCACCCTGCTGTTCGGTCTTGCGGCCTGCCTGCTCGTGGCCGGCCCGCTTGCGGCCCAGACCGCCCGGACCACGCCCCAGGGCGTGGCCTACGTCACGGGCGGCGTCGGCACGGACGAACGGGCGGCCATGGAGGCCATGGCCGGAGCCTACACCCTGAAGATGGAATTCGCCCGCTCGGACCGGGCCTACCTCGGCGACGTGGCCGTGAGCCTGCGCGGTCCGGTGGCCACGCAGCTGACGGCCGAGGGGCCGGTGCTCCTGCTGCAGCTGCCGCCCGGCCGCTACGCCGTCACGGCCACGGCTCTCGGCACGGCGCGGACGCAGACCGTCACCGTGGGGAAGACGGGCCTGGCCCGCCTGGCTTTTCTCTGGTAGCCACGCGGCGCGCGGCGGCGGCGAAAGCTACATGTAGCCCAGGGAGCGCAGCTGCTCCATGGCCTCTTCCTTTTCCTGGTCCCGGCCGGCCCGTTCGGCGGAGCGGTCCGTCAGGTCCTGTTCCCAGGCGGGCAGATCGCTGACGCGCACGGTGCCGGTCTTGGTGCCCAGGCTCCGGTAGCCCTGGCGGTAGAGTTCGCAGAAGGGAATGCCCCGGGAAAGGGTGACGTCCCACACGTCGGCCTCGCGCATGTGCAGGATGGGGTGCACGCGCAGATGGGGCGGGGTCTGGCGCGGGCTTTCGTAATCCTCGCCGGCCCGGGCCGGGTGCTCGTCCCAGCGGATGGCCGTGGCCAGGGCGGCCACGCCGGCCTGACGCAGAAACGCGTTCATGGGCGCGACCTTCATGAGCTGGTTGCCCACAGGCGATTCCGGGTCGAAGGGGAACCCCGGACCGGTGAAGCCTGCCCGCTCCACCTCGGCCCGGCTTTCCGCCGACAACTCGTCCACGGCGATGTAATCGCCGATGTTCGGATTCCTGGAGAGGACCTCCCGATTGGCGGCCATGGTCAGGTCGAGTCCCCATTCCCGGACCATGCGCTCCTGAAAGGCCTTGACCTCCTCGAAGGCGTCCCCCTCGTCGATGGTCAGCACCCGGGGCATGGGCAGGCCTTTTTCGGCGCAGGCCTCCCGGGTGAGCCACAGGACCAGCGTGCTGTCCTTGGCCCCGGTCCAGGCCACCCAGAAATCCCGGCCGAACCGCCCCATGGCCGAGGCGAGCACGGCCTTGGAAGCGGCGATCTTCTCGTCGAGGGTCATGGCCCAAAGGGCCCGCATCCCGGCATCGTCCATGGCGGCTCCCAGGTATCACGCGGCGAGGCTCTCCGCCGCGACGCTACGCCCCCGCCCAACGGCGGAACCGCCGGAGGCGGCACTGGCGGCGAATCGTCCTATTCGGCCTTCTTGCGGCGCTCCCAGAGCTTCATGTCCTTCATCTTGGCGCGGCGTTCCCGGGCCAGGGACTTGCAGGCCAGGGCCTGGGTCTTCTTGTAGCCGTACTTGGCACGGTATTCCTCGGCGGTGAGGCCGTGGGACGCAAGATGCTTCTTGGTGATGACCTTGAAGGATTTGCCGCACTCCAGACAGACGATGGAGGCTTCCTTGATGGCTTTTTTCGGGTCCATGGCCGGGGCGGCGGATTCTTCGCCAGCCGCTTGAAGCTGGCCGCCCACAAGTCCGGCGATGCCGCCAGCCACGGATTTCACCATGCTGAGAATCTCTTCCTCGGTCATGGGCCGCGATCCGGCCTGCGCCTTGACGATTTCCAGCGCGCTTTGCAGATACTCTTCCATGTGTTTCCTCTTGTTGGCTTTGGTTCGGAAACGGGCGGTATACCTACTCAACAGGTAGGAATCAAGCACTTCTAACATGTTTTTTCCCATTGCGTCCAGTTTATTCTATGGGCAAGCGGGAAAAGCGAAAATAAAATACCGGTTGCAGCCATCCTCCGAACAACGTTTCCCAGCGGCAACACCTGTTCCAGAAGCCCCGCCGGAAAGCAAGGTCTCAAGCCCGTCCGCGCCATTCTCCCGGCGTCGGCGCCTCGATCGGACCGGTGGTTTTGCCTGGAGCATTTTCGCCTTCCCGGCCCCATCTGACCGAAGGGGTGACGGAGATGTAATCCGCCCGGTCGGCCGGACGGAGAACCACCCGCCTCAGGCCGGCCGCGCCGCGGCCCGGCGGTAGGCGGCCACGGCCAGGGCCACGGCCGCGTCCCAGGTGAGCGCCCGCGCCCGGGCCAGGCCCCTGGCGCGCAGTTCGCCGGCAAGCTCCTTGTCCGTGACCACCCGGAGCAGGGCCTCGGCCAGGCCGGCAACGTCCTCGGGCGCGACGTGCAGGGCCGCCCCGGCCGTCACCTCGGGCACGGCCGGGGCGGACGTGGCCACCACCGGCGCGCCGCAGGCCATGGCCTCGGCCACGGGCAGGCCGAAGCCCTCGCCGAAGCTCGGGTAGGCGAAGGCCGCCGCGCCGCTGTAGAGCGCCGGCAACTCCTCCTGCGGTACGGAGCCGGCCAGGAAAATCCCCCGCGCCGCGCCGTCGCCCCGGAGGCGGTCGTGGAAGCGGGCGAAGAGCCGGTCGCGTCCGCCGGCCAGGACCAGCGCCGGCGCGCCCTCTCCCAGGCGCTGCCGCACCAGGGCGTGGGCCGCGACCAGGGCGGGCAGGTTCTTTCGCGGCTCGATGCGCCCCACGGTCAGAATGTACGGCGCGCCCGGCAGGCCCAGCCGGGCGCGCATGGCTTCGATGCGGGTCGGATCGGCCACGGGCGAAAACTCCTCCCCCACGCCGAGGTGGGCGAAGGCCACCCGGTTCTCGGGCACGCCGTAGCGGGAGACGATCTCCCGACGGCTGAATTCGGAAATGGTCAGCACCCCGGCCGCCCGGCGGGCCCCGGCCGGGTAGAGCCGGCGCATGAGCGACCCCAGCCCCTTGGGAAAATGCTCGGGCATGGTCTCGTGCAGGATGTCGTGGATGGACAGCACCGTGGGCGGCCCGCCGCGAAGGGGCCCCAGGTACTGGCAGTGGAGCAGGTCCGTCTCCCGGGCGGCCCGGTCCGGGAACGGCCAGACCAAGCGGGCGAAACGGCCGGCCGGTATGGGGCGTAGGGCGACGTTTGGGGCCTCGCCGGCCAGGGCCCGGATGTGGGGGGCATCCGGGTCCACGGCGTAGAAGACGAAGTCGATGTCCGGCGCGGCGGCGGGCAGCCGGGCCGCCAGGTTGGCCATGTAGGTGCGCGAGCCCTGCATGAGCCCGGACAGACTGTGCAGGTCGAGGCCGACCCTCACGGCCGCTTCCCCCCGCCCGAGGCGTCGCAGGCGCTGCCGGGCGCGAACCGCCGGGCCGCCCCGGCCAGGGCTCCGGCGGCGAAGGCCAGGGAACGGGCCAGGACGAAGCCCGGGGCCAGCAGGCCCACGGCGCTGTCTCGTCGCGCGGCGAAACGGGCGAAGGGCAGGCTCGAAAGCATGATGCCCGCCGCCGCGCCGGCCGCGACCGCGCCGCCGAGCACCGGCCACAAGGCGACCCCGCCCAGACAGACGGCCCCGAGCGCCGTCTGGAAGCGGATCACGGGCGGGGTGTAGCCGTCGCGCACGAGCTTTTCCGGGTGATTCCGGCAGGCGCGCAGCCGCCAGTAGGCCCGGCCGGCCTTCACGCGCAGGTAACGCCCGAGCGTGGCCGGATGCCTGTGGGCCACCCGGGCCTCGGGGGCGAAGACGAGGCGGCGGCCCAGGCGGCACAGGCGATAGGAAAGCTCGGTGTCCTCGTTGTCGGCCTTGGTGAAGGCGGCGTCGAAGCCGCCGGCGGCCTCGAACACGTCGCGGCGGAAGGCGGCGGCGTAGGTGGCCACGAGGTCCAGGCAGGGAAAGCGCGAGGCGTAGGCGTAGCGGTCCTCGAACTCGCACTGGGCGAAGCGGGCGGTCAAGGACGTCTGGGTCGTGCGGTAGGCCCCCTGGGCCCCGGCCACGCCCGGGTCGGCCAGAAGCGGCGCGACGAGGGCGGCCAGGAAATCCGGCTCGGGCACGCAGTCGGCGTCGGTAAAAACGACCACGTGCCCGGCGCTCGCCGCCACGCCCGCGTTTCGCGCCGCCGCCGGCCCCCGGTTCTCCTGGCGCACGACCGTGATCCCGAACCGCGCCGCCACGGCGGCGGTGCCGTCGCTCGAGCCGTCGTCCACCACCACGACCTCCACCCGGCCGGCGTCGTAGGTCTGGCGGGCCAGGGCGGCCAGGGTTTCGGGCAGGGTGGCGGCGGCGTTGTAGGCCGGCACGACCACGGCGACGTCAAGGGGAGCCATGGCTAATATTCCATCTCTATTGAGTAATTTTTAAGGAGAGCTAGACCTTGGACCCGAAGACCAGGTGCTTGAAGAACGTCCTGGCGGCCCGCAGGGTGCGCGCCGCCTCGCCCGGGGAGACGGCGGCGGCCAGGGCGCGGCGGACGAGAAACGACGGCCGCAGGTAGAAGCGCCGCCGGGCCAGGTCGCACAGCCGCACCAGCTCCTGGGGGGACAGTGTCTCGTTTCGCACCACGCAGTTGTGCAGCCCCTGCGGGGTGAGCCAGTCGCGCCAGTCGGCGGCCTCGATGCGGCCCCGGGCCCGGTAGTCGTCGTAGGCCTCGGTGCCGGGGTAGACCATGACCGGGTAGAACTGGGCCGTGTCCGGCCCCAGGCGCAGGGCGAAGTCGATGGTGGCCATGATCGACGCCTCGGTGTCGCCGGGAAAGCCGAAGATGAAGCAGCCGTGGACCTTGATGCCGGCGGCCCGGGCGTCGGCGCGAAAGCGCAGCATGCGCTCGACGCCGAGGCCCTTTTTCATGGAGGACAGGGCGGCCGGGTCGGCGGACTCGAAGCCCACGCACACCTGCCGGCAGCCGGCCTTGGCCATGGCGAAAAGCACCTCGGCCGGC
This sequence comes from Solidesulfovibrio sp., assembly GCF_029978005.1. GTDB lineage: Bacteria > Desulfobacterota > Desulfovibrionia > Desulfovibrionales > Desulfovibrionaceae > Solidesulfovibrio. The sequence continues at coordinate 160,353 of NZ_JARKOZ010000046.1, read as the reverse complement.
AGGTCGGCCCGGCTGTTGGCGGACCATTCGAACGCCAGCCCCCGGCGCACGATGGCGGCGCAAAACGCCTTGCAGCGCGCCCGGTCGGCCGTCAGCGTGTCGTCCTCGAAAAAGACCGTGCGCAGCCCGGGAAAATTGTCCAGGCACCAGGCCACTTCGTCGAGCACCCGTTCGATGGAGCGGCAGCGCGCCGCCCGGCCGGTCAGGGTCTGGGGATGCAGGCAAAACGAGCAGCGATAGGGGCAGCCGCGCGAGGTGGCCAGCGTCACCATGGGCGGCTTGGCGTTGGGATTGAAGTACTGCCGGATGTCCAGAAAGCGCTTGTAGACCGGGGCCACGGGCGGCAGGCGGTCGAGGTCGTCGATGAAGGGCCGGTCGGGGTTGTGGACCACCCGGCCGGCGTCGTCGAGAAAGCTCAGGCCCTCTATTTTCGCCAGCCGTTCGGGCGTGGCCGGGCCGCTGTCCAGGACCCGGGCCAGCTCCAGCACGGTGAGGTCGTATTCGCGCCGGGCCACGGCGCGGACAGCCCAGGGCCGGCTGGTCAGAACCTCGTCCGGCAGAGCCGTGGCGTGGGGGCCGACCAGCAGGGTGAAAAGTCCGGGCAGGGTCTGGCGCAGGGCGGCGGCGGCGGCGACGTCGGCGGCGATGCTCGGGGTGGAGGTGTCGATGACCACCAGCTTCGGGGCGGACTGCACCGCCCGGGCCACGACGTCGCCGAGCTCCAAGCCGTCGGCCGGTGCGTCCACCAGGTCCACGGCGAAGCCGTCGGCGTCGAGCACGGCGGCGGCCTGGGCCAGGAAGAGCGGAAAATAGAGCGTGGCGGACTTGGTCACGGCCGGCGAACGCTGGGGCCGGGAGAACCGGGGCAGAAACGGCGCGTTGAGCACCATCACGGACATTGCGGGTCTTCGTGCCATCATGCCGTCTCCCATAGTTGAACCCCCTCCCCCGGGCAACCTCCCCCTTTTCCCCCTGCGAGGGGGTCCGGGGGACATTATGCCCCCCGGCCGCCGGAGGCATCTTTATTCTTTCCTACCCCTTACGCCCTGCCGCGACGGGGTCGCGGCGCAGGAGGCGGCGGAAGAAGCCGGCGATGCGGGAGAAATCGCCGCCGGCCAGGGCGGCGACGCCCTTGGCCACGAGGCGGCAGGCTTCGCCGACCGGGTAGGCGAGCCTGTAGAGCCAGGTCGGGTCGGTGCGGGTGAAGAAGGCCACGGCGCGCGGCGAGAGCAGCGCCTTGTAGACCGCGCCGGGGATGCGCTGGAAGGTGAGCAGGTAGAGCAGAAACGACGGGTAGTCGCGCCGGGGCGGAATGTAGAACGGCCGGCGGTAGATCTCCGTTTCCTCGTCGTGGATGCGGCCCTCGGCCTTGGCCTGGCGGTAGAGTCCGGTTTCCGGGAAATAGAGGAGGCTGGCGATGGCCAGGCCGAAGGGCTTGGGCAGGCGGGCCAGCAGGCGCACGGTGTCGAGCTTGTCTTCGGGCGTCTCCCAGGGCGAGTCGATGATGACATGGTAGTCCGGCGGCAGCAGCCTGGGGAGGCGCTCGTGCAGGAGCTTCGCCCCGGCCAGCACCCGCTCGTCGGACTCGGGCCGGCGAAAAAGCTTGCGCATCTTGGGGCTGCCGGTCTGGATGCCCATTTCCACGTAGCACAGGCCGGCGTCCATGAGCAGGTCGAGCTTGGCCGCGTCCAGGGTGGTGGGCGAGGCCTGACAGTAGAGCGGCAGGCCGACGTCTTTTTTGTAGGACGCGGCAAAGGCCTCCAGCCAGTCCATTTTCCGGGAAAAAAAGGTGTCGTCGAAGAGCTGCACGCCCTCGATGAAGGGATAGCGGGCCAGGACGTCGCGCAATTCGGCCAGGACGTGGGGCACGCCGCGGTTGCGGAAGTAGGGCACGGGGCCGCCCCGGAAGAGTTCCTTGACCGTGGGCACATTGCAGTAGGCGCAGCCGTGGGGGCAGCCCCGGTCGGTCATGGTGCGGTAGACGCGTAGGAGCCGGCCGCGCCGGTACGGCACCCGGGGCAGGGCCCGGGCCAGGACCTCGGCGGACAGGGGCACGATGCGGCCGAGCTCGGGAGCGTGCACGTACTGGTCAACACCGCTGAAGTCGAAAAACGGCAGCGCGTCCAGGTCGGCGACCAGCGGGGCCAGGCCGTTGTCCACCACCTCCCCGTCCCGCAGCGTCCAGATGCCCGGGATGGCGTCCGTTTCGCCGCCGCCGGCCAGGGCGTCGAGCAAGGCGGCCAGGGCCGTCTCGCCCTCGCCCCGGCAGACGAAATCGGCCTGGGAAAGCGCCTCCTGCGGCCGTACCGTGGCGTGGATGCCGCCCCAGACCACGGGCAGGCCCAGGCGTTCGCGAACGGCCCGGGTGAGCTGGACGGCCCGGTCGAAGTAGCTGGTGAAAAAGGACACGCCCACGAGGTCCGAGCCGGCGGCCAGGTCCAGGGCTTGGTCCACCACGCGTTCGGGGTAGCGGTAGACGTAGGAGCCGTCCTCCTGGAGCAGGCCGATGCTTCCCGGAAAAAGGACCAGGCGCACGTCGTGTCCGGCGGCCTTGAGGCTGGCTTGGAGGCTGCGCACGCCGAAGGCGGACAGGTCCGGCGGCGTCGGCGAGAGCAGGGTCAGGCGGGCCATGGGCGTCGGGCTCCTTTCCGGGTTTGGGGACGGGGCGGCATGGGCCGGCGGTCAGGGCGGCGGGCCAAAAGCGGACAAACGGGGCGCGCCGCTCAGGCGTGCTCGCCCGCTTCCCCGGAGGCTTCCCCATTCGGGGCTTCCTCGCTCACGTAGACCATTTCCCTGTGCCCGTCATGGGTCATGAACCCTGACGAGCGCATGCCGAACCGCTCCACCACCCGTCGCCCGGCCGGCGAGACGGCCACGGCGGCCAGGGCGCGGGCACCCGTCGCCGCCATGTCCGCGGCAAGGGTCTTCACCAGCCGCCGGCTCGCGGGCGTCGCCTGGAACGGCCCGAGGATGCACAGGTTGTAAAGATACAGATGCGCCGCGCCGCGCGGCGACTCCGGTTCGGGCCGTATCTGCTTGCGGCTTATGAGGCTTTCCGGGCGCTCCCGCATCGCGAGATACGTCTCCCGGGCAATGGGATGGAACGCCGTATAGCCGACCGGGACGCAGGTCTCCCCAACCCGGCCCAGCCAAAGCCGAAATCCTTTCGGATACACCGAAAACGTCTGCCTCAAATGCGCGTATTCCTCCCGGTGGGCCGGATCGGCATAGCAGGCCCAATCCGCCAGGAGCATGGCCAGGACGAACCGCTCGTCCCGGCCGGGGCCGAGCGCCCCCGCGCCGAGAGCGTCGTCGCCGGGCGCGAGGGAAAAGACCTCCCGGTCGTCCCGGCCGTCGAAACGCAACGAGACCAGCCGCCCCGCCTCGTGAGCGAGCCAGGAAACGACGTCTTCAGGGGCGCGGAGATCGGGGATGTTTTCCAAGGGGTCGGCTGGCATGGGCAGGGACGGCGCTCCGTTTCGGGCGGTCTCGCGCCCTTGGGGAAATCCGGGCCCGCGCCGGGGCGTCAAGGAGAACGACGCATCCGGTTACGAGCCATGGTCCTGTTGTATGGGCAACACGCCCCCGTGACAAGGCCAGTCGCCCGGGCCGTCCGAACGGCCGCGCGGATGCGCAGGCGCGAGCGGGCCGTCGTTTCCCGGCCCGGGAAATCAGGGCCGGCCGCCCCGCTCCTTCGCCTCTTCGTCCGCCCTGCCTTCCAGGGCGGCCAGCCGCCGCTCCACGTCGGCCAGGCGCGCCTCCGTCGAGGGTCGGCTTGCGGCCACGCGCGCCCGGCAGGCGGCGGATTCCTCCAGCAGGTCGTCGAGGATGAGGTTCTTCTCGAACCAGGCCCGCAGCATGGTGCTGAGGTAGCGCCGGCCCATTTCGCTCAGGTGCAGGCTGGAGCTGCCCCAGGTGCGGCCCTGCCAGGAAATGGGGATCTGGGCGATGTTGTAGCCGCGGATCAGCGCGTTGAGCGACAGTTCGATGGTGATGTTGAAATGGCAGGCCTTGAGCGGCCAGATGTCGCGGATCACCTCGGCCCGGTAGGCCTTGAAGGAATTGGTCAGGTCGTTGTAGCGCGTCCAGAAGAGCAGCTGGAGCATGTGGTTGACGATGCGGTTGGCGATGCGCTTGACCCGGGGGTAGTTGGAGCAGCGCGAGCCCTTGATGAAGCGCGAGCCGTAGACGCAGTCGAAGCCCTGGCCGATCTTGCGGTAGTAGGCGGCCACGTCCTCGGGGTCGTCGGAGCGATCGGCCATGCAGATGACCAGGACGTCGCCCCGCGCCCGTTCCAGGCCGGCCCGGATGGCCCGGCCGAAGCCCCGGGGCGGCGTGCGGCGCACCACGACCACGCCGGGATCGGCGGCGGCCAGGGACTCCAGCATCGCGCCCGTGCCGTCGGTGCTGTTGTCGTCCACGAGCACCAGTTCGTAGGGAATGGCCTCGCGCCGCAATACGGCGACGAGGGCCTCGACCGTGGCGGCGATGTTGCCTTCCTCGTTGTGGGCCGGGATGACGACGGAAAGGACGGGCTGGCTGTTGTCCATGGACGGGCTCCTTGGGAAATATCACGCGCGAAGCGGGTTATGCCTCACGCCGGCGGCAGGCATCAAGGGGAACCAGAAGAGCCGTGGGCTTCCAACAGATGCCACCATCCCGGATTTTTCCGCACAACGGCGGCGTAACGGGCCATGAGCTCCCGGGACATGGCCAGTGCGGCGGCGTTTTTGTCCAGGCCCGGCAGCGGCGCGATGGGCGGTTCCAGGCGCAGGCGAAAGTCCGCCGTGCGCCCCGGGACCAAAAAGGCCGGGCACAGGACCGCGCCGGCCGACAAGGCCAGCCGGGCCGGGCCGAGGGGCGCACGCAACGGGCCGCCGGGGAAGCCGAAGGTCTCGTGACGGCCGAACGGCGGCTGCCCCGGGGCGTCGTCGAGGGTGGTCATGACCAGGCCCCCGGCCCGCAAATGGGCCAGGGCCTGGCGCGTGCCCGGTCCCGGCGGCACGATTTTGGCCGGAATGCGGCCCTCGTAGCGCCGGCGCAGGCGCAGGGCCACCTGGCGGCCGACGAACGACAGACCCTCGGCGTTGAGATAGCCGATCTGAAGCATGGGATAGCCCAGGAGCCCGAGGGCCGTGAGCGGCAACTGGGTGGGGCCGAAATGGCCTATGGGCACGACCGCGCCGCGCCCGGCGGCCAGGGCGGCGTCGAGGTGGTGCAGGCCCTCGATCTCCAGCACCTGGGGGCAATTGTCGCGCGTGAGCCGTGGAAAGACGAAGACCGACAGCTGGTTGAGGTAGTGGGTCTCGAAGGCGGCCCGGGCCTGGGCCCGGCGGGCGGGTTCCGGCAGGTCCGGCCGCAGGCGGGCCACGGCGGCCAGAACCCGGCCGGCCCGCCCCGGGGAGGCGGCCCGGTGCAGCCGGCCCAGGAAGCGCAGCAGGGCGAAGGCGGCGCGCGGCGGCAGGCGCTCGACGACTAGGCGCAGGGGATACCAGACGATCAGGCGCAGCAGGTCGCGGGCCAGGCTCTCGGAAACGCGCACGGTCAGCGGCCCCGGGCCTTTTGCACCAGGTCGAAGAACTTCTCGATGTAGGCCGTGCGGCCCTGGGTGTAGCGCACCGGTTCGAGAAGGTCGGCCCCGGGCGCGACGAGACCCTCTTGCTCCGCCAGTTGCGCCAGGGCGGTGTGCGGCTCCACGCGCAGGCTGCTCAGCTCGAAATGGACCCGCCGGCCCAGGCGCTTCCTGGCCCGGACGATGAAGCCGACCATGGCCAGGGCGTCGCGCAGGGTCTGGCCGGGCGGATTCTTGAAGAAGTTGTAGCTGGCCTCGAAGCAGCCCATGTCGGCGACCAGGGCGAAGGCGGCGTCGATCTCGGCCCGGGTCACGGCCTTGCCGAGGGCCGCCAGGGCGGCGTCGCCGTAGGCGTCGGGCGAAAAGATCACGGCGTCGCAGCCGGCCCGGCGGGCGAGCTCCAGGAAATCGCGGGTGAGCCCCCGCTCGGTGAACCAGGCCGACCAGGAAAGCCGCACGTCGCGGCGGACCATGGCCTCCATGACGGCCGCGGCATGGTCGGCCGGGGCGTTGAAGACCGAATCGAGGAAGGTGAAGCGGACGAGCCCCCGGGCCTTGAGGCCGGCCAGCTCGTCGGCCACGCGTTCGGGGTCCTTTTTGCGGTAGGCCCGGCCGTTGAGAAAGCCGTAGGGACAGTAGAGGCAGGAAAAGGCGCAGCCGCGCTTGGTTTCGACGCCGACACCCCAGGGCACGGCCGCGTAGGGGCCAAGGGGCAGGGCCGCGAAGTCCGGGGACGGCAGGTCGGCGAAGTCGGCCTTGGCCGCCGGGCCGGAAAAGACCACCCGGCCGGCCTCGCGCCGAAAGACCGAGGGCACGGCGGAAACGTCCCCCCCGCCCGCCAGGGCGGCGGCCAGGGCGGCGAAGGCCCCCTCCCCTTCCAGGTACACGCCGTAGTCGATGGCCGGATAGCGGGCCATGACCGCCTCGGCGAACATGGAAAAGCCCGAGCCGCCGACCGCCAGGGGGCCGGAGAAGCCGGCGCGGACCGTGTCCAGCACCCGCGCAAACGGCGGCAGGTAGGACACGCTCACCCGGGTGTTGGTGGAGTCGATGTTGCGCAGCGACACCCCGACCATGTCCGGCCGGAACTCCGCCAGCGTTCGGGAAAGCTCCCCCAGCGGATCGGCCGCCGTGTTGGGGTCGCAGCAGGCGACCTCGTGGCCGGCCAGGGCGGCGGCCAGGCAGGCCAGACCCACCGGATAGACCGGCGGTCCGTCGCCGCCGAGCCAGGACTGCACGAGCAGGATTCTCACGAGCCGCGTCCCAGGAGTTTTTTGAGCAGCCGCTTGGCCGGGCCGGCCACGGCGAAGGCCAGCCGCCACAGCGGCGAAAGCGCCCTGGCGGAAAGGACCCGGGCCACAGGGCCGGTCGCGCACAGGGCCAGCAGCCGCGACGGAAACCGGCCGCCCTTGGCCAGCAGGATGAGGAAGTTGACGTAGTCCGGCCGGCGCATGGTGTAGCTTTTGGTGTAGACGTCGCGCCGTTCGTCGGCAAGCAGCCCATCGGCGGCGGCCATGGCCGCGAGCTTGGTGCCCGGATAGAGCACCAGGGAAAAGGGCTGGAGCCGAAAGGGCTTGGGAATCTTCGCGATGAAGCGCACGGACTCCAGGCGATCGTCGAGGGTCTCGTAGGGCGTGTCCAGGATGAAGTCGTAGCTCGGGGGCAGCATCCGGTCCTTGTAGGCGTTCACGATCGCCATGGCCGCGAGCATCCTGTCGTTGCCCATGGCCTGCCGGTTGAACAGGGCCTGGATGCGCGGCGAGCCGGTCTGCACGCCCATCTGCATGTAGACCATGCCGGCGTCCACGAGGGCGTCCATCTTCTCCCGGCTGATGGTGGCCGGGCTGCCCAGGCAGGTGAAGGGCAGGTTTATGCGCGCCTTGTACTCCCGGCAGAACTCCCGGATGTTTTCCAGCGGCCTGGCGAAAAAGGCGTCGTCGGAAATCCAGACGTAGCCGATAAACGGCATGGCCGCCCGGGCGGCCGCAAGCTCGGCCATGACGTGGGGGACGCTGCGCCAGCGCAGGTAGCCCTTGGCCCCGTAGAGGGATTTTATGGCGTCGTTGACGCAGTAGGCGCAGCGGTGGGGGCAGCCGCGCCCGGTCATGGTCTGGTAGCCCACGCGGCCAAGCAGGCGCGAGACCGTGCCCCCGGCCAGGAAGCGCTCGGTCACGCTAGGCGTCAGCGCCACGATGCCCTCGCCCGCGACCCAGATGCAGTGATCCTCGTGGGACCAGTCCGGCGGCGGCAGGGCGTCGAGGTCGGCCGCCAGGGGCCGCACGGGGTTTCGGGCCAGGCTTCCGTCCGGCCGGCGCGACCAGATGTTGGGGACCTCGGCCACGGACCGGCCGGCGGCCACGGCCCGGACCACGTCGAGGAGGGCCTCCTCGCCGTCGCCGACGCAGACCATGTCCGCCACCTCCAGGCACTCCTCGGGCCGGATGGTCGGGTGCACGCCGCCCCAGAGCACGGGTGCGGCGATGCTCCCCCGCAGAGCCCGGGTGATCTGGACGGCATTGTCGGCGTAGTTGGTCATGAGCGACACGCCGACGAGGGTCGCGTCGGCGCAAAGGGGAACGAGCGCTTCGAGCACTTCGGCCGGATAGCGCTCGGGGGCATCGGTCAGGGCGTCGCCCAGGGGATCGGGCAGAAAAATGAGGCGCGTGGCCACGCCCGCCGCCCGCAGGTACGACGAAAGGGCCCGCACGCCGAAAGCCGTGATGTCGGGATAGGGCGAGATCAGGACGACGCGCGGCACGTCGCGCGCTTCGGGGGCCTTTGGCTGCATTTTGCAGTAGATGCCGGGGGTATGGCCGGCTTGTCAAGGCGCGGGTGCGGCCGCCTCGGCGCTTACGACCAGGGGATGGGCCGGATCGAGCCACAGCTGGGCCCCGGGGGTGAGGACGAAGGACACGCGAAAAGTCTGGCCCGGGGGCGTGAAGTCGAGCCGCGCCGGCTTTTCGCAGCCTTCGCCCGTTTCCGGGATGCCGCCGTGGCCCAGTTCCAGGCGGCCGAGCTCCCGGCCGTCCAGGGTCCGGGCCGTGGCCGTGAGCCGCTGCCCCGGGGCGGTGAAGCGCGGGCAAAAGGCCACCGAGGCCGTCCCCAGCGGCGCGTCGGAGGCGGCCTCGTAGTCCAGGACAAGCGGGGCGTCGGCAGCGTCGGACTGAATGTAGCGGCCCCACTGGCCCACATGCTGGGCCTCGGCGGCCACGGCCTCGAGGGGGCCGTCGCGTCGGGCCACCCGGTCGGCCGCGGGCATGGCCACGATGGCCGCCGCCGCTCGGGGCCGATAGAAGGCGTAACGCCCGGCCTTCTCGGCCGGCTCGTAGTACACGTCGAGGAGATCCAAGAGCTTGCGGGAGATGAAGACCTGGCTGTCCACGAAACGCACCGCGCCCCGGGAGCGGATGTCCCCGGCCATGACCGAGTCGAGAATGGGGGCCAAGCCCAGATGGTCCAGGACGTCGGTCTCGTAGGCGTCGTAGAGGCGCAGGCGCGGCCAGTCCGAGCCGCCGGCGAAGAGGTAGGCCCCTTCGGCGTCCATGAGCACCGGACCGGAAGCGGCGGCCAGCGCCGCCCTGGCCTTGGCCACGGTCTCCAGGGCGGCGGGCGTGGGCCGCAGGTCGGCCGGGCCGGGAAGGTTCAGGGTGACCAGGGACGGGAGCAGCGAAGCCAAAGCCAGGGCTCCGGCCAGGCGCGGCAGGGGCGCGCCCAGGGACAGCCAGCGCCGGGCCCCGGCGGCCGCGCCCAGGGCGGCCACGGCGGCGACCAGGAGGAAATGGTTGGTGTCCGCGCCGGTCCACATGAGGGTGCGGGTGAGAAAGGGCAGGTAGGCGAGCAGCAGCGTATCGGCCAGGGGCAGCCGGCGGCGGCGCAGGCAGGAGGCGAGCCAGGCGGCGTAGGCGCAAAGCAGCCAGGCGTGTTCGGCCGCGAAGCGCGACAGGCGCGCCAAGGCGGCGGCCAGGCTGTTGTCCGCCCCGAGGGCGGTCATCTTCTGGGGGAAAACCACCACCTGCTCGACGAGCCCCGGGCCGAAAAAGGCCAGGGCCGCGCCCCAGCCGAGGCCGAGGGCCAGGACCTGGGCCAGGGCGAAAAAGAGGAACTCGCGGCGGGAAAGCACGAAAAAGCTCCAGCCCAGGGCGGCCGCGACCAAGGGCCAGGTCTGCTGCTTGGACAGGCTCGCCCCGGCGAAAAGCGCGGCCGCGAGCACGAGCCTGGCCCGGCCGGCCGTTTCAGCGCGCCCGGAAGGCAGGGCCAGCGCGCCGCCGAGGAGCAATCCCACGGCCAGGGCGTCGGGCTTGCAGAGAAAGCCGTGTCCGGCCTCGGGCAGGACGAGAAAGCCCAGGGCGGCCAGCCCGCCGGCGATCGCCCCGGCCTGCCGGCGGCCAAGGCCGAAAAGCACCGCGCAAAGAAGGCCCAGCCCGGCCAGGGCGGCCAGCCGGCCGCACCACAGCCCCGGCCCGGCGAGAAAGGAGAAGCCGGCGACGACCAGGTAATAGAGCGGCGGATAGAGCGTGACCAGGCGGGGATAGGCCCCGCCCACGGGGTAGATGTCGCCTCCGTGGGCCAGCAGCCAGCCCTTGACCGCCTCGCGGCCCTCGATGGGGTTGGCCACGATGGGCGAGGCGAGTTGCGGCAGGCGCAGCTGGTGCAGCCCGTCGAGCACGCCAAGGGCCAGCGCCGCCAGGGCGTAGCAGGCCACGGCCAGGGCGAGCAGGTCGCCCAGACCGGCCAGCCGTGGCCGCCCGCGTCCGGCCCGGCCGACCAGGCCGGCCAGGGTCGCCAGCAGCCCGCCGGCCAGGGCGGTCTCGCGCCACAAGCCGGTGGCCGCAGCCACAGCCAGGCCGACCAGGGCGCAGCCGGCCACGGCAGCCGATAGGCTGCCGCCACGGCGGGAGGAGGCTGTCCCCGGCGTCGCTGCGGTCACGGTCTATCCGATGTTTTCCAGAATTTTGGCGTCCAGGGCGGCGGTCAGGGCGTCGAAGCCCTCCTGGGCCAGGACCACCAGGATGTCGCCCGTGGCCATGTAGCGGGCCAGGGTGAAGTTGGCACGCACGTAGAGCGTCACGGAACACAACGCGTCGGCCATGGCGAGCAGCGGCCCGAGGTTCTTGGCCGTGGACAGGGGCTGGTAGTCCACGTGCAGGCCGAGCATGGAGCCCATGGCTCCGAGCACGCCGACGAGCACCACGTTGCCGACCTCACGCAGGGTGTCCTCGCGCATCTGCTCCGACACCTCGGGCATGCCCAGGGCCTCGGTGAGGCCGGTGACGAGGTTGGTGGCGTCGCCGTGGGCGAAGGCCAGGGCGGTCATGCCGCGCATGGCTCCGACGAAGGGCAGGAACACGCCCTCGCACACGGTCGGGCAACGCCCCATGGTGGCCTCGGTCAGGCTCGGGCGGCTGAGGACGCGGATTTCCGGGGCGGAGAGAACCACGTGGGTGGCGCACATGCGGTTGAGCGCCTCGGCCGCCCGGCCGAGGCCGATGTTGACGCATTCGCTCAAGAGATCCATGCGGGATTCGAGGGTCACTGCGGACACCGTAACCTCCTTGCGGCGCCGGGGCGGGCCGCCGTGGCCCCCACCATAGCACCCCAAGGCCGTTCACGCGATAACTTTGCCCACGTCGGCTTCCCGTGCCGTCGGTCAGGCCAGGGCCTCGTCCGCCATGTCCGCGACGTGGGCGGCGAAGGGAAAAGCGCAGGTGAAGGCCGGGGAGACGGCGTTGAGCACGTGCAGGGAGCGGTCGTCGCGTTCGATGCGGAAATCCATCTCCAGCCTGCGCCTTTTCACGTCCACGAGCTGGGCCCGGATGCCCGGCCGGCCCCAGGCGGCGTAGTGTTCGGTCTTCACGAACTCCGCCAGCTCCCCGGCCAGGCCCACGATGTGCGGCCGGAACTGCTTGCGCAGCTCCTCCACGGCCAGCTCCCGGAAATTGAAGTCCGCCCGGGCGAAGAGCGCCGCCTCGCGCAGCAAAATTTCCAGAGCTTCGCCGGCGTCGAAGTTTTCGAACCAGCCGTACTGCTCGCGCCAGAAGCAGGGGATGGCCGTGGGTCCGATCTTGACCCGGCCGTCCACGGCCACGGTGAAGTGCACGCCGAGAAACGGGTTGGCCAGGTTGGGCACCGGGTAGATGTTGGTGCGAAGCCGCGGCGCGCCGGGCGAGGCGTAAAGGTAGAGCCCCTTGAAGGGCAAAAGCGCGTGGTCGCGCGAGAAGCCGAAGTCCCGGGCCACTTTGTCGGCGTAGAGCCCGGCGGCGTTTATGACGTAGCGGGCCCGGCGCGTGCCCCGGCTGGTGACCACGGCGTCGCCCCGGCGCTTCAGGTAGCGTTCGCCCAGGCACACGGCCACGCCCCGGCCGCGCGCGTCCTCGGCCACGGCCGTCAGCACCTCGAGGGGATCGATGGAGGCCGTGGAGGGCGAGAAAAGCGCCCACTGGCAGGTCGTAACGCGCGGTTCGATCTCCCGGGCCTCGGCCAGGGTCAGGCGGGTCAGGGCCACGCCGTTGGTTTGGGCGCGCGCCAGAAGCGTGTCCAGGGCCGGCAACTCTTCGGGGTTTTTGGCCACCACCAGCTTGCCGCAGGCATTGAGGCGCAGGCCCTTTTCCAGGCAAAAGGCCCGCATGGCGGCGTTGCCGTCGCGGGTGAAGCGGGCCTTGAGCGAGTCGGCGGTGTAGTAGAAGCCGGCGTGGAGCACGCCGCTGTTGCGGCCGCTGGCATGGGCCCCCAGGGAGGTCTCCTTTTCCAGCACGGCGATGCGCGCCCCGGGATGGCGGCCGGCCAGCTCCCGGGCGATGGACAGCCCGACGATGCCGCCGCCGACGACCAGGAAATCCGAATCCGAGATGTTCGCGTCTTGCGTCGTTTCCATGAAATACCTTGTTGCGGGAAGCCCCGGCCGCGCGGCCGGGAACGGGTCAGGAGGCGGGCGCGTCCCCGCCGCTCGAGGTCCGCAGGATGCGGGCGATGATGTCCGTGGTGCTGGCGGCGGGTTCGAGGTCGATCAGCGCCACCCGGCCGCCGTAGGCCGTGACCACGTCCGCGCCGACCACGGTTTCCAGGGTGTAGTCGCCGCCCTTGGCCAGCACGTCGGGCCGCACGACCCGGATGAGCTCCAGGGGGGTGTCCTCGTTAAAAAGCGTCACCGCGTCCACCGGGGAAAGGGAGGCCAGCATGCCGGCCCGGGCCTCCTCGCTCTGCACCGGCCGCGAGGGCCCCTTGAGGCGGCGCACCGAGGCGTCGGTATTGAGGCCCACCACCAGCCGGTCGCACAGTTCCCGCGTGCGCGAGAGCATGAGGGCGTGCCCGGGGTGGAGCAGGTCGAAGCAGCCGTTGGTGAAGCCGACGCGAAGCCCCTGGCTGCGCCACAGGGCGACGCGCTCGAGCAGCCGCTCCCGGGAGACGACCTTGTCGTCGCCACCCGTGCCCGAGCCGGCGAGCACGCCCCGGCGCAGCTCCTCGGGGTGCACCACGGCCGTGCCCACCTTGCGGATGACCACGCCCGCGCCGATGTTGGCCAGCCGGGCGCAAAGGGGCAGCGGCGCGCCGAGCGACAGCCCGGCGCACAGGATGGCGGCCAGGGTGTCGCCCGCGCCCGAGACGTCGAAGACGTCGGCGCTCTCGGCCCGGATGTGGCGGGCCGGGCCGTCGGCGGGGTAGATGCTCAGGCCCTCCTCGCTTCGGGTGACCAGCACCGTGTCCACGCCGGTCGCGTCGATGACGCGGCGGGCGGCGGCGGCGTAGGCCGCCCCGTCGGTCAGGCGCAGGCCCGTGGCCGCGGCCAGCTCCGCCCGGTTGGGCGTGATGACCGTCGCGCCCCGGTAGCGGGAGAAGTCCGCGCCCTTGGGATCGACCACCACCCGTGCGCCGTGCGCGGCGGCGAGTTCCATGACGCCGGCCAGCACCTCGGGCGTGAGCAGGCCCTTGCCGTAGTCCGACACCATGATGACGGGATAGCGCGGGACGAGTTCCCGCAAGTGTTCGAGGACGCCCTGGACGGTGACGGCGACCACCGGGGCGAGCGTCTCGCGGTCCGTGCGCAAAAGGTGGTTGTGGCCGGCGATGAAGCGGGTCTTCTGCGTGGTGGGCCGTCCCGGCTCCACGGCCAGGCGGGCGTCCACGGCCGGATAGGCGGCCAGAAGGCCGTCCAGGGTCCGGCCCGCCTCGTCGTCGCCCACGGCGGCCACGAACCCGGCCGCGACGCCCAGCGTGGCCAGGTTGCGGATGACGTTGCCCGCGCCGCCCGGCATGTCGCTTTCCTCGGACACGGACAGCACCGGGACCGGGGCCTCGGGGGAGATGCGCTCCACCCTGCCCCGCACGAAACGGTCGAGCATGGCGTCGCCCACGACCAGCACCCGGGCCTGGCCCAGGCGGTCGCACAGGGAGATCAGTTCGGGAAGTCCTTCCGATGCCGTTGGCGCGGCCATGGCCGAGTCCCCTTTGCAGGTCAGCGGTACGGGCAGTCCTTGGCGAGATGGTCGCGCACGTAGTCGCCCACGGCCTCCTCCAGGGGGGTGAAGGCGTAAGGGTAGCCCACGGAGCGCAGCCCCCCCAGGCCCGCCTGGGTGAAGTACTGGTATTTGCCTCGAATCTCCAGGGGCATGTCCACGTATTCTATGGATTCCGGCAGGCCGGCGGCGGCGAAGCCCGCGCCGATGAAGTCCTTGAAGCTGCGGGCCCGGCCCGTGCCGACGTTGAACAGGCCCCGGACGTGCGGATTGTCGAGCAGCCACAGGACCACCCGCTCGGCGTCGCGCACGGAGACGAAGTCGCGCATCTGGCCGCCGTCGGGGAAGCGCGGGTCGTGGGAGCGGAAAAGCCGCACCGGCCGGCCGGCGGCCATATCCGGCCAGACCTTGGTCAGCACGCTCTGCATGGAGCCCTTGTGCAGCTCGTTGGGGCCGAAGACGTTGAAGAACTTGAGTCCGGCCCACTGGGGCGGCAGCGCCCCGCCGGAAAAGACGCGCCGGCACACCAGGCAGTCGAAGGCGTGCTTGCTGAAGCCGTAGAGGTTGAGCGGCAGCAGTCGGTCCAGGGCTTCCAGGGAAAACACGTCGTCGAAGCCCTGGGAGCCGTCGCCGTAGGTGGCGGCCGAGGAGGCGTAGACGAACGGCACGCCGGCCGCGGCGCACCAGTCGAGGAGCATGAGGGAGAACTTGAAGTTCTCGCGCATGACCGCGTCGCCGTCGGTGACCGTGGTCGAGGAGATGGCCCCCATGTGGATCACGGCCCGCAGCTTTCCCCGGGCCCCTTCCAGCCAGCGCGGCAGGTCCTCGGGAGCGACCAGGTCGTCGAAGCGGCGGCGGCGGATGTTTTGCCATTTGCCGCCGTCGCGCAGCCGATCGCACAGGACCAGGTCGCGCTCGCCCCGTTCGTTGAGGGCGGCGGCGATGTTGGAGCCGATGAAGCCGGCGGCTCCGGTGATGCAAATCATGCGGCTTCTCCTGTGGGCGGCCGGGCCGCGCCCCGGGCGACGCGCCCGGACGGCGTGCGGCGCCGGCCCAGAGTGCCCCAAGGCCCCGGCGAAGACAACCGGCAAATCCCGGCCCAGGCGGCATCGTGCGTTGACGAACCGGCCCGCATTCGCCAAAAGGTTGCGAGTCAACGTCCCGCACAGGGCAAGCGAGGTCGCCGCGACATGCTTTTGGGGAAAACTGTGGCCGTGGTCGTGCCCGCCTACAACGAAGGCGCGCAGATCGTGACGGTGCTGGAAACCATGCCGGATTTCGTGGACCACATCGTGGTGGTAAACGACTGTTCCCGGGACGACACCCGGCAACGCGTCCTGGACTACATGGCCGTCCACAACACCGCGCCCGCCTGCGACGCCCCGCCCTGCGACGACATCCCCGTGGATACGGGATACAACAGGGCGGAAATCCTCGTGCAGCAGATGGACGAGGAGGAAATCAAGTTCTTCGTGCCCTCCAGGGTGCACAACGCCTCGCCGCACACGGACCGCGTCATTCTCGTGGACAATCTGGTCAACGGCGGCGTGGGCGCGGCCATCGCCCGGGGCTACAAGCTGTGCAAGGACCTGCGCATCGACTGCACGGCGGTCATGGCCGGCGACGGCCAGATGGACCCGGCCGAGCTGGAGGGCATCTGCCTGCCGGTGGTGGCCGAGGGCATCGACTACGTCAAGGGCAACCGGCTCATCCACCGCTCGGCCTGGCTGGTCATTCCCAAGCTGCGCTATTTCGGCAACTCCATCCTGTCCATGCTGACCAAGATCGCCTCGGGCTACTGGCGGGTCTCGGACACCCAGACCGGGTACACGGCCATCTCGCTCAAGGCCCTGCAGGGCCTTCGCATCCACAAGATCTACAAGCGCTACGGCATGCCCAACGACATGCTGGTCAAGCTCAACATCGCGTTTTGCACCGTGCGCGAGGTCGAGATCAAGCCGGTCTACAACGTGGGCGAAACCTCGAAAATGAACATCTTCAAGGTCATTCCCACCATCAGCTGGCTTTTGTTCAAATCCTTCTTCAAGCGGTTGTGGATCAAGTACCTGTTCAAGGACTTCCACCCCCTGTTCATGCTCTACCATCTGGCCTTCTTCACCCTTTTCGGCAGCGCGGTGCTTTTCTTCCGGCTCATGTGCGATTTCTTCCAGGACAAGTCGTGGACGTTCTCCGCCCTGCTGCTCTTCGTGTTCCTGACCATCAGCGGCATCCAGTTCCTGCTCTCGGCCATGTGGATGGACATGCTCGACAACGACAGGCTGTACAAATAGCCCGGCCCGGTCCGGCCGCCTTGAGTCGGGCCGGCAAATGGGCTACCTGTTGGCCCGGGCCGTTTCCCGGCCACGCCTCGATATTCCGGAGTCTCCCCATGGGTTCAGGTCCCCGCGTCTGTTCGCGTTGCGTCTACGACGACACCATCCCGAGCATCATCTTCGACGCGGACGGCGTCTGCCAGTTCTGCAAGATCCACGACGCCATGGAGCGCAGGTATCCGCTCGGCGAGGAAGGGGCCGCCCGCCTGGCCGCGCTGGTTGCGCGCATCAAGGCCGCGGGCCGGGGCCGCGACTACGACTGCGTGGTCGGGGTCAGCGGCGGCGTGGACAGCACCTACACCCTGTACCAGGCCGTGCGCCTGGGGCTTCGCCCCCTGGCCGTGCACTTCGACAACGGCTGGAACTCCGAGATCGCGGTCCACAACATCGAAAACGCCACCCGGACCCTGGGCGTGACCCTCGAAACCCACGTGGCGGACTGGGACGACTTCCGCCGGCTCCAGATCTCCTTCCTTAGGGCCTCGACCTCCGACGCCGAGATCCCCACGGACATGGCGATAAGCGCCGTGCTGCTCAAGACCGCGGCCAAGCTCGGCCTGCGCTACGTCTTAAGCGGCCACAGCTTCCGGGCCGAGGGCATCGTGCCCCGCGACTGGACCTATTTCGACGGCCGCTACATCCGCGCCGTGCACAAGCAATTTTCCGGCTCGGCCAGGACGGGCATCCCCAACCTGTCCCTGCCGACCCTGGTCTGGTACATGTTCGGCCGGCGCATCCAGCTGCTGCCGTTTCTCAACTTCATGGAATACGACAAGAAATCCGCCGCCGCCGTCATCGCCCGGGAGGTCGGCTGGCAGGACTACGGCGGCCACCACCACGAGTCGGTGTACACGCACTTCTTCCAGTCCTACCTCTTGCCGCGCAAGTTCGGCATCGACAAGCGCAAGCTGGGGCTTTCGGCCCGCATCCGCTCGGGCAGGATCACCCGGGAGGAGGCGCTCGCCGTCCTGGCCGGCTCGCCCTACCCGGAGAACCCGGACATCGTGGAATACACCCGGCGCAAGCTCGAGCTCTCCGAAGAGGAGTTCGCGGCCATCATGGCCGCGCCGGTGAAAACCTTCCACGACTACCCGACCCATTTCCCGCTGCTGCGCGCCCTGCGCGGCCCCCTGGCCCTGGGCGCGCGCCTGGGCGTCGTGCCCCCGGTACTCTACTACAAATACGTCCACGCCCCCCAGGACGGGGAAGCGGACGCCGCCGGCCGATGATCGTCGTCGTGGACCATGGCCTGGGCAACTTGCGCTCGGTGGCCATGAAGTTCGCCCGCCTCAAGGTGGAGGCGGCCGTGTCCGCCGATCCGGCGGCCATCCTCGGCGCGGACAAGCTGGTCCTGCCCGGGGTGGGCTCCTTCGACGCGGCCATGGGGAACCTGCGCGCCGCCGGCTTGGTCGCAGCCCTGAACGAAGCCGTGCTCGAACGGAAAATCCCCATCCTCGGCATCTGCCTGGGCATGCAGCTTTTCACCCGGGGCAGCGAGGAAGGGAGCCTGCCGGGCCTGGGCTGGATCGACGGCGACACGCGAAAACTCGTTCCCTTGCCTGGCGGCGAGAGGCTGCGCGTGCCCCACGTGGGCTGGAACACGCTGACCGCCCGGGAGGGCTCGCCGCTTTTTTCCGGCATCGCCCCGGGGGAGCGCTACTATTTCGTCCACTCCTACGCCGTTTTTTGCGACGACCCGGAGCAGGTCGCGGCCGAGACCACCTACGGCCCGACCTTCGCCAGCGCCGTGCGGCGCGGCAACATTTACGGCGCCCAGTTCCACCCGGAAAAAAGCCACCACCATGGACTTGCCATGCTGGAAAACTTCACGAGGCTTGCGGACTGATGCTCGTCCCGCGCGTCATACCGGTGCTGCTGCTGCGCGGCCGGGGTCTGGTCAAGGGCGTGCGCTTCAAGAAGCACGTCTACGTGGGCGATCCCATGAACGCCGTGCGCATCTTCGACGACAAGGAAGTCGACGAGTTGCTCATCCTCGACATCACGGCCACGGCCGAGGGCCGCACCCCGCCGCTGGACCTCATCGAGCGGGTGGCCGACCAGTGCCTCATGCCCTTCGGCGTGGGCGGCGGCGTGACGCGCGTATCCGAGGCCCGGGACATTTTGAGCGCCGGGGCGGAAAAGATATGCCTCAACACCGCCGCCTTGGAGCAGCCGGACATCGTCTCGCGCCTGGCCGACGCCTTCGGCCGCCAGAGCGTGGTGGTCTGCCTGGACGTGAAGAAGTCCTGGACGGGCAGGCGCGAGGTGGTTTCCCGCTGCGCCGGGCGCAAGCTCTCCGGCGACGTGGCGCAGGCCGCCCGGGACATGGCCGCACGCGGGGCCGGGGAGCTCATCGTGCAAAGCGTGGACCGCGACGGGACCATGGAAGGCTACGACATCGAGCTCACGCGCGCCGTCAGCCGCGCCGTGGACGTGCCGGTCATCGCCCTGGGCGGGGCCGGGAGCAACGAGGACCTGCGCCGCGTCCTGACCGAGGGCGAGGCCGCCGCGGCTGCCGCCGGCTCCCTGTTCGTCTTCCACGGCCCCCGCCGGGCCGTGCTCATCACCTACCCGGACAAGGCGGAACTGGAGGCGATCCGGGGGACGACCACACACCGCAACCAGCAATACGAATGGGACTGTGCAACATGACGACAGCACATCGGGCAGACACGCCCACCGACCCATCTATTTCCGTCGTCGTACCGGTCTATCGCAGCGAAGACCTCCTCGATACGCTGGTCGCGACTGTCACCCGCGCCCTAGACACAGCCGGGCACCATAACAAGTATGAAATCATACTGGTCAATGACGCGAGCCCGGACGGGAGTTGGCAGGTGATCTTGCGTCTAGCGAAAGAACATACCTATGTTCGGGGCATCTCCCTGCGCCGCAACTTCGGTCAGCACAATGCCGTCATGGCCGGCCTCAACCACGCAAGGGGCCGGATCATCATTGTGATGGACGACGACATGCAGCACCCATCCCAGGCATTGCAGGACATGATCCAGGCCATCGAAACCGGCAACGACGTCTGCTACACGCGCTACCGCAATCGGCAACACGCGGGCTGGAAAAAGCTGGGCAGCCGCTTCAACGGCTGGGTGGCCGGCTATCTGCTGCACAAGCCGGCCGGGCTCTATATGTCTTCGTTCAAGGCGCTCAGTCGCTCCTTAGTGGACGAAATCACCGCCCACAAAGGTCCCTATGTTTATCTCGACGGGCTCATTCTCGATCTCACACGCAGTATCGCAAGTATCGACGTGGAGCACATGAAACGGCCGCAGGGATGCAGCAACTACAACTTAACCAAGTTGATCTCCTTGTGGCTGAGGATGGCCACGGGCTTTTCCGTCCTACCTCTGCGCCTGTCCTGCCTTGCCGGCGTGTTCTTTTTCATCATGAGTCTATTGCTTATGGGTGTAATCATCATTCAAAAGCTTTTACACCCGGAGACCCCGGCTGGTTGGTCGTCTCTGGCCAGTATCTTGCTTTTCAGCAGCGGCTTCCAACTGTTCTTCATCGGGCTCGTTGGGGAATATCTGGGTCGCACCTACATGAATCTCAATGGCAAACCCCAGTTCAGCATCGGGCGGACGACTTGGGATAGCAGCCGCCCTCCCACCGACGATGACGCGGCAGTCTCTGCCAATGCAATTTCGTCTGACGCTCCGTGACGACGTCGTTTGTCCCTCTGGTCCAACGTCTTTCCCCAAAGGACGCCTCTATGTCGCTATCAATCATTTCCGTCTGCATCCTCGCGTGCAACGGCAGCGGCTACATCGCCACATGTGCGGCTTCAGTCCTGAACCAGACCCGTCGCGACCTCAAGTTGACCGTCATGGGCAACGGCTCCATCGCCGGCGCCCTGGAAAGCCTATGCGCCTTTTCCTTGGGCACCCGCCCCTCGATCGTCCGCAATCCCGAGTCCCTCGAAACAACCTGTTGATGGGCTCTAATGATTTCTTTTTTACTAGAAGCCATCTCAAAAATATTTTCAACTGGGCCCCAGGAATCGCTGGACTTTTTTGGTTGTTAATACGAAGTGGTCCGCATGGACCTTACCAATGAGCAATGGGCACGTATTTGGTTTTTAATCCCACCAGCGAAAGGCCAAGATGGATGCAAAGGAAGACCACCGACGCCTCCGCGTGAGCTTCTCGATGGCATATCTTGGATTCTCAGGACCGGAGCGCCCTGGAAAGACATGCCGGCGCGGTATCCACCATACCAAACCTGCCACCGACGGTTCCAGTATTGGCGAAAACAAGGAGTATTCGAGCGAATCCTTGTTACACTCGCTGAAGACCTCCGTGAACGAGGAGGCATCGACCTAAGGGAGGCGTTCATTGACGGGACATTTGCTCCCGCTAAAAAAGGGGCGCCGCCATGGGAAAAACCAAGCGGGGCAAGGGCAGCAAGATCATGGCAGTGGCAGACGCTTCTGGTCTTCCTATCGCCGTGTACGTGGCCAGCGCTTCGCCGCATGAAGTAACGCTTGTCGAGCAGACCCTCCAGACAGGGTTTCTCAACGAAATTCCCACTCGATTGATCGGAGATAAAGCTTACGACAGCGATGGACTTGATCAACGATTGCAAGAAGATTGGAACATCGAGATGATTGCACCCCACCGAGGTGGCCGCAAGCGACTGAAGACCCAGGACGGAAGACAGCTCAGGCGCTATCGCAGACGCTGGAAGATCGAACGCCTCTTTGCCTGGTTGCAAAACTTCAGACGCTTGGTGGTGCGATAGGAGTACCATTTTGAAAATTTTCTCGCCTTGGTTCAACTCGGGTGCGCCGTCATCCTGTTGAGGCATTTTTGAGATAGCCTCTAATGAACAATGCCCAAACCAAGGGCCTCCGTTTAATTTGTAAGCAGCTACGGCGAACGTACTTAAAGACCAATAAAGTCGAATATATAACTGAACAACAATTGGACAAACGAGGCAAGAAATGAACAAATCTGATTTTGATAAATTTGCCAAAAACTACAATTCAATACTTAGTAATTCAATTCATTTTTCCGCCGAGGAAAATTTATATTTTGCCGAATACAAAGTCGTCTTGACAGCATCACTTGTCGACACGAGCAGCGTAAACAACGTTCTCGATTTTGGGTGCGGGACAGGAAGAAGCTTGGTCTTTTTGAGAAAGTACTTTCCTAAATCGAAAATAGTCGGATACGATCCTTCACAACAATCTCTACAAATTGCAGCTAAGAACAACCCTGGATGTTTGTTTTCTTCAGACTGGAACGCCTTAAGAGGAAAAACTTTTGACTTAATTTTTGCCGCAAATGTCTTCCATCACATCCCTTCTGACTTTCAACATACAATACTGTGTCAATGCAACGGAATATTGGACAAACGAGGGTCGTTCTTTATTTTTGAACATAACCCATTTAACCCAGCGACTCGCTGGGTATTTGAGCAGTGCCCTTTTGATAAAAATGCGGAAATGATTTCAAAAGGGAAAATGAAAAAAACAGCAGCCAGTGCCGGACTCAGGGAGATTGACGAAGGCTATACACTTTTTTTCCCATGCCGACTTTCATTTCTTAGATCAATTGAGGTATTCCTTAAAAAGCTTCCACTCGGAGCCCAATACTATGTAAGGCTTAAACATAATGACTAATTATATACAGTTCTTGATATCGACAAAACTACGGCTTTATGTCGCTTTAACTGGATGGCTCACAATATGGTTTTTTTTTACTTTATGGCGTATCAACTATCTTGGTTTTTACTCAGACGATTGGATTTTTTTGTCAAAGACCATAATATCCCCACACAGTATAAACGATTATATAGCTACAAACAACTATGCAAGACCAGTTTATGGATTGATAACCTGGATTTTAAACGAGATATCCGATGGCAACCCGCTTAAGTGGCAAATAATTTCATCAGTTATATCATTCATTTATAGCTCGACTGCTCTTATTGTCTTTGTGATCGTACTCAACAAGATTGGTTTTAATAAAAATCCTTCTTTTATCGGCGCGCTTATAGGAGCAATCATACTAGCTTTTTCTCCATGGTCTCTCGCAGTATTAGTCTGGCCAACAGGAGTCTTAACTCTATGGGGGTTTATTTTATTCGGGATAGGCTATATTATAATAGAAAATACAAATGCAAAAACAAAATTATACGGATCACTACTTGTTCTTTGTGGGTGTCTTGCTTATGAGGCCTACTGGTTTATATTTATTCCGCTTCTCTTGATGTCGCATAAATTCAACTACAAAGGCATAATAAATTTATTAAAAAACTCTCTCTGGTACATCGTGCCTGTTTTCCTTGGGATACTCTATCAGAGACTGTATGTCCCTTTTTGCATTACAAACAACCCCCGCCACATATCCCTCAACCCTTCATTAATTATAAATAATATTTGTGATTTAGACCGATTTGTCGCGCAATCCATAACTCCCACGTCCTGGAGCTTGTTTTCTAAAAGCATACTGTACATATTCCTTTACCTCCTACTACTCCGACACCTACAAATTCAAAAGGCTATTAAAATCATATTCTCCCTCCTCATCGGCATGCTTATCAGCGCTATAATGTATGGATTGGCAGGATATGGACTCACTGGCACTGGAGTGATGTCTAGGACAATGGCAGTACCTGGGTTATACTTTGCAATTTTTGTTAGCGCGATGATCGCCGCCGCGTGTAAAAAAGTCAACAACAAGCTACTTCATTATAGCCATATGATAATTTCAACAATGCTTTTCCTAACTGTTTTCAGTATAATCGCGACAGGATTTTATCTTCGCATTTCAGAATGGGCAACAATTCAGCAAAAATCCAAAAAAGTATTAGAGTCTGTTGCAACTTCGCTTACAAAATATCCCCATGTGCCAACACAAAATGCGGACGATCGACATATTGTAATAGTTCAAATTGATGGCGACCAGGATGGTAACATATTTGGAGCTTCTTGGGAACTTAGCGGGGCGATGGCATTAATGTCGCCCGAGCTGTTTACATTCAATGATATTTGGCTTTTAACTGCCAGACAAGGCGCATGGGCTACACAATGGGATGGCAACGACGTGGTTCAGTCCGTCTGCACAAATTCAGATGGAAATGTTGTCGAGAAAAGGCATACAAGCCAACAACCTTTATATATCCGCGTCGATGAGCAGCAGGGCCTGGTGATCCAACAATGTGTCATTGTCCAAAATACTCAATTTGGATGCAACAACATTCCACCCAGTTGTTCTAATTTAAACTAGAGGCTATCTCAAAAATGCCTCAACAGGATGACGGCGCATCCTGTTGAACCAAGGCGAAAAAATTTTCAAAATGGTACTCGTATCGCACCACCAAGCGTCTGAAGTTTTGCAACCAGGCAAAGAGGCGTTCGATCTTCCAGCGTCTGCGATAGCGCCTGAGCTGTCTTCCGTCCTGGGTCTTCAGTCGCTTGCGGCCACCTCGGTGGAGTGCAATCATCTCGATGTTCCAATCTTCTTGCAATCGTTGATCAACTCCATCGCTAGCGTCTGCCACTGCCAGTGATGCCGCCGATGCCCATGTTGGGCCGTTCGTTGTTGTAAGTCCAGAGCCACTTGGTGGCATAGTCCCTGACTTCTTCGATGTTCTCAAAGAGGTGCTGCCCCAGCCAGTCGTAGCGCACGGTTCGGTTGTAGCGTTCCACATAGGCGTTTTGCTGCGGTTTGCCCGGCTGAATGTAGTCGAGGCGTATCCTATTCTTCTCGGCCCAGGCTTGCAGGCGATGGCTGACATACTCCGGGCCGTTGTCGCACCGGATGGCCTTCGGCTTGCCACGCCACTCCATAACCTGTTCCAGGACCCGGATGACGCGCTCTGAGGGCAGCGAGAAATCCGCTTCAATGGCCAACCCTTCCCGATTGAAGTCATCGATCACGTTGAATAGACGGTAGCTTCGACCATCTTCCAACTGGTCATGCATAAAATCCATGGACCACGCCTGATTCGCCGCGTCAGGCTGGGCCAGCGGCTCCGGCTTCTCGCGGACCAAACGCTTTTTGGGTTTGATGCGCAGGTTCAGCTCCAACTCGCGATAGATCCGATACACTCGTTTGTGATTCCAGCCGTACCCCTTCACATTGCGCAGGTACAGGAAGCAGAGCCCAAAGCCCCAATTGCGCTGATTGGCAGTCAACCGAACCAACCAGTCGGCCACGAATTCGTTCTCGTCAGACAGCTTGTGCACATGCCGGTAGCATGTCTGGCTGATGCCAAACGCTTCGCAGGCTTGTCTGATGCTCAAGGCTTTCCCCTTCACGGCTTCTTTGGCCATCTCACGGCGGCGAGATGGCCTCACTACTTTTTTCCGAGCGCCTCCCGGAGCACCTCGGCCTTCATCTGGGCTTCGGCGTACATGCGCTTGAGTCGGCGGTTTTCCTCCTCAAGCTCCTTCATCCGAGCCATGAGGGAGGCGTCCATGCCGCCGTATTTCGCCCGCCACTTGTAGAACGTGGCGCTGCTCATACCGTGCTCGCGGCAAAGCTCAGGCACGGCAATGCCATTTTCGGCCTGCTTCAGGATGCTCAGGATCTGGCTGTCGGAGTAGCGGGACGTCTTCATGTAAAATCTCCTCGTCCGAGTTTACGAGAAAATTCTACTTTTCAGAACCAGCTTTTTTCGGGGGGATTACCCCATGATCTTGCTGCCCTTGCCCCGCTTGGTTTTTCCCACGGCGGCGCCCCTTTTTTAGCGGGAGCAAATGTCCCGTCAATGAACGCCTCCCTTAGGTCGATGCCTCCTCATTCACGGAGGCGTCGGTGGTCTTCCTTTGCATCCATCTTGGCTTTTCGCTGGCGGGATTAAAGACCAAATACGTGCCCATTGCTCATTGGTAAGGTCCATGCGGACCACTTCGTATTAACAACCAAAAAAGTCCAGCGATTCCTGGGGTCCAGTTGAAAATATTTTTGAGATGGCTTCTAATTCCAAACACAAGACATAGACTTTCTGTCAACAATGCACCGGTCAGGCACCATTTTCTCATTTCGAATGCTCCTAAAATCCCCTGACAGGGCACACGCTCGACTTCCCGACGAGAAGCGGACGCGGCGGCACCGTCGCGTAGCTACGTTCACGCCTTGACTTCGAACGTTAGCTGGGGATAGCAACTCTGGCAGCACGCCACCTTCACGGCGTCGAGCGCAACCAACTCCCGACCGCGGAACCTTCATCACATGCACACTCCCCGGGCCGAAGATGCCACACTGAATGCCATGCAAGCCGGGCCTCCCACTTGGGACTCCCAGCGACGCGGCCGGCTGCCGCGCTGTCCCCGCCTTTCCCGCTCACGTGCGGCGGGCTTTCCCTTCCTCCGGGACGCAGGTAGGCACTCATGAAAGCCGTCATCCTCGCCGGAGGGCTCGGCACGCGCATCAGCGAGGAATCGCACCTCAAGCCCAAGCCCATGATCGAAGTGGGCGGCAAGCCCATCCTATGGCACATCATGAAGATCTACTCCCATTTCGGGATCAACGACTTCATCGTCTGCCTCGGTTACAAGGGCTACGTGATCAAGGAATATTTCGCCAACTACTACCTGCACATGTCCAACGTCACCATCGACATGGGCAAAAACCGCATCGAGGTGCACGAGTGCCGGGCCGAGCCCTGGCGCGTCACCCTCGTCGACACCGGGCCGGAAACCCTGACCGGCGGCCGTTTGCTGCGTGTGCGCGAACACGTGGGGGACGAAACCTTCTGCTTCACCTACGGCGACGGCGTCAGCGACCTCGATATCGTCGCCCTTCTGGCCTTCCACCGCGCCCACGGCAAGCACGCCACGGTCACCGCCATCCAACCCCCCGGCCGCTACGGCGCCCTGGAACTGGACAACGGCCAGGTGCGCCGGTTCCAGGAAAAACCTGCCGGCGACGGCGCCTGGATCAACGGCGGCTTCTTCGTCCTCGAGCCGGCCATCTTCGATTTCATAGACGGGGACGCCACCAGCTTCGAAGTGACCCCACTCCAGCGACTGGCCGCCGCCAGCCAGCTCATGGCCTACCAGCACCGAGGCTTCTGGCAGGCCATGGACACGCTGCGCGACAAGAACGCCCTGGAAGCCCTGTGGCAGGACAACCCGCCCTGGAAAGTATGGACATAAACGGTCTCGCGCGGGCTTTCGACGGGCGGCGCGTCCTGGTCACCGGCCACACCGGGTTCAAAGGCAGCTGGCTTTCGCTGTGGCTGACGCGCCTCGGCGCGACGGTCGGCGGCCTGGCCCTGCCTCCTGAGACCCAGCCGCACCATTTCGGGCTCCTCGACCTTCCCATGGAAAGCCTCCTGGACGACATCCGCCAGCCCGAGCCCGTTGCCGACGCCTTCGCCCGCCTGCGCCCCGAAGTCGTCTTCCATCTGGCGGCCCAGCCCCTGGTGCGGCGCTCCTACCGGGAGCCCGTGGCCACCTTCGCCGCCAACGTCATGGGCACGGTCCACGTCCTGGAGGCCTGCCGCGCCTGTCCCGACACCCGGGCCGTGGTCGTGGTCACCTCGGACAAGTGCTACGCCAACAGGGAATGGCCCTGGGGCTACCGGGAGATCGACCCTCTGGGCGGCCACGACCCTTACAGCGCCTCCAAGGCCGCGGCCGAGCTGGCGGCCGCCAGCTACCGGGCCACGTTTTTTGAGAACGGCGGCCCGCTTGTGGCCACGGCGCGCGGCGGCAACGTCATCGGCGGCGGCGACTGGTCCGAGGACCGGCTCCTGCCCGACCTGGTGCGGGCCATGGCCACCGGAGCCTCGCTGGAGATCCGCAGCCCCGCCGCGCGCCGGCCCTGGCAGCACGTCCTGGATTGCCTGCACGGCTATCTGCTGCTGGCGGCGGGCCTGGCGGCCGGCGACCGACGCCTGGCCGACGCCTGGAATTTCGGCCCCGACCCCTCGGCCAACGCCACCGTGTCCGAAGTCCTGGAAAAGGCCGCCGCCCACTGGCCGGCCCTGCGCTGGCACACGACCACAACGCCCCAGCCCCACGAGGCGACCTCGCTTTACATCGACAGCGCCAAGGCTCGGGCCGTCCTGGGCTGGCGGCCGGTGTGGGACCTCGACGCGGCCCTCGGCCGGACCATCACCTGGTACCGCGACTTCCTCACCACGGGCCAGGTGTCGAGCGCCGCCCAGGTCGAGGCCTTCGCCGCCGCGGCCGGAGCCCCGTCGTGAACATCCAGCCCACGCCCCTTCCGGGGCTTTTCGAGGTGTCGCACACCCCCTTCCGCGATGCCCGGGGACTTTTCGAGCGCCTGTTCTGCGCCGGGGCTCTCTCCCCGATCCTGGGAGAACGCCGCATCATGGCCGTGAACCACTCCCGCACCACCGCCGTCGGCGCCCTGCGCGGCCTGCATTTCCAGCGCCCGCCCGCGGCCGAGATGAAGCTCGTGCGCTGCCTTGCCGGCCGCGTCCTCGACGTGGCCGTGGACATCCGGGCCGGCTCGCCCACCTTCCTGCGCCACCACGCCGCGGTCCTGTCCGGGGACAACGGGCGCATGGTCGTCGTTCCCGAGGGATTCGCCCACGGCTTCCAGGTGCTTGAAGCCGACAGCGAACTGCTGTACCTGCACACGGCGCCCTATGTCCCACAGGCCGAAGGCGGGCTGGCCTGGGACGATCCGGCTTTGGCCATCACCTGGCCCCTGGCCGTGACCGACCTCTCCGGGCGCGACCGGGAACATCCGCGCATCGGTCCGGATTTCGAAGGAATACGCCTGTGAACTGCCGCAACTGCCGCACGCCCCTGCGCGAGGTCTTCCTGGACCTCGGCAGCGCGCCGCCGTCCAACGCCTACCTGACCGAGGCGGCCCTGCGCACGCCGGAAACCGCCTTTCCGCTGCGGCTTTTCGTGTGCCACAACTGCTTCCTGGTCCAGACCGAGGACTATGCAGGGGCCGAGGCGCTCTTCACCCCGGATTATGCCTACTTCTCTTCGGTGTCCTCCTCCTGGTGCGCCCATGCCGCCCGTTACGCCGCCATGATCCGCGAGCTGCTCGGACTGGGGCCGGACAGCCTCGTCGTCGAGGCCGCCTCCAACGACGGCTACCTCCTGCGCCATTTCCTCGAAGCCGGCGTGCCGTGCCTGGGGGTGGAGCCCACGGCCGGCACGGCCGAGGCCGCCGAGAAGCTCGGCATTCCGGTACTGCGGGAATTCTTCGGCGAGGCTCTGGGCCGCAGGCTTGCCGCCGAAGGCCGCAAGGCCGATCTCGTCGTCGGCAACAACGTCTACGCCCATGTCCCGGACATCCACGACTTCACCGCCGGCATCCGGGAGGCCCTCGCCTCCGAAGGCGTGGTCACCCTGGAATTCCCCCACCTGCTGCGGTTGATCGAGCACGTCCAGTTCGACACGGTCTACCACGAGCATTTTTCCTATCTGTCGCTGTCCGTGGTCCGGGAGGTCTTCGCCGCCCACGGCCTGCGCGTGTGGCGGGTGGAGGAACTCGCCACCCACGGCGGCAGCCTGCGCGTCTACGGCTGCCATGCCGGCGCTGCCCGGCCCGAGGACCCCTCCGTGCTCCGGACCCTCGCCGCCGAGGCGACCTTCGGGCTCGGCCGCCTGGAAACCTACCGGGGCTTCCAGGAACGGGCCAACCGGGTGAAAAACGACCTCTGCGCCTTCCTTGTCCGGCAGAAACGCCAGGGCCGGCGGGTCGCGGCCTACGGCGCGGCGGCCAAGGGCAACACCCTGCTCAACTACGCCGGCATTCGACCCGACCTTGTCCCCTACGTCTGCGACGCCGCGCCCTCCAAGCAGGGTCATTATCTGCCCGGTTCCCGCATTCCCGTGGTCAAGCCCGACAGGCTGCGGTGCGACAAACCCGATGTGGTGCTCGTCCTGCCCTGGAACATCCTTGGGGAAATCATGGCCCAACACGCCTATGTCCGCGACTGGGGCGGACGTTTCGTCACGGCCGTGCCCCGGCTGGACACTCGGTGAGCCCTATGAACGAAGCACTGACGAAAATCCATTACGCCAAGCCTTCTATCACTGACCTGGAGGTCCACTACGCCGCCGACGCCGCCGCCCACGGGTGGGGCGAGCAATGCTACGCCTACATCGCGCGGTTCGAAACGGCCTTCGCGGAATTCACCGGCGCGGCCCACGCCATCGCCACGTCGAGCGCCACCGGCGCGCTACACATGGGCATGGCCGCTCTAGGCATCGGCCCCGGGGATGAGGTCATCTTGGCCGACACCAACTGGATCGCCTCGGTCGCGCCCATCGTCCACCTGGGGGCAACGCCGGTATTCGTGGATATCCTGTCGGACTCCTGGTGCCTGGACCCGCAGCAGGTCGAGCGGGCCATCACGCCAAAAACGAAGGCGATCCTGGCCGTCCACCTCTACGGCAACCTGTGCGACATGGACCGGCTGGAGCGTCTGGCGCACAAGCACGAACTGCTCCTCATCGAGGACGCCGCCGAAGCCCTTGGCTCACGCTGGCAGGGCCATCATACCGGGACCCTCGGCCGCTTCGGGGCGTTTTCCTTCCACGGCACCAAAACTATCACCACGGGCGAAGGCGGCATGTTCGTCACCAACGACGATGCCCTGTACGAAAACGTGCTCACGCTCTCCAACCACGGCCGGGCGCGCGGCGAGAAGCGCCAGTTCTGGGCGTCGAAGGTGGGGTTCAAGTACAAGATGTCCAACATCGAGGCTGCTATCGGCTGCGCCCAGTTGGAGCGGGTCGACGAGTTGCTCGCCCGGCGCAGGGAAATCTTCCTGGCTTATAAGGAGCGTCTGGCCGACATTCCGGATCTGGCCATGAACCCAGAGCCCCCCGGCACCGTCAACGGCTTCTGGATGCCCACGGTCGTTTTCCCGCCGCGCATGGGCGACATGCGCCGCCGCCTGCTCGACGCCTTCCGGCAACGGCGCATCGACGGGCGCGTCTTTTTCCACCCTCTGTCCGGGCTCGACATGTTCCCGTCCCGACCCGAAAACCACAATAGCTGGGACATCCCGAGCCGGGCCGTCAACTTGCCGTGCTATCACGACCTGAACATGGCCGACATCGACAGGGTCGCAACCGTCGTGCGGGAGCAATGCCGCGCGGCCTCGGGAAGTTGAGGGACGCCGCCGTGCAAAACATCATGATCGCCGGGATCGGGGGCGCCTCCCTGGGCACGGAAGTGCGTAAATGCCTCTCCCTGGCCGGCGACTACGTCGTCCAGGGCTGCGACATCTCGCCGCAGGCCTACGGGCACTACGACGCTGGCTTTTCCCGGACATTCCTCATCCCCCCGGACAGGTACCTGCCTTCCGTCGTCGCGGCCTGCCTGGAGACGGACTGCCGCTGCATCATCCCCGGCGGCGAAAAGCCCATGCTGCTGCTCGCGGCCGGCAACGACGTCCTGCGCGCCAACGGCATCACGCTGCTCTCCAACCATCCAGACGTCGTTTCCCTGTGCTCGGACAAGGGAGCCTGCTTCGATTTCCTCGGCTCGCGCGGCATCCGCATCCCGCGCACGGCCCCGGCCGCCGACGCGGAAACCGTCGGCGCGGTGGGGTTCCCGTGCATCGTCAAGCCGGCCACGGGATCCGGCGGCAGCGCCATGGTCTTTTTCGCCAGCAAGGCCGAAGACGCCTTGCTCTACGCGAAGTACATCGAAAATTCCGGCAGCGTGCCCCTCGTGCAGGAATACCTTCCGGAAACGGAAGGGGAATTCACCGTCGGCGTCCTCTCCCTGCCAAGCGGGGAATGCGTCGGCTCCATCGGCCTGCGCCGCAGCCTCTCCGCTAAGCTGTCCGTGCAATCCCGCTTCCGGGACGGGGTCATCTCCAGCGGCTACACCCAAGGGTATATCGCCGATTTCCCCGCCATCCGGGCCACGGCCGAAGCCATCGCGAAAGCGATCGGCAGCCGGGGCCCCCTCAACATCCAGGGGCGCGTGCAGGACGGGGAATTCGTTCCCTTCGAGATCAATCCGCGTTTTTCAGCTTCCACCTACCTGCGCGCCCTAGCCGGATTCAACGAAGTGGACATGCTGCTGCGCCACGTCATCCACGGCGAGCGCCCGCGTCCCGCGCCCCCCCGCGAAGGCTGGTACCTGCGCTCCCTGACCGAAACCTTCGTTTCCCCGGAGCAGCTCAAGCAATGATCCGATGGATCACTCCCTCCCTGGGCACGGGGCCGGCCTATTCCGCCGACATCACGACGGATATGGTCGTCGTCGACGTTCGGGACTTCGTGGACAAAGGCGGCAATCCTGTCACGGCCGTGCGCGCGCGGATCGAGGAGGGACTCGCGGCCCTGCGGCAGGGCAGGCGGGTGGTGGTCACGTGCGATTACGGCATCTCGCGCAGCAACGCCCTCGCCTCGGGCATGCTCGCCCTTAAGGAGGGCATGCCCCTTGATCAGGCCGTGGCCCGGACCATGGCGGCCACGGGGGAAAAAGACATCAAGATCGAGCCCCTGGCCGTCGTGCGTGCCGCCCTGGGGGAACGCGGACCGGAGAAAGCGGACGGGGGGGTACGTCTGCTGGTCACCGGCGCGACGGGTTTCATCGGCCGGGCCCTGGTCGCGGGGCTGCCGTTGCGCCATGCCGTCTTCACCCCGACGCGTGAGGAGATCGATCTCCAAAGCGGCACGGTGCAACTGGACGCGCTGGCCCGCGGCCAGGGGATCACCCACCTAGTGCATCTGGCGAATCCCAAGGTTTCAACGTCGAACAAGGCCCTCGGCGACTCCCTGACGATGCTTGCCAACGTGCTCGATACATGTAAACAAAATGCAATAAAATTGGTATATTTGTCGGGATGGGACGTATTTTCCGGATACGCGACGACCGAACTGCTTGCCGACGAGTCCTGCCCCCTCAAAGCCAAGGGACCGGCCGGGACGACAAAAGTCCTCTGCGAACAGATCATAGGCATGTATCAGGAAAGATTCGCCCTTTCCTGCGCAATCCTCCGGCCGACTCCGACGTACGGCCCAGGCGTGAGCCGGCCGAAGTTCTTGCACAACTTCATCCACGAGATCCATGAACGCCAGTCGGTGACGACGCATCGCTACAGAAACGGTGACCCGAGGATAGACCTGCTTTACATAGACGACCTTGTGAACGCCATTGTAAAAACGCTCGAGCGCGACTTTTCCGGGACCTTGAACCTCGGCTCGGGCACAAGCCACAGCACCATTGAGATCGCTTCCCTGATCGCCCGACTCTCGGGCCGTGAAGCGACTATTTCCCACAGGAACATAGAGGATTCCGTCGCCAATATCGTGCACGACATCGGCCTCGCCGAGCGGGTACTGGATTGGCGGCCCCAATCAACCTTGTCTTCGGGCCTGACCAAAATTCTAGAAGGATACAGCTATGCGGGAACCTGATAGCGAAATTAGCAGACAAGAGGGTTTTGCCTGGTCGCGAAGCGGGTTTTTCGAGGGCTACAATACGGTTCTCGGTCACTACCAGGCGCAAGCCTGCCTCGAATACGCCCGGGGAGCCTCCTTGCTCGACGTTCCTTGCGGCGACGGCCTGCTCACTTCCATGCTCGCCGAGCGTTTTTCGCGCGTCGTCGGCGTCGACGCCTCCAGCGCGCACCTGGCCAAGGCCCGTGAACGGATGCCCCAGGCCGAATTTCACCATGCCCTGCTCGAAGATTTCCAAACCGGCGAACGGTTCGACACCATTTCCATGCTCAACGTGCTCGAGCACCTCGCCGACCCGGTGGCGGCGCTACGAAAAGTCGCCGGACTCCTCGCCCCGGACGGCATCCTCATCGTCCACGTTCCCAACGCGCTGGCCGTCAACCGCCAGATCGCGACGATCATGGGCACCCTGACCGACTGCTACGAACTGTCGCCCTTCGACATCGACATCGCCGGGCACCGCCGCTCGTACGACATGGCCACCCTGCTCGAACACGTGCGCGAAGCCGGCTTGCATATCGCTGCCACGGGCGGCGTCTTTTACAAGATGCTTTCCACGCCTCAAATGGATTGGTTCCTGCAAAACGGTCCCTGGGAGGAAGGCGGCTTTGGCTGGGGGAGGGTCGGCGCGAAACCCCGGGATTGGCGCTCGGAATTCTGCAGGGCATGCTACGAGTACGGCAGGCGGCGCCCCGAAGACTGCAACATCATCTACGCCTGCGCCACCTTAAAGTAGGGCCACCACCATGACGCAAGAAGACTTCAAAAGCACCGTCGCGCAGGAAATCGAGAACCAGGGCCAGGACCAGCCCCTCCAGCGCCTCACCCTGGACTGGGTCAAGGGCTCCTCCGCCAACAACTACACGTATCACTTCGAATGGATGGGTCGCCCCATCATCCAGTTCCCCCAGGACATCCTGGCCATGCAGGAAATCATCTGGCGCGTGCGGCCAGAGCTGATCATCGAGACCGGCATCGCCCACGGGGGGTCGCTGGTCTTTTACGCCTCTATGCTGGAACTGCTGGGCGGAGACCGCTGGATCGTCGGCATCGACATCGACATCCGGCCGCACAACCGCGCCGCCATCGAAGCGCATCCCATGGCCAAGCGCATCGTCTTGGTCGAGGGCTCCTCCATTGATCCCGCCATCGTGGCGCGCATCCGCGACATGGCCTCGGGCAAGAGCCCCGTGCTCGTCGTGCTGGACTCCAACCACACCCACGAGCACGTGCTGGCGGAACTACGCACCTATGCCCCCTTGGTCTCGGCCGGCAGCTACCTGGTCGTCTTCGACACGCTCATCGAACGCATGCCCGAAAGCTTTTTCCCCAACCGCCCCTGGGGCCCGGGCAACAATCCCATGAGCGCAGTGGATACCTTTCTGGCCGAAACCGATCGCTTCGCCCCTGATGCCATGATCGAAAACAAGCTGCTCATCACCGTCGCTCCCAAGGGCTACCTCAAATGTCTCAAGGAATAGTCAAGCTCGATTCCGCCGACTGGACGCCGCCTATGTCCGCCCTGCTCGACCGCCTCCGGCACAAGTTGGCCCAGCGCCCGGCCCGCTGGTGCGTCACCGGCGCGGCCGGCTTCATCGGCTCCCACCTGGCCGCCGCCCTGCTGGCCCTCGGCCAGGACGTCACCGTCCTCGACAACCTGTCCACAGGCAGGATGGCCAATCTCGATGCCGTGCGCGCCCTCGTCGGCGAGGCGGCCTACGCCCGGCTGCGCCTCGTGCGCGGCGACATCACCGACCCCGGCGACTGCCGCGAAGCCGTCTCCGACGCGGCCTACGTCCTGCACCACGCCGCCCTCGGCAGCGTGCCCCTGTCCCTTGAGGATCCCCTTGGCTGCAACGCCGCCAACGTCACGGGCTGCTGCAACATGCTCGAGGCCGCGCGAACCCAGGGCGTCGCCGCCTTCGTCTACGCCTCCTCCAGCGCCGTCTACGGCGAGGAACCGGGCCTGCCCAAGACCGAGGACATGCGCGGCGCGCCGCTTTCGCCCTACGCCCTCAGCAAAACCGTCAACGAGCTCTACGCCGACGTCTACGCCCGCTGCTACGGGCTGCGCGTCGTGGGTCTGCGCTATTTCAACGTCTTCGGCCCGCGACAGGACCCCAATGGGGCCTACGCCGCCGTCATTCCCCGCTGGTTCGACGCGCTCGCCCGGGGCGAGGCCCCGCAGATCAACGGCGACGGCCTGACCACCCGGGACTTCTGTTACGTGGCCGACGTGGTCCGCGCCAACCTGCTGGCCGCCACGAGCGACGATCCGGCCCTGTCCGGACAGGTGTGCAACATCGGCAGCGGCAAGGCCGTGACTCTGCTCGAACTGTTCGCCGCCATCCGCGACACGGCCGCGACCAGGCACCCCGGGGCCGCGCGCATCGAGCCGGTCTTCGGCCCGCCCCGGGCCGGCGACATCCGCCATTCCCTGTCCGACATCTCCAAGGCGGCGCGGCATCTTGGCTTCACGCCGCAGTTCAGCCTGCGCCAAGGCCTGGAGGCCGCCGCGGACTGGTACTTGGGACGCCGGGACGCCGGGACGCCGGCGCAACCATGGCCTGATGTCGGGGCACCGACGCGTTTCTTGACACCAGACTTGGATGCTCCTTAAAGTCACGCGCCCCGACAAAGCTGGGAGTTTACCCATGATTATTAAATAGCCAGAGTGAGGCTAGACCATGTGGGAAAAAATAGTTCAGTTTTTTAACCCATTGATGACAAGGAATAACAAAATTTGTTTAAAATTGCAGGGGGGGCTTGGAAATCAAATGTTCCAATACGCTGCCGCAAAGAATATTTCACTCTTAACAAACACCCCACTAGTTTTGGACATATCGTCATTTAGTGATGACCCATTGAGTCGTAAATATCGACTTTCTATTTTTAAAATCGGAGAAAAGATTGAAAAAAAACCTGGCATTGAAAATGACTTCAAATATAGGTATAATGACGATACAAGCATAAATTTCGATGCAAAATTCTTCAATACCAGAAAAAATACATACCTTTCAGGGTATTTTCAAAACGAACAGTATTTTTCGAGAATCTCAGAAACAATAAAAAACATTTTTTCGTTTTCTTCTGAAGTACATAAAGATTTTAAAAAATTGCACTCATTAATTTTGAATTCTGAATCAGTTTGTATTTTATTTAGACGTTGTGATTACACAGCAATACCAAAATACAAATCATTTCATGAAACATGTAATGCCGATTATTATTATACAGCGATAAAAAAAATACTCCAGTGTATACCACACCCAATCTTCTTTTGTTTCAGCGACGACCCTCAATGGGTTGAAGATAATATAAATATTCGCCACCCGATGCACATAATTGATTGGAAGAATTTATCTCCTGAAGACGCTGACTATACACAGCTATACTTGATAAGTTGTTGCAAGCATCATATCTTAGCAAATAGTTCTTTCGCTTGGTGGGGTGCTTGGCTATCTCCACACACAAAACAACAAATCTATGTTCCATCTTTATGGTACCGTCAGCCAGAATATCAACACATAAACCCTTCATTAAAAACATGGAATAAGATTGATGTTGATTTATACGGGCATGACAATTACTCGACCCTAGGCAATCTTTAAATCGAGATTTTTACAATTGTTTTTTGTGCGCAGAATAAATTTAGATGCCCCTCCTACAAGGCCATGAGAAAAAAATGACCGCGCCAATGGGCAAGTCACCAGTAGTTTTTAGCTTATGAAATTGAATTTTTTTGGGAAGAAGACCATTTTTATGGCTCCACGGCAAGCTATAGCAGAACGGCCGTTTGTCGTCGTACGCCTACTAGGCGGACTGGGAAACCAGATGTTTCAGTATGCCGCCGGTCGCGCGTTGGCAGCCAAGTTCGACGCCGGATTGGTGCTCGACATCCTGGACTATGCTCATGACACGCTACGCCATTACGAACTGAATCGTCTGTGCGTACAATGTCAAATTTACACCGAGAACGCGCCAAAGTACCTACCGCGCCGCCCTGGACGACTGCAAAAGCTCTTCGTGCGCCTGTCCGGCCGACGTCCCCGTGCAGTCTACTGGGAAACGGGCTTTAGCTACAACGCTGCCTTCGAAACCCTGCGCCCGCCGGTCTACCTGGACGGCTACTGGCAAAGCGAACGCTACTTCTGCGACATCGCCGACATCCTGCGCCGGGAGTTCTCCCCGGCTGCGCTACCGAGCGCCGCCAACGCCGCCCTACTCGAGCGCATCCGCGCCGACGCGGGCGCGGTCTCCCTGCACGTGAGACGTGGGGATTACGTCTCCAATCCAGTGACCGCAGCCTACCACGGGGCGTGCTCCCTGGAGTACTACCGTCGAGCCGTAGACCATGTGGCCGGACGCGTGACCGCCCCGCATTTCTATCTGTTTTCCGACGACCCGGACTGGGTGCGCGAGAACCTGCGCTTGGCGCATCCCTGCACGGTGGTGGACGGCAACGCCGACGACGGCGCGGCGGACATGGCCCTCATGCGGGCCTGCGCCCACCATGTCGTGGCCAACAGTTCCTTCAGCTGGTGGGGGGCCTGGCTCGGGGAGAACCCGGAAAAGATCGTAGTAGCGCCGCGCCACTGGTTCCGGGAGCCCAAGGACACCCGCGACCTCATTCCTTCCCAGTGGATCGCGCTGTGAACGCGCCCAAGGTCTCCGTGGTCCTGCCGGTCTACAACGGCGCGCTCTATCTGCGCGCCGCCGTTGAATCCATCCTCTCCCAGACGTTCGGCGACTTCGAGTGCATCATCATCGACGACGGCTCCCGCGACGAGTCCTACGCCGTGGCCGCCGCCATCGACGATCCGCGCATCCGGCTGCTGCGCCAGGAGAACACGGGGCTCGCCGCGACCCTCAACCGGGGAATTTCCCTGGCAAGGGGACCCTATATCGCTCGTCAAGACCAAGACGACCTGTCCGATCCTTGCCGGCTTGAACGGCAGGTGGCCTTCATGGATGCGCATCCGGACTGCGTCCTACTCGGCACCCGGGCCATCATCACGGTGGACGATGCGCCCACGGGCCGCTTCCACGATCACCCCGTCGACACCGCCATCCTCAGGCTGGATCTGTTGTTCAACAACCCCTTCGTCCACTCCTCGGTCATGCTGCGCCGGGACATGGTTCTCGCCGCCGGCGGCTACACCACGGACCCCGACCGCCAGCCGCCCGAGGACTACGAGCTGTGGTCCCGCCTGGCCAGGCGCCATGCCGTGGCCAACCTCCCGGAGCGCCTGGTGCATTACCGCGAGGTGTCGGGCAGCATGTCGCGGGCCGGCGCGAATCCCTTCCTGGACAAATTGCTGCGCATCAGCGCGGAAAACATCGCCCTGGCGGCCGGCCTGGCCGACGTTCCCCGGCCGGCGGCCGATGCCGCAGCCCTGATCCACGCCGCGCCGTCGCGCCTTTCACCCCAGGCCAACATCACGGCCATCCTGAAGCTGGTGCGCCGGGCGGCCGGCGGCATCGATCCGGACCGGCGCAACCCGGCCCTGTGGGCCAAGCTCGAATGGTACTGCGACAACCTGGCCCACCATTACGTCCGGGCCACGGGCCGGCCGGCCCCTCCGGGGCGCGGCGCCTGGGCCGTTTTCTGGCGGCGGGCTCTGTCCCGCAAGACCTGGCGACGGCTTTTGGGCCTTGCGCCGCAATGACCCGCGACGCCGGGCGGCCGTTAGGCCCCGGTGCGCCGAGGAACAGGCATGAAACTGCTTTTGTGCTGTGAATTCTATCATCCCAGCGTCGGAGGCGTGCAAGAGGTCATGCGCCAACTGGCCGAACGCTTCGTCGCCCGGGGCCACGACGTCACCGTGGCCACCACCTACCTGCCCCAGCGTCAGGGCGACCGTATCAACGGCGTGAAGATCGCCCCGTTCCGCGTATCCGGCAACCTCGCCCGAGGCCTCGAGGGAGAAGTCGACGCCTACCGCCGTTTCCTGGTCGCGGACAATTACGACGCCATCCTGGTCAAGGCGGCCCAGCAGTGGACCTTCGACGCCATGTGGGAGGTACTCGGGGACATCCGCTCCCGCAAGATCTTCATTCCCTGCGGCTTTTCCGGACTGTACGAACCCCTTTTCGCGGACTATTTCCGCCGCATGCCCGACGTTCTGCGGGCCATGGACCACCTGATTTTCTACGCCGAGGAGTACCGGGATATCCGGTTCGCCCGGGAGCACGGCCTGACGCATTACTCCATCCTGCCCAACGGGGCCAGCGAGGCGGAGTTCTCCGTCCCCACCGACCCCGGCTTCCGTGCCCGCCACGGCATCCCCGAGGATGCCTTCGTGTTCCTGACCGTGGGCAGCCTCACGGGCGTCAAGGGGCACCGGGAGATCCTTCAGGCGTTTGCGCGCATGAAGGGCTCGCCGCGCCCCCTGGTGCTACTGCTTAACGGCAACAGGCACGTCTCGCCGAGCTTTGCCAAGGCCACGCCCGTAGTGCAAAGCGGCCGGGAGGCCGCGCCCGCGCCGCCTCCCGGCCGCGCCACCCGGGCTCTGGCCTTTGCCCGGGCCTGGACCGAGGCATTTGC
The DNA here is from genome assembly GCF_029978005.1 of Solidesulfovibrio sp. Lineage (GTDB taxonomy): Bacteria > Desulfobacterota > Desulfovibrionia > Desulfovibrionales > Desulfovibrionaceae > Solidesulfovibrio. The sequence goes on along the minus strand of NZ_JARKOZ010000046.1, from coordinate 121,064 downwards.
CGACGCCGGCCGGCGCATCCGGGAGGCAGGACGTCAGGACGGACCGGTCGCCGCAGCTTCCCTGGTGCGCGACATGGTCTGGCGCGCGGCGGCCAACAGCGTCGGCCTAGCCCGCCGCCTTTTTCGGCCGGCCGACCACGAACTGGAATACTACATCCGGCGCATCAACGCCGTAGCCGGTAAGAAAAAACGGGTGCTCCTGGCCGACCTGCCCCGCGCCGAACTCGTGCAGGCCTTTTTCAATGCCGACCTGTTCGTGTTCGCCTCCAATATCGAGTACTCGCCGCTGGTGCTCTATGAGGCAGCTGCCGCCGGGCTGCCTTTCGTCACGGTGCCCGTGGGCAACAGCGCGGAAATCGCCCGTTGGACCGGGGGGGGCTGGCTGTGCCCGGCACCGGTGGATCGCTGGGGCTACACCCGGGTGCGGCCGCGGGAACTGGCGCGTCACATGCGCCGGGCCATGACCGATCCCGCCCGCCTGGACAGTCTGGGCGCAGCCGGTCGGGCCAACTGGCGGGAACATTTCACCTGGGATGTCATCAGCCGGCGCTACGAAGCCATCTTGGCCACCACCGACGCCCAACGGCCCAACGCCTGACCGGTGTGGACGGGAGATAGCCCATGCGAAGTTGCATCTTCGGCGGAGCCGGCTTCATCGGCAGCCATCTGGCAGCCTCCCTAGCCGGCCTTGGCCGAGAAGTGACCGTGATCGGGCGCTCCCCTTGGCCGACCCGGATCCTCCCCGCGCAGGCACGCTACCGGCAGTGCCCGCAGTCCGGTGCCGGCGACTTGGCCCGGCTGCTCGAAGGCTTCGACGAACTGGTTGACCTGGCCTACGCCACAGTGCCCAAAACCAGTTTCACGGACCCCGTTTTTGATATCCAGGCCAACCTGCCCTTCGCCGTGCGCCTATTCCAAGCGGCCAGCGCCGCCGGAGTGGGCCGAGTAGTCATCGTCTCCTCCGGAGGTACGGTCTACGGCTTGGCCAGGACTCTGCCCATCGCGGAAACCCACCCCACCTCGCCGCTGTCCCCCTATGGCATCACCAAACTGACGATCGAGAAATACGCCTTCATGTTCCACCACTGCCACGGGCTGCCCGTGACCGTGGTCCGGCCCGCCAACGCCTACGGCAGCGGCCAGGACGCCCACAGCGGGCAGGGTTTCGTGGCGACGGCCATGGCCAGACTGGCTGCCGGCGAAGAAGTTCGCGTCTTCGGCCCGCGAGGCACCGTGCGTGACTACGTCCACGTGGACGATGTAGTTTCCGGCATCATCGCCGCGCTGTTGCGGGGGAAACCCGGCGAGGTCTACAATATCGGCACGGGCATGGGGCACGACAATATCGAAGTGGTGGAAGCGATCTGCCGCATAGCCGGAATCACCTCTGCCGACGCGCAGTTGCACCTGCTGCCGGCGAGACCCTTCGACGTGCCGACCAATGTGCTTGACGCCGCGAAATTGCGCCGCCACACCGGTTGGGAACCACACATCGACTTCGACCGGGGCATCGAACGCTGCTGGAAGGAACTTGCGACGCGAACATCAACCAAGGATTAACGAACGTGCACCCCCTCAGGAAACTGTTCCACCGCCTTGCTGCGGCCCGTAGGGAACGGCGCTACCGGGATTCCCTTCCCAGCCCTCTGCGACTACACCTGGGTTGCGGCCATATCCACGCCGAGGATTTCTGTAACGTGGATGTGCTGCTCACCCCCGCCGCGGACGTGGTGGACGACATCGCCGTTCTGCGCAAGTTCCGCAACGGCAGCGTTGCGGAGATCTACGCCTGTCACGTGCTGGAGCACTTCGGCCACGACCAGGTTCCGCTCATTCTCAGGCGCTGGCACGAGGTGCTGGCCCCGGGCGGCCTGCTGCGCATCTCCGTGCCCGACATGGACCGCATCGTGCGCATCTACACGGAAAATTTCGCGCACTTCCAGGTACCCGGCCACACGCCCTGGATCGGGCTCATCTGGGGCGGGCAGACCACGCCATACGATTACCACAAGACCGGCTTCAACCCCTGCTGGCTGCGACACCTGCTCACCCAGGCCGGCTTCGTGGACTGCGAGGAATACCCCCACGAACCCCATTTTGCCGGCCTCGTGGACGGCTCCCTGGCCCACGAGCCTTTCGGCCAGTTCCTGTCCGTCAACATGCTGTGCCGCAAGCTCGGGGCCTAGTGGCACACCGCAACCTTGACGCCGCGGGGCAGGTGCCTACGCCCTGAGACAGGCAACACTGCAACAATACAGCGAAACGCCATTACGGCACCACCATTCACGTAGGGATATACATGGAAAAATCGTTAATTGAATATCGGCATACTGGCTACAGCCAGTCCGGCGAGGAGGGCATCATCAAGCACATCGTTTTCATTCTCGGCATTAACAAGGGACTTTGCTGTGAATTCGGTGCTTGGGATGGCATCCATCTCTCTAACACGCGGGCGCTACTTGAAACAGGATGGCGTGGCCTACTCATCGAAGGCGACAAGGACCGCTTTAAGGACCTCCTTAAAACTTATCCTCCTGGGTCTGAAGGGATATGCGCCCTAGAGTTCGTTGACGGATCGACAAATTCTTTGGCCAAGATCGCATACCGCTATGGCATTACCGATCGCTTCGACTTTGTTAGCATAGATATAGACGGTCTTGACTTCGAGATATTCTCCTCTCTGAAGGAATTTACCACACCGCCACTTGTTGTCTGCGTGGAAGCCCACACCTGCCACATCGCGGACGACGAGACACCCGTGCCGCCCCGCCCTTCAGGCAGCGATCCTGGCCAACCCTTGGGTCGGTACGTAGCCGTTGGCAGGCAGATGGGCTACCGCCTAGTGGGCTTCCTTGGCACCAATGCCTTCTTTGTCCACGCCAACGCAGGCCACGAGAAGGAGCTACCGACCATTTCCCCCGTGGAGGCCGCCAAACTCAACTTCGCGTTAATTATGGAGAACAACTTCGCCCGAGAATACCTTTTTCGAGTTAACCTGGGCCTGGAGCCACCTTACCATAAATTTGGTAACCCGCTTTTCTCCCGCAAATCCTTGAAGCTCTCTCTGATCCGGGCTTTGCAACTACAATACCTTAATCACGCCGCCGGCAAGTAAGCTTGTCTGGTCTCCCACTTGCCGTGCCCTCGTCTTGACACGGCTGGAGGCGAAGGCTAGGGAGTCTCGGCGCGGTCTCTTTCTGGTCTTGACCTGACGCCAACAGCCGACTGCGAGATTGTCACACCATGCCCAAACCCTTGTCCGAAAACGCTCATGCCACGGTCATCGAGGCCGGCCACTTGGCCAAGGACTACTGGCGGGACATGTGGCAACACCGGGAATTCCTACAGGAACTCATCCTGCGCGACCTGCGGGTGCGCTACAAGCAGACCCTCATCGGCGTGGCTTGGGTGGCGTTGCGACCCCTCGTGACCCTATTGATCTTCTCCTTCGTCTTCGGAACGGTGGCCTCCATGGCCTCCAACGGCCTGCCCTACCCCCTGCTTGTCTTCGCCGGTATGTTGCCGTGGACCCTGTTCTCCAACATCGTCATCGACGTCAGCAACAGCATCCTTGGCAACAGCAGCATCGTGGGCAAGATATACTTCCCCCGCCTGCTCGTCCCCTGTGCCGCCGTGGGCATTAACCTCGTGGACTACGCCGTCTCCTGCCTCCTGTTCATGCTGTTTGCCATGGCAAGTGGTGTCTTCAACGGTCGGGGCCTGTTTCTCTTGCCTCTCCTCACATTATGGACGGTACTGCTCGCTTTCGGCTTCGGGTTGTGGGGCGCGGCCCTTAACGTACGTTACCGCGACTTCCGCCACCTCGTCCCCTTCCTGCTGCAGATCGGCATCTACATTTCCCCTGTGGGCTATAGCGCAACCCTGGTGCCTGAACGCTTCAAGATATTGTATTCGCTCAATCCCATGGTCGGCATCATCGATATGTTCCGTTGGTCGCAACTCGGCAGCGCCAGCCAAGTCTACCTGCCGGGCATGTTCGTTTCCATCGGCGTCACGATTTTTTTCCTCTGGACGGGATTGCGGTACTTCCGCAAGGTCGAAACCATGTTCGTGGATTATCTCTAGCATGTCCTACGCCGTCAAAGCCGAAAGCGTCTCCAAGACCTATCACATCAGCCATAAAGGGCGAAAAGTCACCTCGTTCCGCGAGGCCGTCGAACAGCGTCTGCGACGCCTCCAGGCCCGTCTCAGGTTGCGCGCCCTCCTGCCTGGGGAAAAAGAGGACCTTGCCGGCACAGAACCCTACAAGGCCCTTGACGACGTTTCCTTCGAAATCGCCCATGGACAGAACCTCGCCGTCATCGGCCAAAACGGTGCCGGCAAATCTACCCTGCTTAAAATCCTTAGCCGTATCACCGAACCCAGCACGGGGCGCATCACAATACATGGTCGGATCTCGAGTTTGCTGGAAGTCGGCACGGGCTTTCATCCTGAATTGACGGGGCGAGAGAATATCTTTCTCAATGGCACCATACTGGGTATGCCCAGGGGCGAGATCAAAAAGAAATTCGATGAAATCGTCGATTTTTCAGAAATAGAAAAATTTATCGATACACCTGTAAAATATTATTCCAGCGGCATGTATGTGCGCTTGGCTTTTGCCGTCGCGGCCCACCTTGATCCTGAAATCCTGATTCTTGACGAGGTACTTGCCGTCGGCGATTTGCGCTTCCAGCAAAAATGCCTGCAAAAGATGCAATATGTCCAAAAGGAAGGGCGTACGATCATTTTCGTAAGCCACAACATGCAATCGGTAGTTCAGCTATGTCCGCAGGCCATTCTTCTGGAAAAAGGGCGCATTCGCTGTTTCGGCCCCACGGCCAACGCCATCAAGGAATACATGGGACTGCCTCTTCTCACTGAGACAGACAACAAACTCCCAGACGTCATGGCGGTTTTCCAGCCCGACAAGCAGTTCGGCGATGCGTGCGCCGAACTGGTCGAGGCCTGCGTGCGCGACACGGCGGGAAATATCAGCGCAACGCACGCCATTGACAAGCCCATTTACTTGGAAATGCGCTATCGTGTCTTTGCTCCGGCAGACAGATATCTTGTTCCCAATTTCCATATTTACAATATGGAGAACATCCTGATCGGCGTCGTTAACCCCGCGAATGACATCATCGAAAGCTATGGACCTGGGCTCTATACTGCAACATGTCAAATCCCCTCACACCTTCTCAATGACGGCGTCTTTCGAGTCATGCTAGCGTTAAGTTCATTTCAGGATTACGTTATCATACATTTTTCTGCACCCTATGCGCTGACTTTCGAAGTAAAAGACGACTTGACAGACCTATCCTACCGCAACGGCTATATGCAATCCATTCCTGGCTTGGTTCGACCTCAATTGCAATGGACTGTTGAGCGGACCACATAAAAGCTGTCCTCCACACGGGCGAAAGGAGAGCGTAGCGCCCCTGTGACTATAAGGTGTACCGGCGTACAGTCATCTCGCATTATTGCGTCGAGTGCTAAAGTTGCTACAGAAGCAGACCTATTCATATACATGCCAATAGTTCCTCTACAAAAAACACCGTGAATTGCCGAAGAGTTCCCATCCAGAGACGGCCGATTTATTTAGTTCCGTCACAAAGTCCTTTTTGTAGACTTGCCTAAAGAAGAGTTCTACAAAAGGACCTTCTCTGAAATGTACGCCCAGACAAAATGAGAAATTACGAGTGGCTGGCTGCTGTCTTCCTTACGGATGCGTTCCTGCCCACCCTGGCTTTGTGTCTCCGATATTAAGACCACCGGCGATGTTTCAGCTTGAGACCGAGGAGATGCATATCCTTTCAAGAGCGGTTGCACGACATATTTGGCGGGACAACGACTATATGATTAAACGCTGGAAACTGGGCGGTCCTCGATGAACGGCACCCCGGCACTCTTGATCGGTCTGCCTGTCCACAACGGGGAGCGTTTTCTCGCCGAGACCCTGGAATCGCTCCTTGTCCAGACCGTAGAGGATTGGCGGCTGATCGCGGCGGACAACGCCTCCACAGATGGTACCGGCGAAATTCTCGAACGGTATGCTGCTCGGGACGGGCGCATACGCTATTTCCGTCATGCCGTGAACATTGGCGCGGCGAATAATTTTCGATTCCTCCTGGATCAGGCGGACACCCCATATTTCATGTGGGCTGCTGCCGACGACCATTGGGAACCCAACTTCATCCAGACCTGCCTCGACCAACTACGGGCACACCCGCGGCGCGGCATGGCCTTCACCGGTTTGGACAACACCGACTCCTGCGGTCGCCCCATACGACAATATCCCGACATTCCCGGCTTGGCCGGCAAGGCCTGCTTCCGTACTATCCGCCGGTATCTGCTTTCTCCAGAAGCATTGGGCAAGGCGAATCTCATATACAGCATTTACCGCACGCCTGTGTGCCGCAGGGCCATGGAGAAAAGTCCCATGCCCAACGTATGGGGATCGGACATGGCGTTCGTCCTCACGGCGTTGGCCGAGGCCGGAATCGCAATTCAGCCCCAAGTCCTTTTCCATAAGCGGTTAGTTCTCGAATCTGGAGATAGCCTATGCCAGGAAGGACCTTCTCCTTATCGACTTCTTGAGTTGTCCTGCCCCTTAGAACGGTTTCCTGAATACGCCGCCAGCCTGTTGTGCGGCTTGGCATGGACCCCATATTACCCTATGGCCCGCCTGGAACTCTGGCGACGGATGCGATTGCTGCATCGGCTTGACGACATGCGCCGAGGGCTTCCGTCGAGGCAGGTCAGGGCGCTACGGCACTTGCGGTGGTTTTTTACGGGACGCACGCCTTCCCTTGGTGATCTTCCATCATTTTCCGGAACTTCTCCCCCGGTGATGGGCAAGCGCAAGGGCGCTCCATGACTAGGCCAGCCGTCTCCGTCCTTCTGGCCGTACACAACGACGCGGCGCACATCCGGGAGAGCCTGTCCAGTCTCCTGGCCCAGACCCTTGCCAACATTGAGGTCGTGGCCGTCGACGACGGTTGCACCGACACCACACCCGCCATCCTTGACTTCATCGCCCGGGAGGACAGCCGCCTTCGTGTGCTGCACCGCATAAAAAGCGGCCTGGGTGCGAGCCTCAATGCTGCGGCCGCGGTTGCTGACGGCCGGCTTCTCGCCCGCATGGACGCCGATGACGTCAGCCTGCCCGAACGGCTGGCGCACCAGGCGACGTTTCTCGACGCTCACCAAGATGTGGCCGTGTGCGGCACGTTTTTGCGCACTTTTGGCGCTCCGCCCCGACGCATCGTGCGCCTGCCCACGGAAGATGCCGCTATCCGGGCCGAACTGCTGTTTTCCTGCCCGGTCATGCACCCCACGGTCATGCTGCGCCGGGAGGTGCTCGAGACCCTCGGCGGCTACGATCCGGCCGTCCGCTACGGCGAGGACTACGACCTCTGGGTCCGGGCCATGGGCCGGTTCGCCTTCGCCAACCTTCCCAGGCCGCTTCTGCGCTACCGCCGCCACGCCGGCCAGATGGGCGCGCGCCATTCCCAGGCCAAGCAGGCCGCCGCGCGCATGCGTTCCATGGGCAAGGCCCTGGCCCACCTGGGGCTGACCCCGACCGACGAGGACATCTCCCTGCACCACGCCGTGAGCCTCGGGCCGTGCCTGGGGCTGGCCATCCCCGACGACTGCGACTTCCTGGCCCAGGCCGAAGACTGGCTGACACGGATCGTCGCCGCCAACGACGCCGCAGGCTTCCTGCCCCGGGCCGCCCTGGCCTCGGTGATCGGGAGGTACTGGTATTTCGCCTGCTTCGGGGCCATGATCCACGACCGACGGGCTTTCGACCGCTACCGACGCTCGCCTCTGTCGCGCCTTGGCCGGCCCGACCCGCTCTCCCGGGCGGCCATGGTCCTTGGCGGACCTGGACGCATGACGCGCCCAGCGCGCATCGCCGCCCTAGCTCTGGACGCTTTCGGTCAGTCTCGCTTTAGCCGCCTCGAATCCGACGGAGGCGGAGATGCCCGCACCTAGGAAAAAGCTCGCCTTCGTCTACCGTAATCCCGTCCACTTCGTGCGCCTGGATTCCCGGCTCCTGGCCGAGGACTGGGACGTTACCGAGGTGCGCTTCTCCTTTTCGCCCCTTTGCCTGTGGCGGTTGTGGCGGGCCGTGGGTCGGTGCGACGTGGCCTTCGCCTGGTTCGGCAACGTCTGGGCCGCCCTGGCCGTTCTCTTCGCCCGGCTTCGCGGCAGGAAATCCGTGGTCGTGGCCGGCGGCTACGACGCCGACGTCGTGCCGGAAATCGGCTACGGCCTGCCGCTGCATCCGGTCCTGCGCCACTTCGCCCGCTACGCCTTCACCCGAGCCGACCTGGTGCTTCCCGTCTCGCCCTACATGGAGCGCAGGCTGCGGGCCTTTTGCCGCCCCAGGGCCAGCCTGCTCGTTCCTAACGCCGTGGACCTGCCCGACGTCGTCCCGGACCCGGCCGCCAAGGAAGCCTTCGTCCTCACCATCGGCCTCGTGCACCAAGGCAGTTCGCCCATCAAGGGCCACTACCTGTTCCTGGAGACCGCCGCCCGCCTGCCCGACGTGCCTTTCGTGCTCTACGGCCGGCAGATGGACGCCACGGCCGGGGAGCTGCGCCGGCTGGCCCCGCCCAACGTCGTCCTCGTGGACGACGCCGGCCGCGACAGCCTGCTGGCGTACCTGCTGCGGGCCAGGGTCTACGCCCAGTTTTCCGCCACCGAATCCTTCGGCGTGGCCCTGGTCGAGGCCATGCGGTGCGGGGCCACCCCCGTGGTCACGCCGCGCGGAGCCCTGCCGGAGATGGTCGGCGACGCCGGGATCGTGGCCCAGGGCATGGACCCCGACGCCCTGGCCCGGGCCGTGCGCCAGGCCCTCGACCGGGGGCCGGCCGTCAACGAGCGGGCAATGGATTTGGCAGGGGGCTACACCCTGGGCGCCCGTCGGCGGAGGCTGCGCCGCATGGCCGCCCTGCTCGGCTTCCCTCGGCAAGCGGACGGCTTGTCTTGCGCCCGGGGGCCGGGTAAGTAACCGGGGCTTTCCTGTCGCGTCGGAAACTCTGGCCAAACGGGTGAACCATGTGCGGCATCTGCGGGGTCTTCGCCCCGGGCCGGATCCGTCCGGACCACGGCGCGCTCGTGCGCGCCCAAAACGACATCATGCGCCACCGCGGCCCGGACGCGGCCGGGGTCTTCGCCGACGCCCACTGCGTGCTGGGCCACCGCCGCCTGGCCATCATCGACCTCTCCGACGACGGCCGCCAGCCCTTCGCCTCGCCGGACGGCCGCTACCAGATGGTCTTCAACGGCGAGATCTTCAATTACATCGAACTGCGTGAGGAGCTCGCCGCCAAGGGCCGACGCTTCGCCACGAGAACCGACACCGAAGTGCTGCTCGCCGCCTACGAGGCCTGGGGCGCGGACTGCCTGCCGCGCCTCAACGGCATGTTCGCCTTCGCCCTCTACGACAGCCGCGACAGGACGCTCTTCCTGGCCCGGGACCGTTTCGGCGTCAAACCGCTCTATTACGTCCTGCAAGACGGCATCCTCCACTTCGCCTCGGAGATCCGCGCCCTGCTCGCCCTGCCGGGTCTGTCCCGCGAGGTCGACAGGCAAAGCCTGTTCGACTACCTGGCGTTCAACCGCACCGACATCCACGACGAGACGTTCCTGACCGCCGTGCGCCGGCTGCCCAAGGGCTGCCGGGCCTTATGCGACGCCGCCGGCGGCCTGTCCGTGCGGACCTGGTGGTCTCCGCTGCCTTTTCTCGAACATCCCGTCGAGGACACCGAGGCGGGCCACGCCCGGGCCGTGGCCGAGCTGGCCGCCGACGCGGCCAGGCTTCGCCTGCGAAGCGACGTGCCCGTGGGGTCGTCGCTCAGCGGCGGGCTGGACTCCTCCATCCTGGTGGGGCTTTTGCACGACGTCATCGGCGCGCCGAACCCCTACCACTGCTTCACCGCCGTCTATCCCGGCGACTCCGTGGACGAGGCCCGCTACGTGGACGCCCTGGCCGCGCGCTATCCTTTCGTCAGCCACCGCGTCACGCCCACGGCCGAGGAGGCCCTGGCCGACCTGCCGGCCTTTGTCCGGGCCGCCGACGAACCGACCACCAACCCGTCGTTTTACGCCCAGTACCGGGTCATGCGCCTGGCCAGGGAGACCGGGGTGGTGGTGGTGCTGGACGGCCAGGGCGCGGACGAGGTCTTCGCCGGGTACCAGTATTTCCACGGCTTCAACCTCTCCGGCCTGCTGCGCCGAGGCCGGATCGGGCAATTCGCCGGGGAGTTCGCCGCCGTCCTGGCCCGCCGCCAGCACGCCAGCGGCCTGGGGGCCCTGGCCTTCTCGCTCCTGCCCGAGGCCGGGCGCGCCCTGGCCCTGGGCCGGGCCCTGCCCTTCCTGGGCCGGGACTTCTTCGCCGCCGGCTACGGCGAAAGCCGCATCGCCCGGGAGTTCTTCCGGGCCCGCGACCTCAACCACAGCCTGGCCCTGCATTTCCAGTACAAGCTCGAACATTTGCTGCGCCTGGAGGACCGCAACTCCATGGCCTTCTCCCTGGAAGCCCGGGTGCCCTACCTGGACTACCGCCTGGTCGAACGGCTGCTGGCCACCCCGGCCGACCTCAAGATCCGGGGAGGCCAGACCAAATACCTCCAGCGCCTGGCGCTCGGCCGCCACACCGCGCCGGAGATCCTGGCCCGCACGGACAAGCTCGGCTTCGCCACGCCCGAGGCCCGCTGGATGGCCTCGCCAGCCTGGAAGCGCCGCACGGAGGCGGCCATGGCGCGCCTCGCCGCCGCCTGGCCCGACGTCCTGCGCTTTCCCCGCGGCTACCGACCCACGGCCCAGCAGGCCTGGAAATGGTGCCAGTTGGCCGAATGGCTCGACGCCGTGTCCGAAACGCCGACGGGCGGGGACATTCCCGGCGGGACGGCCTGAAAATCCTCGCGAGGTCCGTCATGCGCCCGCTCTTCTTTCTGGCCCATCCGGCCCACTACCACCTTCTGCGCCGGGTCATCGAATCCTTCCGCCGGGACGGAGCCCAGGTCACGGTGGTCATCGTCAAAAAAGACGTGCTGGAGACCCTGGTGGCGGGCGAGGACTGGGACGTGGTCAACCTGGCCCCGGAGGGGCGGCGCATGGAGGGCGTGCCCTTCGCCCTGGCCGGACCGTTGCTGCTTTGGCGCACGGAAAAGCGGCTTTTCCCCCTGCTGCGAAAGCTCAGGCCCGACGTGCTGGTCGGCACGGAGCTGACCCTGGCCCACCTGGGCCGGCTGCTCGGCATCCCGTCGCTGCTTTTAAACGAGGACGACACCCCGGCCACGCCGGAGAACTACCTCTTCTACCCCTTCGCCACGGCCCTGGTCCTGCCGCGATGCTGCGACCGCGGCCGCTGGGCCTCCCGGCGCGTCTCCTATCCGGGCTACCACGAACTGGCCTACCTGCACCCCGACCATTTCAGTCCGGACGCCGCCGTGGCCCGGGAGCTCTCCCCGGACGGGCGGCCCTACTTCCTGTTGCGCCTGGTTTCGCTCACGGCCAGCCACGACGTGGGCAAGCGCGGCATCGACAACGCCCTGGCCGGGGAGCTGTGCGACTATCTCGGGGCGCGCGGCCGGGTGTACGTCACCTCCGAGCGGCCCCTGCCGCCCCGGTTCGAACCCCTGCGCATCCGCCTCGACCCGGCGCGCATCCACCACGCCCTGGCCGGGGCCGCCCTCGTGGTCGGCGACAGCCAGACCATGGCCGCCGAGGCCATGGTCCTCGGCACGCCCTCGGTGCGCATCAACGACTTCGTGGGCCGTCTGAGCTATCTGCGCGAACTGGAGGACGACTTCCGCCTGGGCGCGGGGCTGCGGCCCGACCAGGCCGGCCGGCTCCTTGACACGGTGCGGGCATTGGTGGAACAACCCGACGCGACGACGGCCATGGCCGCGCGCCGCCGGGACATGCTCGCCGTCCGCATCGATCCCACGCCCCTTTTTCGCGATCTCGTGACCCTGGCCGCCGCGCGCCGGCCCCTGGAAGCCCTGCGCCGGGCCGCTGCCGCGTACGCCCCGGCCTGACCCCCGAGCATCCATCGCCATGATCCACCGCGTGCACCTCGTCGTCGGCGCCAGGCCCAACTTCATGAAGGCCGCACCGCTGTTTCGGGAACTGCGCCGCCGCCCCTGGTGCCGGCCCGCCCTGGTCCACACCGGCCAGCACTACGACTACGCCCTGTCCCAGGCTTTTTTCGAGGACCTCGGCATGCCCGCGCCCGACCATTCCCTGGGCGTGGGCTCGGCCAGCCACGCCGTGCAGACCGCCGCCGTCATGTCCGGCTACGACGCCGTCCTCGGCCGCGACCGCCCGTCCATGGTCGTGGTGGTCGGCGACGTCAATTCCACCCTGGCCTGCGCCCTGACCGCCGTGAAGGAGGGCGTGCCCGTGGCCCACCTGGAGGCCGGCCTGCGCAGCCGCGACCGGTCCATGCCCGAGGAAATCAACCGCCTCGTCACCGACGCCGTGGCCGACCGCCTCTGGACGCCCTCTCCGGACGCCGACGAGAACCTCCTGGGCGAAGGCGTGCCCCGGGAGCGCATCGTGCGCGTGGGCAACATCATGATGGACTGCTTCGAGATGCTGCGCCCGCGCATCGAGGCCGGGGACGGCCCGGCCGCCTTGGGGCTCGCCCCGGGAGGCTTCGCCGTGGCCACCCTGCACCGGCCCTCCAACGTGGACACGCCGCAGGCCCTGGCCGCCGTGGCCGAGGCCCTGTCGCGCCTTTCCGCGCGCCTGCCCGTGGTCTTTCCGGTCCACCCGCGCACCCGGGAGCGGCTGTCGCGCTTCGGGCTGGCCCAAGCCCTCGAGAGCCTGCCCGGCCTGCGCTGCGTCGAGCCCATGGGCTACGTGGACTTCATGGGGCTCGTCACCCGCGCCGCCCTGGTGGTCACGGACTCGGGCGGCCTGCAGGAAGAGACGACCTACCTCGGCATTCCCTGCCTCACCGTGCGCGAGAACACCGAACGGCCCGTCACCGTGACCCAGGGCACCAACCGGCTGTGCCGGCCCGGGGACATCGACGCCCTGGCCGGGGAGATCCTGGCCGGGGGCGCGCCCGAGGGGCATCGGCCCGAGCTTTGGGACGGCCGCGCGGCCGGCCGCGTGGCCGACGACCTCGACCGCTTTTTGCACGCCTCCCAAGGAGCGCGCCCATGACCGGCGACAAGGCTCCGGCCGTCTCCAGGCCGCAAAAGGTCCTGCGTTCGCTGTTGCGCTTCGCCGCCGCCCACTGCCCCGTGGCCGGGCTGCGCCTGGCGCTGCTGCGGGCCTCGGGCATCCGCATCGGGGCGCGGGCCTACGTCAACCTCGGCTTCGTGGCCGTGGACGGCTTCCGGCCGGGGCTGGTCAGCATCGGCGAGGAGGCCTCCCTGGCCCCGGGCGTGGCCCTGGTGGCCGAGGCCAGCCCCAACGCATCGTTTCTCGCCCGGGAGTACGACGTGGCGAGGCGCGGCCCGGTCGTCATCGGGCCCGGAGCCTGGCTCGGGGTCAACGCCGTGGTGCTGCCGGGCGTGACCGTGGGACGGGGGGCCGTGATCGGGGCCGGGGCCGTGGTCACCCGCGACGTGCCGGATTTCGCCATCGCCGCCGGCGTGCCGGCGCGCGTCATCGGCGACGTGCGCGAGCGCCCCAGGGGAGGCCGCCGTGACGCGTAAGCCCGCCCTGGCCGTCACCGTGGACATGGACGAGTGGTACCACTGCCGCTGGGCCACGGGCTCGCCCCGGTCCCGCTGGAAGGACACGGCCGCCTTTTTCCGCGACCGTTACGGTTCCGACCGCCCGGCCGGGGAGATCCGGGAGCCCATGGCCCGGGTGCTGGCCCTTTTCGCCCGCCGGGGCGTGCGGGCCACCTTCTTCATCCTGGGCGAGATGGCCGAGGCCTATCCGGACCTGGTGCGGGACGTGGTCGCGGCCGGCCACGAGGTGGCCAGCCACGGCATGCATCACGAGGACCTGCCGGCGCGGCCCCGGTTCACCGACGACCTGCGCCGGGCCAAGGCCGTGCTGGAAGACGCCTCGGGCCGGGAGGTGACGGGCTACCGTGCGCCCAACCTCATCATCGAGCCCTGGGTCCTGGACGCGCTCCACGAGTTGGGATTTTCCTACGACGCCTCGGTGTGCCCGTCGCGGGCGCTTTTCGGCAAGTTCAAGGGCCTGGCCGACGCGCCGCAAACACCCTACCGCCCGGCCGCCCACGACCTGGCCAGGCGCGGCGGCCACCCGGTGGTGGAACTGCCCATCCCGTCCTTTCCGGTGGTGCGGCTTCCGGCCGCCACGGGCATCATGACCCGCGTGGCCGGCGGCTGGTGGTGCCGGGCCGGGCTTTCCCGAGCCCTGGCCCAGGGCGCGGCCACCTACTATTTCCACCCCTACGAGATCGCGCCCCGGCCGCACTTCCCCAACATGCCGCTCAAGGTGCGCCTGTTTTTGCGCCGCACCGGCCCCTGGCTCGAACGCACCCTGGACCGGATGCTCGGATCCCTCGACGTCCGATTCGTCACCGCCCGGGAGCTGGCGGCCGAGACGGCGGAGAAGCACCCGTGCGCGTGAGCCTGGCCGGCGAGGCCGACCGCGCCGCCTGGGACGCCTTCGTGGCCCTGCGCCCGGAAACGCTCTTCTACCACCGCTTCGCCTGGCGCGACGCCGTGGTCGCGGCCTACGGCGAGCGGCCGCACTATCTCATGGCCCGCGACGAGACGGGCGACGTCCGGGGCGTGCTGCCCCTTTTCCTCGTGCGGGGCCTGGCCGGCAAGGCGCGCCTGCTCTCCGTGCCCCACGCCCAGGCCGCGGGCCTGGCCGCCGACGATTCCGAGGCGGCGGCGGCCCTGACGGCGGAAGCGGAAAACATTGCCCGAAAGCTCGCCGGCGGGCGCATGACCTGGCGCGAGCCCGCGGCCGCCGCCCCGGACCCGGACTGGCCCGGGCTTTCCACCTACCGCCTGCCGCTTCCCGGCGCGGCCGAGACGCTGTGGAAATCCCTGCGCCCGGAGATCCGCAACCGCACGCGCAAGGCCGAGAAATCGGGCGTGGCCGTGGCCGAGGGCCGCGAGCTTTTGCCGGACTTCTGCCGGGTCTACGAGCGCCACATGCGCGAGCTCGGCACCCCGCCCCATCCTTCGGCCTTTTTCGCCGCCCTCGTCGCCGCCGAGCCCCGGCGCGTGACCGTGAGCCTGGCCACCCTCGACGGCGAGCCCGTGGCCGGCATGATCCGCGTGGCCCACGGCGACGCGGACACGGCCGTGTGGGTGAGTTCCCTGGCCTCGGCCCATGCGGTGAGCCCCGTCAACCTGCTCTACTGGCGGGCGCTCGAGGCGGCCGTGGCCCGCGGCGCGGCCACCTTCGACTTCGGCCGGGGCCGCCCCGGCGCGGGGCCCACGGTCTTCAAGACCCGGTTCGGGGCCGTGCCCCATGCCCTGACAAGGCGCGACTGGCCCGAGCGCCCCGACGACCCGGCCGGCGACGCCGACGCCGCCCCGGCCATGGAGGCCGTCTCCCGGCTCTGGCGCCGGCTGCCCCTCGGCGCGGCCACCTTCCTCGGCCGCCGGCTCAGGCGGTTTCTGCCGTGACCGCGCCCGCTTCCCGGCGCGACACCCTGGCGGCCACGCTCGTGGTCCTGGCCGCCTCCGTCCTTTTGACCCTCGTCTCCGAGCGCATCTTCGCCGGCGATGGCCTGGGCTTCGACGGCCGCACCTACGGCGCGGTCATCACGCGCCTGGACGAGGTGCGAAGCGGCGCGGTCTCCATCGGCACGGCCGTGTACCTGCGCATGCTGCCCGCCCTGGCGGTGCGCGGCGCCATGTCCGCCGCCGGCGTGGCGCTTACGATCCCCAACGTGATCGTCGCCTTCCAGGTCGTGAACATCCTCATGCTGACCCTGGCGGCCTATGCCGTCTGCCGCTGCGCCGATCTGGCCGGGCTGTCCCGCCGGGGAAAGTGGCTGGCCTGCCTGGGCGTTTTTTGCAACTACGCCGTGCTCAAGCACAATTTCTACTACCCGGTGCTGCTCGATACCGCCTCCCTCGGCTTTGCGGCGCTTTTCGCCTGGCTGTACCTGGCCGGCCGGACCTGGCTTCTGCTCGGCGCGGGCCTGGCCGGCTTCTTCGTGGGCCCCAACGTGGGGCTCCTCGCCTTTCTGCTTTTCGTGCCCCCGCCCGACCGGGCGCACGGCGCGCCCGCCACGCTCCCCCTGTCCCTGGCCGGGGGCCTGACCGCGCTGGCCGTGGGCGCGGCCTGGCTGACCCTGGCCATGACCGTCTCGCCGCCCTTGCCGGCCACGCCCGTCGCCCTGGCCTTCCTCGCCGGCGGCGTCTACTGCCTGGCCCGGGCGGCCGGCTTTTCCCCCCGCGCCCTGACACGGCCGGCGCTGCTGGTCCGGCTGGGTCTGGCCGCCGGGCTGGTCGCGCTCCTCACCGCGCTGCCCCGGCTCGTGCCGGGCCTGGCCGCCTACGACTGGGTGGCGCTTTTCTTCGAGTACGCCCGCACCGTGGTCGTCAACAGCACGATGCGCCCTGGGGAATTCCTGGTGGCCCACACCCTGTATTTCGGGCCCTTCTTCCTGTGCGCCGCCTGCCTGTTCGCCCCGGCCTGCCGGGCGGCGCGGGGGTTCGGGCCGGGCTGGCTGGCCGTGCTGGCCTTCGGCCTGCTGCAAAGCCTCAACCCCCTGTCGCGCCAGATGATCGGCCTCCTGCCTTTTCTGGTGTTGCCGACCTGCCTGGTCCTCGACCGGCTGCCCCTTCCCGCCTGGTTCCCCTGGGCGCTTGCCGGCCTGTCGCTGGCCGTGTCCAAGGTGTGGCGCTTCATCAACGCCGGCGCGGACCTGTCCCGCCCCATGGAGAGTCAGCCCGAGGTCTGGGGCCGCTATCTCGAAAGCACCGGAGCCTGGATGCTCGACGCTGACTATCGCCGCCAAGGCGTGGCCGTGCTTGTCCTTTTCGTGCTCACGGTCGCCTTCCTCGTCCTTGTGCGTCGCAAGCAGGCCTGAGACGCCACTTGACACGGACCGGGGATCGCAGGAAAGAAGCGGCAGCGCTCCGCGCCAAACGTGATCGCCTTTGGTATCGCATGGATATTGCTTCGCGCTTCGTCGCGCCGGCGGCCCGTGTCGCAGTCGCGATGCATGCCGCCCCCATGGCCCTTGCCCCGACTTTCTTTCCTGCCGGCCCTTCGCGCCCCGGCGGGCGCGGCCCCTGCGCCGCCCCGCCCGCGCCTTGCATGGTCCGGCCCGAATCGGCACGAACCGCCGCCGGCCCCGCGGCCTGACCACGCCAACTCGTTGCCGCGCCGCAAAAAGGCGCGCCCAGGGAACCCCCATGCCCATCCCCTTCATCGACCTCAAGGCCCAGTTCGCCGTCCTCGAACCCGAGATCCGCGCCCGCATGGACGCCGTGCTGGCCCACGGCAAATTCATCATGGGCCCGGAAGTGGCCGAGCTGGAGACGGCCCTGGCCGCCTTCGCCGGCACGCGCCACGCCGTGTCCTGCGCCTCGGGCACCGACGCCCTGCTCATGCCCCTGCTGGCCTGGGGCGTGGGCCCGGGCGACGTGGTCTTCACCACCCCCTTCACCTTCATCGCCACGGCCGAGGTCATCGCCCTGCTCGGCGCGACCCCGGTCTTCGTGGACATCGACCCGCGCACCTACAACATCGACCCGGCCCGGCTGACCCAAGCCATACACGCCGTGAGGGCCCAGGACCCCACCCTGCACCCCCTCCCCGTGGCGGCCATGGCCTACAAGCTGCGGCCCAAGGCCGTCATTCCGGTGGACCTCTTCGGCCTGCCGGCGGACTACGACGCCATCGCGGCCGTGGCGCGGGAGCACGGACTGGTCGTGCTCGAGGACGCGGCCCAGGGCTTCGGCGGCGTGTACAAGGGCAAAAAGGCCGGCGCCCTGGGCACGGCCGGGGCCACCAGCTTCTTCCCGGCCAAGCCGCTCGGCTGCTTCGGCGACGGCGGTGCGGTGCTCACCGACGACGACGAACTGGCCGAGACGCTGCGCTCCATCCGCGTCCACGGCAAGGGCGGGCACAAGTACGACAACGTGCGGGTGGGCCTCAACTGCCGCCTGGACACGCTGCAGGCGGCCATCCTCCTGGCCAAGCTGCCGGCCTTTCCGGGCGAGCTCGACGCCCGCGACGCCGCGGCCGCGCGCTACGCCGCCGGCCTGACCGGCCTGCCGGGCCTGACCCTGCCCGTCGTGCCCGAGGGCTGCCGCTGCGCCTGGGCTCAGTACACCCTGCGCCTTTCGCGTCGCGACGCCGTGGCCGCCGCCCTGCGCGAGGCCGGCGTGCCGAGCATGGTCTACTATCCCAAGCCCCTGCACACCCAGACCGCCTTCGCCGGCCTCGGCCACGCGCCCGGGGACTTCCCGGAGAGCCTGGCCGCCAGCGAGCAGGTCTTGAGCCTCCCCATGCACCCCTACCTGACCGCCGACGTCCAGGACGGGATCGTCGCCGCCGTCAAAACGGCCGTGCGGCATTCATGAAAAATACGTAACTATTTTTCATAAAACATGTTTCTATCCTGTTTTCGAGATCAGGCACGAGAAGGAACCCCGCCATGACGGACATCACGGAAAAGCCGGCCAACCCCCTGGGCGTGGCCGTGGTCGGAGCCGGGTACTGGGGCAAGAACCTGGTGCGCAACTTCCACAACCTGGGGGCTCTGCGCCACATCTGCGACCCGAGCCGCCCGCTCCTCGACGGCTACGCCGCCACCCTGCCCGACGTGCCGCGCACCACGGAACTGGCCGTCGTGCTGGCCGATCCGTCCGTCGCCGGCCTGGCCGTGGCCACGCCGGCCGAGACCCACTACGCCATCGCCAAGGCGGCGCTTTCCGCCGGCAAGCACGTGCTGGTGGAAAAGCCCATGACCCTGGTGGAGGCCGAGGCGCGCGAGCTCATCGCCCTGGCCGAGAGCCGGGGGCTCACCCTCATGGTCGGCCACCTGCTCCAGTACCACCCCCATTTCCTGGCGCTCAAGGAGATGGCCGCCGCCGGGGAGCTCGGCCGCATCGACTACATCTACTCCCACCGCCTGAACCTCGGCAAAATCCGGCGCGAGGAGAACATCCTCTGGTCCTTCGCCCCCCACGACATCTCCATGATCCTGACCCTGGCCGGCGGCGAGCCGAGCGCCGTGCAGACCACCGGCGGCTACTACCTGCACCACGCCATCGCCGACGTGACCACCACGCACATGGACTTCGCCTCGGGCATGAAGGCCCACATCTTCGTGTCCTGGCTGCACCCGTTCAAGGAGCAGAAGCTGGTGGTGGTCGGCGAGCGCAAGATGGCCGTGTTCGACGACACCCTGCCCTGGGCCGACAAGCTCCAGCTCTACCCCCACGCCATCCGCTGGGAGAATCAGATGCCCGTGCCGGTCAAGGCCGAGGCCCAGCGCGTGGACATCCCCCAAGGGGAGCCCTTGCGTCTGGAGTGCCAGCACTTTCTGGACTGCATGGCCTCTGGCCGGCCGGCCCGCACTGACGGCCACGAGGGCCTGCGGGTGCTGCGCGTGCTCAACGCCAGCCAGAAGTCCCTGGAAAACGGCTCCCTCCCCGTGCCCCTGACCGAGGATGCGCCGGCCGGGAACGCGCCGGACCACTTCGTGCACCCCACCGCCCTGGTGGACGCCGGCGCGAGCGTGGGCGCGGGCACGAAGATCTGGCACTTCAGCCACGTGCTCAAGGGGTCGAAGGTCGGCCGCAAATGCAACGTGGGCCAAAACGTGGTGGTCGGGCCGGATGTGAGCGTGGGCGACGGCTGCAAGATCCAGAACAACGTGTCGGTCTATCAGGGCGTGACCCTGGAGGACGACGTCTTTTGCGGCCCGTCCATAGTCTTCACCAACATCTTCAATCCCCGGGCCCATATCCCGCGCATGCACGAGGTGCGTCAGACGCTCGTGCGCAAGGGCGCGACGCTCGGGGCCAACTGCACCATCGTCTGCGGCCACGTGATCGGGCGCTACGCCTTCGTCGGCGCGGGCTCGGTAGTCACCCGCGACGTGCCGGACCATGCGCTGGTGGTCGGCAACCCGGCCCGGCGCATCGGCTGGATGTGCGCCTGCGGCGAGAAGCTGGGCGCCTCCCTGCGCTGCCCGGCCTGCGACGCCGCCTACGTGGAGGGCGAGGAAGGGCTGCGCCCGGCCTGACCTCCGCCCGCCATCCGCGCAAACGGCGAGGGGCTTCCCGCAGGGCGGCCCCTCGGCCCCGACGGTCCCCGCGGCAGGGGCCGCGTTCCCCCGTTCCGCAGCCGCCGCGCCTGGCGGGATCATCGTCTCCGGCCGGACGCGCCGCGCGGCATTGTCTGTCCGTCCCTACGGAACTTCGGGCAGCGGCAGGCGAAGACGCAAGGTCGTGTGGCCAGATTCCGACGCATCGAGCAGCAGGTCCCCTCCCATGGTCCTGGCCATGAGCCTGGCGGAGTACATGCCGAGCCCGGTTCCGCCCTGTTTCCCGCCGGTGACGTATTTCTGGAAGACCTTGTCGCGAATCGCGGCCGGGACTTCGCCCCCATTGCGCAAGGCGACGTAGAAATCCTGTCTCCGGCTCAGGTTGACGTGCAGCGTGCCGCCGGCGGGCATGGCCTCCAGGGCGTTTTTGACCAGATTGGCGAGCAGGGCGTAGCTCAATATCTCTTCCGCCAGGGCGAAACCCTGCGTCGTTTCGTCGACGGGCCGGCCCTCGAACGCCACGCTCACGGACAGGCCCTTGGAACGGATCAGGCCGGTCTGGTCGCCGAGCACCCGACGCAGCACTTCGAGCATGTCCACCGGTCGCGGCGACAGGGCGTACGTCCCCTGCTCCATGCGAAAAAGGGCCAGGGAAAGGTTGATCATGTCGAGCATGCCGACGCCGGCCTCGCGGATCATCTTGAGGTATTCCCGCTGCTCGTCCGTGAGGTTGGGGTCTTCCAGCATCAATTGCGGCAGCGTGACGATGCCGTTGAGGGGGGACTTCAGGTCGTGGCGGGCGATGCGGTCCATGTCCTCGTGCAGTTCCTCCAAGAGGACCTGGTCCGTGACGTCCTGCACGATGCCCGAAAGGGCGGGGGGGCCTTGCGCCACGTCCCGCTTGCCCATGACGCGCAGCCAGCGGCGTCCCTGGCCTCGGTCCGCGAGCTGCAGGTTCAGGTCGAAGGCTTCGCCGTCGCGCCAGGCTTTCTCCATGGCGTCTTCGAGGAGCCGTTGGTCCGAGGGCGCGAACAGCATGCCCACGACGCGCGCATCCGGGGTCGGGCCCTCGGGCAGGCGCAGCAGCCGGAAGATTTCCGCCGTCCACTGCCGCGACGTGCCCTCCCTGTTGCGTGTCCAGCCGCCGATCCTGCCGATGCGTTGCGTCTGCAGCAGCAACTGCTGGTTGTTGAGCAGCGCGGCCGTGCGTTCCCGGACCTTTTCCTCCAGGGACGCGCGCACGGCGGACAAGGCCTGGTTCTTGGAGAGCAGCGCGGCCACGAGGGTGCCCAGGGACTGCGACAGGGCGGCCAGTTCCGCCGGGCTGTCGAGCAGGGGGATGCGCACGCCCAGATCGCCCCGGCGGATCGCCTCGGCCGCCCGGCCGATGGAGGCCAGCGGGCGCGTCAGCCGCCCGGAGGCGGCAAGCCCGTGCAGCACGGCCAGCAGGCCGATGGCCCCGCCGACGAAAAGCGCCCTGACGAGCAGGGCCTGGGCCGGGGCGAAGGCCACGGCGGTCTTCTGCCGGGCGAGCACGGTCCAGCCCAGCCCGGGATAGTCGCGGTAGCCGCCTTCCGGGGCGAAGCCGGTGACGTATTCGCCGTCGGGCCAGCGCAGCACGGCGTTTCCCGCCGCGTTGCGCCGGCCCGGAGAGAGGACGTCGAGGCGGGGCCACTGCCCGGGGCGGGAGCCCGCGGGCACGAGCAGCGGCTCGCCCGCGCCGCTGTAGACGAACAGCTCGATGTCGCGTCCGCGCTTCAGGTCGCGAAAAAGCGACTCCTCGACCTCCCTGGCCCATTCCCAGGTGAGGTGCGAGCACAGCACGCCGACCAGGCGGCCGTCTTCGGACAGCAGGGGGGCGGCCACGTCGACGAAGCGGAGGTTGCCGTCCGCCGGGGCCGGAAGGCAGCCGGCCAGGAGCGCCCCGCCGTGCACGTCGCCCACGAAAGGCCCCTTGCGCCCGGGCTGGAACCAGGGGCGCCCGGAAATGTCCTGCCCTTCCAGGACGCCTCCGGTGGCCGCGACCACCCGCCCCTCGGGCGAGACCACGGCGATCCAGGCATGGATGGGGAGCGTCGCCTTGGCATCCTCCAGCGCGGCCCGTTTGCGCGCCGTCGACACGGCCGGGTCCCGCAGCACGGAACGGCGCGCCAGCAGCACGATCTCCCGCTGCCGTTCGAACATGCCCCGGTCGAATTTGTCGGCCATCTGGAAGGCGAGGTCTTCCAGGTTGTCGCCCGTCGTGCGCTCCAGTTCGCTGCGGGAAAGAAGGCCGATGACGGTCGCCCCCAAAAGCGAGAACACCACGCCGAGCGACGCCAGCACGACGAGCAGGGAACCACGGAAGGACAGGGGCCTGGAAAAGATGCGCCGATGCTTCATGGAAACGGCTCCGCCTGGGCCGGCCGCCGGCCCAGGCGCTTGGTGTTCGCGTCGCCGCGCCGGCCGGCGACACCGGGGAGGCCCGGCCCGGTCAGGGCATGGGGGCCGGAACGCTAAAGACCCAGTCCCTGTCGCGCACGGGGGCGTGGCAGCGGATGCATTCGCCCTCGACCCCGGCGTCCTGGCCGTAGGGCCGGCGCTCCTTGCCGAGCCAGCGCGCCCAGCCCCAGCCCGAGCCGTTGGCCGCGAACCGCTTGCTGTCCTTGTACATGAATTCGGCATGTACCAGCGCATCCGGGGCGATGGCGTCCGGCCAGCCCTCCTCGGGCTTCTCCTTCCAGACCACCTTGGCCAGGATGGCCCCGTCCGGCCAGGGGTTTATCCGCCCGCCGCGCGCGGCCTTGACGGCGACGTCGTTGCCGAGGATGACGCGCATGCTCTTGTTGTCCAGACGGTGCGAGATGGAAATCACCGCCCAGTTCTCGAAGCCCGGCGGCATCTTCAGGCCGTTCGGCGACGGGGCGGCCAGGTCCGCGGCCCAGGCCGCCGCCGCAAATGCCAAAACAAATCCCAGGGCCAGCACGCAGTGACGTCTCATGTTGCCTCCTTGCAAATAAAAATGCTCTGCAAGGATATACGCTTCCCGGAAAACAATATTCCAATATACATGCACTATGGCGAAAAAATCCTATCTTGCTACATTGGACCTGCCCACCATGAGCACCTTGCTGGCGGTCACGCATTTCACTGTGACGCAAGGCGTCGTTTCGCCCGCCTGTTGCTGTGGCTTCCGCCGAGCGCCGCAGGGCAGGGGGCCCTTCCCAGGCCGTCCCCCTGCCCTGCCTCGCCTGCGCGCGGATCTTCCCGCGCCTGTCCCGCCCGCCGGGCCCGGACCGTCCTCGTCGCGGCGGCCCCTTGCCCGGGAGGTCGACGCGGGAAGGCCCGCGCCCGCCGCCGCGAGGACGGCGGGTTCAGCGGGGCGCGTCGGTCAGCCAGCCCCACTTGGCGAAGATGGCCGCGCCTTCCTTGGACTGCAGAAAGGCGACGAACTCCCTGGCCAGGGGCTTTTCCTTGCCCTGCCTGGTCAGGGCGACGCCGCAGTCCCGGTAGATGGTGTAGTCCTTTTCCGTGGGCACCAGCGAGGCCAGGTCCTTGTTGGCCACCTGCCAGATGTTCCAGATGAGCCAGGCGTCGATGTCCGTCCTTTCGGTCCAGAGGCTTTTCGCCTCGGCGCTGTTGGCGGCGAAGGCGACGATGTTGCCGCGCAGGGCCTTGACGCTGCGGATGTCGCCCTTGCGGCCGGCCACATCCTCCCACAGGCCGTTTTGCCCGGCTCCCTGCACGACGAGGACCTTGAGCCCCGGCTTGAAGAGGTCGGTAACGCCCTTTATCCCCCTGGGGTTGCCCGGCCTGACGAGGATGGCCGAAGGGCGCAGGTAGAGCGGGGTGATGCTGGCCTCGTCGATGCGGCCGTCCATGGCCTTGACGAAATCGGTCATCATGTTTTCCGCGCCGCTGAAGATGAGGTCCGCGTCCCCCTTGGCCTTGTCCAGCCATTTGCCGGTAGGGCCGGCCGTCACTTCAAGATGGGCGCCGCGAGCCTGGCCGAAGGCGGCCGCGGCTTCGCGCATGGCCGGATACGGCCCGCCCGGGCCGTAGAGATAGAGCGTTTCCTGGGCGAAGGCCGCCGTCGCGCCGAAGGCCATGGCGGCGACGAGCGCGCCGAAAATCGCTGTCCGGATCTTCTTCATGGTGTTCTCCCGAGGTTGTTGCGTTCCTGTTCGGCCAGGGCCGCCCGGCCCGGGGACGTTCCCAGACGGGGCGGCCGTGGAGCCGAAGACATCCCTTCACGGACATATACGACGAAGGGGTGGCCTTTATTCCCTGAGGAGCGGGATTTATCGCGTCGTCTAGGACGTGAACCGGGCGCGGATGAGGTTGGCGATGGAGCGCAGCTCCGGCTCGGGAAAGCCGCCGGCCAGGGCGAAGCCTGCCGCCGCGTCCCGCCAGTAGACCGTGGCGCCGGCGGCCGTGCTTTCGTGGCGCATCCTGGTCGGATCGCCGGCCGGCAGGTCGTTGCGCACGTAGAGCACGATGCGCCGGCCCTGGCCGTTTTCGTACATGAGCATGCCGGCCGGCCGGCCGTCGCCCACCATGAGCCGGCCGCCCACCAGCCTGAAGCCGGCCTGGCTCAGCTCCGGGACCGGGAAATCCATGTTCATGCGGTTGGAGAGCCAGGCCGTCAGACGGTCCGACTCCGCCATGTCCACGGGATGGATCACGTCCGGGGCGAACACCTGGTAGGCCGCCGCGGCGTGACGGGCCAACGCCTGCATCTCCGGCACGTCGCCCCGCAGATAGCCGCGCGACAGCCAGCCGCCGGCCCCGCCGAGGAGCAGGCCGGCGAAGGCGGCCGCCATGGCCATCCGCAGCCACGCGCGGCGACGGGCCGGCAGGAGAGCCGGCCGCGGCGACGGCGTATCCCCGGCTTCAGGCAGGCCCGGATCCAAGGCGGCGCGCAGGGCCGCGTTTATGGCTTGATAGTCCCGTACCTGGGCCGCCGCCAGCGGATCGGCCAGCAGACGGGCCTCGACCTCGGGGACGCGCTCCCGGGGCAGTTGCCCGTCGACGTAGGCATGCAGTTCTTCGATGGTCACGGCACGGTGTCGGTCGGCGCTCATGGCTTCCGTCCTCCCTGGTCACTTCGCCCGCTGAGGCAGGGGCACGACCTTGGTCAGTCCCAGCAGCCGGCGCAATTGCTCCCGCCCGCGGTGCAGGCGGGACATCAAGGTGCCGACGGGGATGCCCAACATCTCGGCCGCGTCCTTGTAGCTCATTTCCTCGACGCCAACGAGCAGGACGGCCAGGCGCTGGTCTTCCGGCAGCTCCCGCGCCGCCTCCAGCACGCGCTTCGCGTCGAACCGCGACTCCTGGTCGCCAGCCGTGGCCGCGGCCATGGTCTCGTGCAGCGGCACGGACGCGGGCTCGCCGGCGCGCTGGCGGATCGCGCTGACATGGAGGTTGTGCATGATGGCCAGCAGCCAGGGGCGCAAGCGCCGGTCCCGCTGCCATTGGTGGAAGCGGCGAAGCGCCCGCTCCAGGCAGCTTTGCACCAGATCCTCGGCCGTCTGCGGGTCGCGGGCCAGCGCCCGCGCATACCGGCGCAGATGCGGGATTTCCGCCATGAGCAGCGAAATGTCCTTGTCCATCCCATCCCCGTGACGCAAAGGTGGTTCACTCGACATACGCCTTCCGAACCCTTTTATTCCAGGCTGTCCCCAAAAAAGATTCTGCCCGGGTCAGGCGGCGAACTTCCGCGCCCCGGCCACGCAGGCCACGACGCCGAGCGCGACCATGAGCATCGCCGGGCTCACCGCCTCATCGAGCAGCAGGGCCGCCAGGACGAGGCCGAGAAAGGGCTGGAGCAGTTGCAACTGCCCCACGGCCGCGATGCCGCCAAGGGCCAGGCCGCGATACCAGAACACGAAGCCGAGCAACATGCTGCCAAGGGACACGTAGGCCAGCCCGGCCCAGGCCGCCGCGTCCACGGCCGCGAAGGACCCCGGCATGGCCCACACGGCCAGGGGAAGGGTGACGGGCAGGGAGAGCGCCAGGACCCAGGAGATGACCTGCCAGCCGCCGAGCCGGCGGGAGAGCCGGCCGCCTTCCGCGTAGCCCAGGCCGCAGACGAGGACGGCGGCGAACATGAGGAGGTCGCCCGGGAGCGACGCTTCGCCCTGGCCGGCGGCGTAGGCCGCGACCAGGACGCCGCCGAGGACCGAGAAGGCCCAGAAGGCCGGACCAGGGCGCTCGCCGCCGCGCCACGCGCCGCAAACGGCCGTGACCAGGGGCAGGAGGCCGATGAAAACCAGCGAATGGGCGGCGGAGACATGGCGCAAGGCAAGAGCCGACAGCAGCGGAAACCCGATGACCACGCCCCCGGCCACCACGGCAAGCGGCGGCAGGTCCCGCCTGTCGGGACGCCGCTGCCGCAGCAGGACCAGGAGCGCCAGGGCCAGGAGCCCGGCGACGGCCGCCCGGGCCGCGGTGAGGAAAAAGGGCTCGAAGCCCATGACCGCCGCCCGCGTGGCCGGCAGCGAGCCGGAAAAAATCACCATGCCGATGCATCCGTTGACCCAGCCGATGGTCGTCCTGTCCATGCGCGCCCCGCTTTTTCCCGTTTCCTTCGGGCAAGGGGCGTTGACCTTCCAGGGACAATCCAACACAATCCGGCAAAACTGTTCTGGTCGTTGGAGCATAACGGATGGGAAAGGACCCGGAAGACAGGCGCGTCGGCACGCGGATCGAACGCGTCATGGCCGCGATCCGCGACCGGATCGCGGCGCGGGCGCTGCTTCCCGGAGTGCGGCTGCCCTCGGTGCGCGCCCAGGCGAAGGCCATGGGGCTTTCCGTATCCACCGTGGTGGAGGCCTACGAACGGCTGGCGGCCCAGGGCGTGGTCCAGTCGCGCCCCGGTTCGGGCTTTTACGTGTCCGGCCCGCTCGCGCCCCTGGCCCTGGCCGCCATGGGGCCGCGACTCGACCGGGAGGTCGATCCGCTGTGGATCTCGCGCCAGGCCCTGGAGGCCGGCGATAACGTGCTCAAGCCGGGCTGCGGCTGGCTTCCCGCCTCATGGATGCCCGAAGCGACAATGCGCCGGGCCTTGCGCGCCCTGGCCCGGGCCGAGGCCGCCGCCCTCGCGGACTACGCCCCGCCACAAGGCCTGCCCGCCCTGCGCCAGGTCCTTTCCCGGCGGCTGGCCGCCAGCGGCGTCGAAGCCGGGCCGGACCGCATCCTGCTGACCGAATCCGCCACCCATGCCCTGGACCTCATCTGCCGTTTCCTGCTCGAGCCCGGGGACACGGTGCTGGTGGACGACCCCTGCTATTTCAACTTCCACGCCCTGCTCAAGGCCCACCGGGTCACGGTCGCCGGGGTACCCTGCACGCCGGACGGGCCGGACGTCGCGGCCTTCGAGGCCGCCCTGCGGACGCACGAGCCCCGGCTGTACGTCACCAACGCCGCGATCCAAAACCCCACCGGCGCGGTGCTCTCGCCCGTGACGGCGCACAGGCTCCTGACGCTCGCCGACCGCGCGGACCTGGTGATCGTGGAGGACGACGCGTTCGCCGATTTCGAGGACGCGCCCGCGCCGAGGCTGGCCGCCTTCGACGGGCTCTCGCGGGTCATCCATGTGGGCGGCTTTTCCAAGACGCTCTCGGCCGCCGTGCGTTGCGGCTTCATCGCCGGGCGGCCCGAGTGGATCGAGGCCCTCACGGACCTCAAGATCGCGACGAATTTCGGCGGCGGCCGGCTGTCCGCCGACCTCCTGCTGGCGGCGCTGACCGACGGCGGCTATCGCAGGCACATGGAAACAGTGCGGGCGCGGCTCGCCGTGGCCATGGCACGCGTGGTAGCCCGGCTCGAACCTCTGGAGGTGCGGCCCTGGCTCGTGCCCCGGGCCGGCATGTTCGTCTGGTGCCGATTGCCCGACGGCCTGGATGCCGCCGCCGTGGCCCGGACCTGCCTGCGGGACGGCGTGATCCTCGCCCCGGGGAACGCCTTCAGTCCGTCGCGCACGGCGAGCGGCTTCATGCGCTTCAACGTCGCCCAATCCACGGACGACAGGATTTTCGAGGCGCTGCGCCGCGCCATGAACGCCTAGGGAACACCTTCGCACGCCGGGGTTCGCCCCTTTCACAGCCGCCCGGCGCGCAGCAGCAGCAGCATGTGGCCCGCGGCCTCCCGGGCCCGTCCGGCGATGGCCTCGTCCCACGCCTCGCCCAGCCCCAGCACGGCCTCGTCGAATATCCGGGCCTTGAGCAGCCCGGCGAAGACTTGCGCCGCGCCGTGCCTGTCGCGCACCACCCAACCCTCGCGTGGCGACCACAGCTCCAGATAGCCCGCGAACACGGCGTCGCGGCCGCCGGTCGTCTCCTCGTGGTAGCGCCGGCCGAGCTCGGGAAACCGGGGGGCGTCCCGGATGACCACGCGATAAAGCGCCAACTGCCGGGGCGACAGGACATGGCGCAGATACGCCTCCCCGGCCCGGGGCAGGGCCTCGGCCGGCGGCTCGCCGTACCAGGCCGGCGGCTCCCGCTGCGCCTCCTGGCCGGGCGTCCTGCCGCAGGCCGCCTGCATGACGGCGCTGAATAGCTCGTCCTTGCTCTCGAAATGCCGGTAGAGCGTCTTGATGGATACCCCCGCCGCGGCGGCGATCCTGTTGACGGACGCCTCCGCATACCCGGCTTCCAGAAACGCCTCCAGGGCGGCCGCGACGATCACGGCACGCTTTCGCGCCAGAAGCGCCGCTTTCGGATGTTCCGCCGACCACGTCTTCGCCATTCCCGTCCCCTTTCCGCTTGACAAACCATACGACAGCGATCACTGTCGCTCAAACGACAGCAAGCGCTGTCGAACGAACCGAACATAGCGCCTCGGCCGCCGTCCCGCAACGTTTTCCGGGAATCAAGGCCGGGCAAAGGAGAGGTCCATGGCCCATCCCCTCAGCCAGCCCCTCACGCTGCCCTGCGGCGTCACCCTGGCCAACCGCCTGTGCAAGGCGGCCACGAGCGAAGGCCTGGCCGACGCGGACAACCACGCCACGCCACAACTGGAAACACTCTACCGACGCTGGGCGACGTCGAGCGTCGGGCTGCTTTTTTCCGGCAACATCCAGGTCGACCCCGACCACCTGGAGCGGCCGGGCAACATCGTCGTCCACGACGACGGCGGCCAGGAGCGCCTGGCCGGACTGGCCGCCGCCGGCCGCTCCGGCGGGGCGCACTTCTGGGCCCAGCTCAGCCATACCGGTCGGCAGGTCGACGCCGCCATCAATCCCGCCCCGCTGGCCCCGTCGGTAGTGGAACTCGACGTGCTCCGGGGCACGGGCCTGCGCTTTGCCCCGCCCCGGGCCATGACCGGGGAGGAGATCGAGCGCGCCATCCGGCAGTTCGCCTTTGCCGCCGGCAAGGTCCGCGAGGCGGGATTCACCGGCGTCACGCTCCATGCCGCCCACGGCTACCTGATTTCGCAATTTTTAAGCCCTTTGACCAACCGGCGCGAGGACGCATGGGGCGGCGGGCTGGAAAGCCGGGCCCGCTTCCTGCTGGCAGTCCTGGCCGCCGTACGCGAGGCGGTGGGGCCCGGCTTTCCCATCGGCCTCAAGCTCAACTCCTCCGATTTCCAGCGCGGCGGCTTCACCAACGCCGAGTGCGCCGCCCTGGTCGCCATGCTCGGAGGCAAGGGGCTGGTGGATCTGCTGGAACTCTCCGGCGGCTCCCTGGAACGCCCGAAAATGATGGGCCTTTCCCTCGGAGAGGATGGCGAGGACGGCCGCCGCCAGAGCACGATGGCCCGGGAGGCCTATTTCGTTAACTTCGCCAAGGACGTGCGCCGGGCGGCCGCCATGCCCGTCATGGTTGTCGGCGGCTTCCGGTCCGCGTCGGCCATGGCCGAGGCCCTCGAGGAAGAAGCTCTCGACATGGTGGGC
The DNA here is from genome assembly GCF_029978005.1 of Solidesulfovibrio sp. GTDB lineage: Bacteria > Desulfobacterota > Desulfovibrionia > Desulfovibrionales > Desulfovibrionaceae > Solidesulfovibrio. The sequence continues at coordinate 90,984 of NZ_JARKOZ010000046.1, read as the reverse complement.
GTGGGCCGGCCCATGATCGCGGACCCCGATGGGCCGGGGCGTCTGCTCGCAGGCGAAATCGATCACCTGCCGAGCTTCGAGAAGCGGTTCGACATCCTCCAGTTCATGTCCTGGAACAACATGCAGCTCGAACGCCTCGGGCAAGGCCTCGACCCGGACCTCTCCCTGTCCGGGGAGGCGGCGACGACGGCGTTCGCCGCCCTCGAAGCGGGGAACATGACCAGGCTTTTGGAGAACCGGTCCCGCCGCGCCGGCTGACGGCGCAGGCGCAAAAGATCGAAAAACGCGACGACGGCACGGAGGCGCAACATGAAGATATTTCTCACCGGAGCGACGGGGTACATCGGCGGCTCCCTTGCGGAAAGGCTGCTGGCCTTGGGACACGAGGTGACGGGACTGGTCAGGGACGAAAGGAAGCTGCCGCTGCTGCGACGGCGCGGCGTCATCCCCCTGCCCGGCACGCTGGACGACCCCGAGGCGCTGGGAAAGGCCGCCCGGGCGGCCGACGCCGTGATCCACGCCGCCAGCGCCGACCATCCGGGGGCCGTGCTGACGCTCGTCGCCGCCCTCCAGCGCAGCGGAAAGCTCCTGATCCACACCAGCGGCTCGGCCATCGTCGCGGACCACGCCGACGGGGAATACGCCGCTTCCGTCCCCCTAAGCGAGGACGGCTTCTTCGAGCCCGTTTCCTTCCGCCGGCCCCGGGTGGACATGAACCGGTACGTGCGCCAAGCGGCCATCGAAAAAGGCATCCGGACCGTGGTCGTCTGTCCGTCCATGATCTACGGTACGGGGCGGGGCCTGCAGCCCGACAGCGACCAGTTGCCCAAGCTGACGGCCCTGGCCCGGCAAATCGGCGCGGGCGTCTATTTCGGCCAGGGCCTAAACCGCTACTCCAACGTGCATATCGACGACCTCGTGGACCTTTATCTCCTGGCCATGGAGAAAGCGCCGGGCGGCTCCTTCTTCTTCGCGGAAAACGGGCACAACTCCTTCCGGGAAATCGCCGGGATGCTCAGCGAACACCTGGGATTTGGCGGCAGGACCGTCAGCCTTCCGGTGGCGGAGGCCATCCGGATGCACGGCGAGGCGGCCCGCCTGGGCGTGGCCTCGAACAGCCTCGTCCAGGCCGCCAACGCCCGCCGGCTCGGCTGGACGCCGCAGGGGCCATCCCTGGCCGCCTGGCTCCAAAGCCTCCCCCGGTCTGATGTGGCATAGACCGCTTCACCGGTCCGCCAGAACCCGGAGTCGCTCCCTTCCCTGGAACGTGGCCGCTCAGGCAAGGAATAGGGGCGGACCCCAAGCCCCGCCGGCACGCGTTTTGGCGGACCGGATTGAACCATGGCCGCAAAACGCTATTCGGTACGGCTGGTCAGCCCATGAAATGGAAATCGCGCCGCCCGGCCGCTTCCTCGGCCAGAGCCCGGGGCAGGACGGCTTCGTCGAGCCGGCGCAGGCGCGCCTGGCCCACGATTTCGGCCACGTAGCGGAAGATTTCCGCCAGCGGCCCCGGCTCCGCTTCGGCCGCCGGCAGGGACAGGCCGCAATCCGCGACGATCGCGCGCACGATGGCCGGATAGGACGCGAAGGCCTCGGCCACGGCCGCCGCCGCGCCGTGCCCCCCGAACCGGCCCTCCCAGCGGGCGAACACGGCGGCGTAGGTGGCGATCTTGAGGTAGACCAAAAGCGGGCAGTCGCCCGTTTGCGCCACGGCCAGGGCCTCTTCCAGCTCCAGGGTCATGACCGAGAGCAGGGCCGAAGGCTCCTCCCGGGCGATGAGGCCGGCATAGCCGTCGGCAAGATAGAGCGCGTCGCGCCGCACGCACTGGGACCGGCCGATGCGGCGCGTCTGCAACACGGTCCCCCGGTCGTTGACGACCACGCGCAGCCCGCGTTCCCGCACCTTGCGGCACAGGTGCCAGTCCTCGTGGGTGGCCCGACCGTAGTCGCCAAGGCCGCCCACGGCGTCGTAGACTTCCTTGCGCGTGAGCCAGATGCCGCCCCGGGCGAAGCCCTCGTCGCGCCCCTGGCCGAGCCTGGCCAGGGAGGCGCAGTGCAGGGCGGCGGACAGGCTGTCGCCGTGGTTTTTCTCCACGATGCGCGCGCCGACGATGCCGACGTCCGGCTCCCGGACGCGCTCCAGGGCGCTGTAGAGCCACAGCGCGTCCCAGGCGATGTCGCTGTCCACGGACAGGATCAACGGCCCCGAGGCCAGGGCGAGCCCCGTGCGCTTGGCCAGGCCCGGCCCCTGGTTGGCCTCGTGGCGCGCCACGGCCAGGCGGCCTGAGAGGGGGCCGGGCGGCGCGGCGAAGGGTTCGGCCGAACCGTCGTCCACCACGACCACCTGGCCGACGACGGCCTGGAAGCGTTCCAGCCGGCGCAGCGTCTCCAGCACGAAGCTGTGGTCGTTGTAGGTGTAGGTGACGACCGAAAGCATGGATCCCTCCGGCGCGGCGGCCGCCGGCACGCCCCGGGCGGGCAGGCGGCCGCGACCGTCCACAACGGACCGCAATAATCTAGAACGAAAAGACCTTGGCCTCGACGGCGATGTCGATCATGACCGAGGCGGTGCTGATCTCGAAGTTCTGGGGCAGGTCGTCGCCGCCGATGAGCCGGGCCTCGGCGCAGGGCTTGCACACGAGAATCTTGACGCCCTTGGCCTGCAGCTCCCGGATCTGGTCGATCATGGCGTCGCCGGTGGGGATGCGCACCTTCTCGGCCATGCCGAGGTTGGCCCAGTAGACGGCGTCGTCGAGCAGGAAGACCGTGACCTCGTGGCCTTTGCCGGCCGCGACCTTGGCCAGGAACATGGCGCGCACCGCCCGCACCGGGGCTTCGGGACCGCAGGACAGGGTGAAGAGGAACTTGGCCATGGCCGCCTCCTTGATTCGAGGGTTGCAGAAAGGCGCGCTCCGGCGGCGCGCTCCCTTGGATACCAAAGCGGGGGTGGCGGGGAAAGGGGCCGCCCTGTTGACAAGCCTGGCCCGTCCGGATATATTTCATACCATGAACGAACATGGCGAAGCCAGGGAACTGACCCAGCAGGAGCGGCGGCACTTCAGCCAGATGCTGGACAAGCTCCACCAGTGCTGCTCGGACAGCCACGCCTCCCTGGCCGAGCAGTGCGGCATCCCCCAGGCCGAACTGCGCTGCCTGACGCTCTTCGGCCAGGAGCGCTACCTCACGGCCAAGGGCATCGCCGCGAGCCTGGGCATCGCCCGCAGCCGCGTGACCAAGCTCGTCAGCGGCCTGGCCGAAAAAAACCTCCTGGTCCGGGTGGCCGACCCGGCCGACTCCCGGGTGGTGCTGCTCGCCCTGACCCCGGCCGGCCAGAAGCTGCGCCAGGAGATCGCCGACAGGCAGCGCGCCCTGCGCGACGCGGTGCTCGCGGCCATCGCCCCGGACCGGCGGCACATGGTGCTGCAGTCCCTGGACCTGCTCAAGGCGGCCATGGAACGCGTGGGCGAGGCTTCGGCCTAGTCCTTTTTTTTGACAAAATATTTCACAGTATTCACTAATTACGTCAACAATATGGATTTCCTGGCAGCATGAACGGCAAAAACAGGCTTCATGACATTCACGATCCCTCGCCCGGCCGGATGCCGGGTCCGTCTGCCGGGCGTGTACGGATGCCGGCGTATCCGCCCGGGCCACCTGGACGCCGGGCGCGCACCCTGCCCTTGGGCGACAGGCCGGCACCCGAAAAACCGTCCGGCGCGTGTCGCGGGCGCAACGACAGCGTCGATGCCGGCCTTGCCGGCCAAGCCCGCCTGGCTGGCAAGGCTACGCCTGCGGCGGGAGATGCTTTTGGCCTATTTGTTTCATGGCAATATCAAAACAAGCATCATTTGAACATCAACTATTTGTGATTACAAATTTTCTAACTATTCACGCACATCTCTATCCACGGAGGTACCAATGGATGCCGGACTGACGGAACAGCTCGAGGAACTGCGGGCCAGGGTGGAGAGCCTGGAGCAGGGAGGACAGGAGAACAAGCTCTCCATGGTGGTCTTCTCCGGCGACCTCGACCGCGCCCTGGCCTCGTTCATCATCGCCACCGGCGCGGCGGCCATGGGCATGGAGGTCATGATGTTCTTCACCTTCTGGGGCACGCCGCTTCTGCGCGACCCCAAAAAATCCGCTCCCGGCAAGGACATGATGGGAACCATGTTCGGGGCCATGCTGCCCAAGGGCGCGCCGGCGGCCAAGCTGTCCAAGATGCACTTCGGCGGCCTGGGCACCAGGATGATGCAGGGGCTCATGGCCCAAAAAAACGTCGCCTCCCTGCCCCAGATGATCGACCTGGCCGCCGAGCTCGGCGTCAGGATCTGCATCTGCGACCTGTCCATGAGCCTTATGGGATTTACGCGCCAGGAGATGCTCGACTACCCGGACCTGCTCTACTGCGGCGTGGCCACCTTCCTGGAACAGGCCATGGGCAGCAAGGTGCAGCTTTTCATCTGACGATCAACCTCAAGGAGAACCGTATGAGCGCCATGGAATTCGCCAAGGAGATCGACCTGCGAAACCTCCCCTGCCCCATGCCCGTGGTCAAGATCAGCAAGGGCATCAAGGAGGTCGCCGTGGGCCAGGTCGTCAAGGCCGTCACCACCGATCCCGGGGCCCTGACCGATTTCCCGGCCTGGGCCAAGACCAGCGGGCATCAGATCCTCGAAACCGAGGAAGCCGGCGGCGAAGTCAGCTTCTTCATCAAACGCCTGAAGTAACGCCACCGGGGGCCGGGCCTGCCCCGGCCCCCCAGGGAGAGAACCGACGCCATGGCGACGCTGACCTATATCGTCCTCGTGCCCATGACCTACCTGGCCGTCGGCGTGTTCGCGGCAGGCACGCTCTGGCGGCTGGCCGGGCTGCTGCGCCGGCCCCGGCTGGGCCTGCCCCTGGCCGTGTACCCGACGCAAAAGCCCGGCTGGGCCTACGCCCTGGCCGACGCCTTGCTCCTGCCCACGGTGCTGCGCCACAACCCCGTGCTCTGGGTCGCCCTGGCCCTTTTCCACCTGGGCCTTCTCGCCCTCGTTCTCGGCCATCTCGAACTGGTGGCCGACATCCCGCCGCTCCAGGCCGTCCCCCACGCCATCTTCCTCGGCAAGGGCGCGGTGGGGCTCGCCATGCTCCTTTGCCTGCTCTATTTCTTCTCAAGGCGCCTGGTTTCCCCCACCAAGGACCTGTCCGTGCCCGAGGACTACCTGCTCCTGGCCCTTTTTTTCCTCACCGTGCTGTTCGGCTCCCAGATGGACTGGGCCAGGAACTGGTACGACTACTCCACCATGTCCGTGAACGACTACCGGGCCTACCTCTGGAGCCTGGTCACGCTGCGGCCCTCCATCGCCTCCGTGGACGGGACCGGGCATACCTTCATGCTGGTCGCCCACGTCTTGTGCGCCGACCTGCTGCTCATGGCCTTTCCCTTCACCAAGCTCATGCACGCCATCTTCACCTTCGCCCTCAACCGGATAAGGAGGGGCTAGCCATGGAAGCCTCGGTCCGCGACGAACTGCTGCGTCTTTTCGGCTCCAAGCTCACGCGGGAGATGGTCCTGAACCTCGAGACCTGCTCCCGGTGCGGCCTGTGCACCCCGGCCTGCCACGCCTACGCCTCCCTGTCCCAGCCCCGCTACGCCCCGGCCTACCGGGCCGAGGTGGTGCGGCGCGTCTACAAACGCCATTTCACCGCCCAGGGCCGCCTGCTGCCCGCGCTCGGCGAGGCCAAGCCCCTCACCGACGCCGCCCTGGAGGAACTGCGCGAGGCGGCCTATTCCTGCACCGGCTGCCGGCGCTGCATGGTCTGCTGTCCCTTCGGCGTCGACACCCAGCAGATCCTGTCCATCGCCAAGCTCCTGCTCGTCGGGGCCCAGGCCGAGCCGGAGATACTGGCCATGCTGGCCGACGTGTCCATCGCCAAGGGCGAGAACATCGACGCCCTCAAGGCGGGATTCCTGGAAGGCGTCAAGCGCCTGGAAGCCAAGGTGGTGGAGCGCTGGCGGGTCCAAGCCGGCGCGACGCCCATCCCCACGGAAGTGGAAGGCGCGGACATGCTCTACGTGGCCCTGGCCGGAGCCCATTCCATCATCCCGGCCGCGGCCGTGTTCAACGCCGCCGGCGAGAACTGGAGCCTGAGCTTTTTCGAGGCCGTCAACTTCGGTGCGTTCGTGGGCGACCCGGCCAAGACCAGGCGCATCCTGGACCGCATCGTCCACGAGGCCAGGCGGCTCGGCGTCAAGGAGGTCTGCATCTGCGAATGCGGCACGGCCGTGCGCGTGGCCAAGCAGCTTTCGGGCGGGCAACCCTTCCGGGTGGTCAGCCTGACCGAGGTCCACGCCCGCTACCTGCGGGAAGGACGCATCCGGGTCAAAAAACTCCCGGGCTCCTTCACCTACCACGATCCCTGCCAGATCGCCCGCAACGGCGGCGTCTACGACGAGCCGCGCCTGATCCTCGGCAGCATCGTGGAGGACTTCCGGGAGATGTCGCCGGACCCCAGGTACAACTGGTGCTGCGGCGGCGGAGGGGGGCTCGTGGCCATGGGCGAGGAGACCCTCGATTTCCGCATGCGCTCGTCCCGGGTCAAGGCCGACCAGATGCGCGAGAGCGGCGCGGACGTCGTGGTCACGGCCTGCGAGAACTGCCACACGCAACTGGACAACATCAATACGCACTACGGCCTGGGCAAGGACGTCAAGTTCCTGTCCTCGCTGCTGGCCGAGGCCTTGACCGATCGGTGACGCGGGGAGACGGCCGCAGACGCATGCGTCCTTGCCGGCCTGGGCCGTCGCCGGAAAGGAGCGCGGCGCGGGACGGGGCCGCCGGCCCCGGTCAACCGCCGGCCCGAGGGTTCGCCCCGGGCCCGGCGAGATGTTCCCTCGCCTTGACCACCAGCCGGGAGGACTCCCGATAGAGCCTGCTCATGCCTTCCGGGCTGTGGTTGTGGACCAGCCTGTCCTTGTCGTGGGTGCGCACGCTGACCAGCACCCGGGGCACGTGGACGAACCTGGCTCCGCCCATGGCGAAGCGGAGATACATGTCGTGGTCCTGGACCGTGTAGGCGGGATCGTAATAACCGAAAGCGTCGTGCAGTTCCCTTTTGTACAGCTTGGCCACGCCGCAAAAATACCAGTCGCAGAAACAGGCTGCGAACGAGTAGTCCGGCAGGACGAACCGCCGCAGGATGCGGCCGTCGTCGTCGATCACCTGCTGGTCGCCGTAGGCGAAGTCGGCGTCGGCGTCGCGCATCGCCTGGCTGAGCTCCCGGACCATGCCCGGCAAAAGGACGTCGTCCGAGGCGATGAAGGTGCAAAGCCGGCCCGTCGCGGCGCGCACCCCGGTGTTGAGCGCCTCGGACAGCCCCTTGTTCGTCTCGTGGCGGATGACCGTGAGCGTCCTTCCCCGCGTCTCGTAGCGCCGGGTGCGGGTCCTTTCCACGACATCCGCCGCTTCGTCGTAGCGCGAGGCGAAGGAGGTCATGTCGTTTTCGACGCCCTGTCGGTACGCTTCGAGGACCTCGCGCGTGTCGTCGCGGGAGCCGTCGTCGACCACGATGATCTCCAGGTCGCCGTATTCCTGGAACCAGATGGCGTCGAGGCAGATGGGGAGGTATTTCGCCTGATTGTAGGTGGGCACGATGATGCTGACGAGTTCCATGGCTGACTCCTGACTGGTTGTGTCGCCCCGGCGTCGCCTCAAAAGACCAGCCGCGCCGTCAGCCGCTGCGACGCGTCCCGCAGCTGCGGCTCGGACAGCGCGGCCAGGGCCGGCATGGGCTCCGGAAACGCCCGCCGCAACGGGGCGCGGACCGCGTCGCCGGCCTCCGGGTCCAGGCGCAACGTCGCCTCGATGCGCGAAAGGAAATACGCGGCGGTGTCCGACGCCTCCCTGGCGGCGGCCCGCTCCCCGGCCAGGCGGTCCAGCATGTCCCGGATGGGGCCGCCGAGGCCTTCGGCCGGCCCGGGCTGGCGCGCCGCGAGGCGGCTTCGGGTCAGCAGGCATCCGGCCAGGCAGCCGAGGAGGCCTTCCGGGCGGCGGGCGGCCGGAAAATCCGTGCGCCGCAGGGCCTCGGCCACGCGGTGGTGCAGGATGGCGTCGTGGGCGTGCTGCCGGTCGAGATTTCGCGACATGCTGCCGGGGTGGCGGCGGTAGGCGACCCGGCCGTCGGGATTGCAGACCGGCGCTTCGCCGGCCACGGCGAGCCGCAGCCACAGGTCGTGATCCTCGCAGGCGGCCAGGCCGGCGTCGAAGCCGCCGCAGCCCTCCACGGCCTCGCGCCTGACCATGAACGCATGGGGCGGCGCGATGTTGAAGTGGCACAGGTGGGCGTCCAGGGCTTCCCGGAAAAGCCGCCATTCCCCGGTCGGCCGCGGCTGTCCCCGGGCGTCGAGGGTTTCGAAGAAATGGCTGCGGCAAACGGCCATGGCCTTTCGCCCGTCCTCCCGCAGCGCCCGCAGCTGCGACGCGAGCACGCCCGGCAGCAGCAGGTCGTCGGCGTCGAGAAAGACGACGTAGCGGCCCCGCGCCCTGGCCAGCCCGGCGTTTCGCGCCGCGCTGAGCCCCTTGTTCTCCTGGCTGACGACGACGACGTCGCGGCCGTGCCGCCTCAGGACGTCGGCCGTGTCGTCGGTGGAGCCGTCGTCCACCACCACGACCTCGCAGGACACGTCCCGCTGCTCCAGGGCGCTGCGGATGGCGTCCGGAAGGAAGCGCCCGTAGTTGTAGGCCGCGATGACGACGGAAATGCGATCGGCGCAGGGCACGGCGCGGCCCTCACTCGGTGGCCAGCTTGCACAAACAGCCCCCGTCCACGACGAGCCCCTGGCCGGTCATGAAGGAGGACTTCGCCGGATCGGCCAGGAAGACCACGGCCTGGGCGATCTCCTCGGGCCTGCCGACGCGCCCCAGGGGGTGGCGCCGGGCCAACTCGGCCAGGGGGTCGGCCGCCCCGTGCAGGTCGCGCTCGAGGCCCCTTCGCAGCATCGGCGTGTCCACGGCCCCGGGCAGCACGGCATTGGCCCGTATGCCCCTGGCCGCGAACTCCAGGGCCATGGTGCGCGTGAGGCCGAGCAACGCGGCCTTGCTGGCGGCGTAGGCCCCGATCTCGCGGGAAGTGGCCTGGGCGTGGACCGAGGCGATGTTGACGATGGCCCCGCCGGCCAGGCCCAGGGCGTCGAGCAGGGCGACGCTCAACTGGAAGGGGGCGAGAAGGTTGGTGGCCAGCACGGCCTGAAATTCCGCCGGCGAGGTCCGCTCCAGGGGCTTGGCGACCTGCAGGGCCGCGTTGTTGACCAGGCAGACCAGGCCGGCATCCTCCCCGGCCAGGAGTTGCGCGGCGGCCCGGACCCCCGCGCCCTCCTGGGCCAGGTCGCACGTCCCGAAGCCCGCGAAGGCGGCTTGGCCGGCGGGGGGGACCATGTCCAGGCCGTAGACCCGCAGCCCCTCCCGGGCCAGGGCCTCGGCGCAGGCCAGGCCGATCCCCCCGGCCGCGCCGGTCACCAGGGCCGCGCCCTTCACTTCCCGCCCTCCAGCACGCCAAGCAGGCTGTCGATGGTGCGACGGTGGATCTTTTCCCAATACAGGCTGCTGGAATTGGCGTTGTGCGGCGACATGAGCACGTTGTCCATAGCCAGCAGCGGGCTGTCCGCGGGCAGCGGCTCCTGCTCGAACACGTCCAGGGCCGCCCCGGCGATCCTGCCCGAGGCCAGGGCCCGGACCAGGGCCTGCTCGTCCACCACCGGCCCGCGGCTGGTGTTGATGAGCACCGCGCCCGGGCGCATGCGCTCGAACCGGGCGTCGTTCATGAGATGGAAGCTCGTGGGGTTGAGGTCCGTGTGCAGGGACACGAAATCCGCCTGTTCGAGCAGGACGTCGAGGCCGGTGGGGCAAAGGCCGGTCTCTTCCACGAAGGCGGCGGGAATCTCCCTGATGTCGTGGCCGAGGACCCGCATGCCCAGGGGCCGCACGGCGCGCGTGACGGCCTTGCCCGTGTCGCCCACGCCGATGACGCCCAGGGTGCACTCGGCCAGGACCCGGCCCGGCAGCTTCTGCCAGCGGCCCCTGTGCATGTCCGCGTTGCCGGCGACGATCTGCCTGGTGAAGGCGAGGACGAAGCCGAGCACGGTTTCCGCCACGGGCACGCTGAAGGCGTCGGGCGTGCGGCGGATGGCCACACCCCGTTCGCGGCAGGCCGCGGCGTCCAGGGAATCCACGCCGGTCCCCCATTTGGACAGGACCTTGAGCCGGGGCGAGGCCTCGATGACCCGGCGGGTGAAGCGGTCGTCGCCGCACATCACGCCGTCGATCTCCGCCATCAGGGGCAGCAGTTCCTCCTCCTCGAGGCGTTCGGACACCGGGGGCACGACCAGGGCGACGCCCCGGGCTTCGAGTTCGCCGCGGAAGCGGTCGAGAACGGGCTGCAGATAGGGGGCGGTCACAAGCACTTTCCATTTCATGAGCGAGCACCTTCGGCTTGGGTTGCGCGATAGACCGACTCGGCCAGGCGGAAATCGAATTCCTCATCGATGTCCATGGCTTCCCAGGCGGGAATTTCGAAGAGCATCGGCCGGCGGCCGATGCGGTTCCCGCACTGGCGCAGGGAGGCGGCGGAAAAGAGGTACAGGTTCGAATTCTCCTCGTAGACCGGCTCGAGGTCCTGGGTGCGCAGAAGCACCGCGGGATCGTGGTTGAGCGGGCGGCCGGCGGCGTCCCACAGCCGGACGTGCCTTGCCGTGACGGAAAAGAGGGAATCGTGCCCGGGCAGGGCGGCCAGGAAGGCGTCCACGGCCTTGGCGATGGTTTGCGGCCGCAGCAGCGGATTGGTGCTGTGGGTCTGGAGGTAGTAGTGCCCGGCCACCTGGGAGACGTCGTGCAGCAGGATGCTGTTCATGGGCACCTCGCCGCCGAGCAGCTCGCGCGGGCGCTTTAGCAGCGTCACCTCCGGGAAATGCCGGGCCGCGTCCGCGAAGATGAAGGGGCTGTCGGTGTCGATGACGACGCGGCTGACGCGTCCGCAGTCCAAAAGTGCGCGCACGATGTGATGGTACAGGGGGGCTCCCCCGAAATCACGGTAGTTTTTTCCGGGCACCCGTTCGCTGTCGTGGCGCATGGGCACCAGGGCCACGATTTCGGGAAAAGGGCTTGGCATCGACGATCCTCCTCCATCCGCCGGGACGGGCCGCGAGGCATTCCCGACCCCGGCCCGCTTCCGGGCCGGCGTTTGGCGCGATCCATGGCCCGGCCGGGTCAGGACGCCGTCTTCTCGTTGAAATGCTCGGGATAGGCGACGCATCCCTCCCGCTTCGCCCCGACCGAGCGGGACCGGCCCTCTTCGGGGGGGGCGGGATAATAAAAGCGGCGCTTGAGCAGATCGGATACGGGCTCGGTCTGGCCCATCCCCCGGTAGGCGCCCCAGAACTGCATGAGGCGAAACGACATGATCTCCGGGACATGGCGCAGCAGGCTCCCCTCGGCCAGGGCGCTGCGGCAGTCGCTGGCCACGTTGCCGACGTAGAGACGGCAGAAGTCCCAGGCGGTCAGCCGCGTCTGGGGGTAGATGCGGCGGTAGGCGATGGCCTCGCGGCGATAACGGTTGCGCACCGTGGCGTAGCGCTCTTCGTGGACATGGACGATCTCGGCCGCGGCGACGTAGGCGATCCTGCCCCCCCGCTCCACGGCGCGCTTGGCGAAGTCGAGATCTTCGAGGCCGGTGAGGCTTTCGTCGAAGCGCAGGGCCTGCCAGGCCTCGCGGCGCAGGGCGCTGTTGGCGTTGTTGCAGAAGGGGTGGGTCTGGTCGGCCTGGTCCCGGTCGGGATACCAGGCCTTGAATATCCGGCGCTCGGAGAAGCTGCTGCGGGCGTTGCCCCGCTGCTTGCCGTAGGCGATGACCGTGTCGGGATCGGCCAGGGGCTTAAGCAGGCATTCGAGCCAGTTGCGGTAGACCGGATAGGCGTGGGCGCTGACGAAGACCAGGGCGTCGCCCCGCGCGGCCGCGGCTCCGATGTTGCACGAACGGCCGAAGGAAAAGTCCTGGGGAGCCAGGCAGTGGATCGCCACGCCGTGGCGCTCGAGGATGCCGAGCGTCCCGTCCGTGGAGCCCGAGTCCACGGCCAGCACCTCGAAATCCCGCATGGTCTGCTGGGAAATGCCGTAGAGCAGCCGGTCGAGATGCCTGGCCTCGTTGTAGCAGCGGATGATGATGGAGCAGCGCACGGCCATGGCACTCCTATCGCCTCGCCTGCACGGCGGCGGCCCGGGGCAAGCCTTCGGGGCCGCGGCCCGCCGTGGGGTCGATGCCCGCCCCGCGGTCCCGCAAGGCCGGGACGGCGGCGCGGGAACGGGCGTTGTGCGGGCGGTTCATGTCGTCCTCGCTGGAAGCGGTTTCCTCTTGCACGCGGACAGTGTCCAGCGCCTCCTATCAAAGTCCGTGCCGCAAAGGCGGATCGCCCGGACGGCGGCGCGTGGGCCCGTCGCGGGGCCTCCCCGCCCCGCCAAAGCCTTATCGGCGAAATCCCAGGAAAATTGAGGGGTCCCGAGCCGCAAAACCGAAAAATGCCCCGGGCCGTTCCCGGGACGTCCGGCCGGGCGCGGCCGGACGCTCCTCCCCCGGCGGCGTCAGATTGCCGACAACGGCGCGCGCCGGCAAGGCCTTCCGCCCACCCGGCGCGGATCGACGGCGCGCCGCCCCGGAGCGGGGCTCGTCCCGGCGGCCGCCATCGCTCATCCCCCGGGGCTGATGCAGCGCTTGCAGATGAAGTCCGGGGGGGAGGCCTCCCTGCCCGCGATCCTGGCCAAAAGCGCGCCGAAGGCCGGACCGGCCAGGATCGCGTCCAGGTCCTCCCGGGCGATGTCCCCGAAGACCGTTTCCCGGTGGTAATCCATGCAGCAAAGGATGAGTTCGCCCGTGTACAGGAAGTGCAGCCAGCCTTGCGGCCTCGGGCAGGAAAACCCGGCCAGGTCCGTGCGCACGGGGGCCTTGAGCCGGATGGGGCGGCTGCGGATGGTGCCGGCCCGGTCGTGGTAGCGGATCCAGTTGATGCCCGGCCTGTTGCGGATGCCGTGGCGGCGCAGCTGTTCTTCCCAGAAGGCCTTGTAGGCCTGCTCGGTGAAGGTGAAGTCGTGGGTCAGGTCCGGGTGCTGGGGCAGCCCCGCGCCCCGGATGATGACCCGGAGCGGCAGCTCGTCCGAGAGCTTGAGGAGCCCCACGACGTTTTCCAGGCACCGCTCGTAGTCGAGGCCCATGACGCCTTGGTGGGTGCGCTTGTCCACCCCGTGGAAGCTGACCCAGATTTCGTGCTTGACGTCCGCGAAGAGCTCGCCGAGCCGGGCCGCGGCCGCCGCGTCGAGGGACAGGGCGTTGGTCGAGAATTCCAGGGAGTCGAAGCGCAGCCGTTCCTTGATCGCCCGGATGCGCCGGAAGATGTCCGGATCGAGCAGGGGCTCGTTTTCGAGGTAGGCGCACACCTTGCCCAGGCGGCGGCCGGAAAGCTGGTCCAGGATGCGGTCGAAGACCGCCTCGGTCATGCGGCCGGGGTGCTTCTTGTGCCAGCTGTCCCCGTAGGGGCAGATGATGCATTTGCCCGAACAGGCGGACGTGGTCTGGATCTGGATGTTCATGGCCCGGAAAAACTCCTTGGCGCGAGGCCGCGGACGCGGTCTCAGTGCCTGCGGGGCGGCGTCGGTTTGAGATAGGTTCTGGTGGCAAGCGCGCTCAGGGGCGTGATCTCGAGCCCCTGGCAGGAGAACATGCCGTACCCATGGCGACGCAGAAGTTCGTGGACCCGCCGCTCCCCCTCGGGGTGGCAGGATCGCACATAGGCGGGATGGTATTCCAGGAAAAGTTCCGCCCGGCCCGCGGCCAGGACGCGCTCCATGCCCTGCAAGGCGAACACCTCGGCCCCCTCGATGTCCATCTTGACGAGATCGACGGCATCCGGGGCGTCCGGAAAACAGTCGTCCAAGGCCACGGCTGCGACCTCGAAGCTTTCGGAGGCGACCGAAACGGCGCTCTGCGAAAGGGCGGCGTCGAGGGTGCAGGAATGGTCGACGGACTCCTTGTACATCCGAATGGTCCTCGCCCTGTCCGCCACGGCGAAGGGAAGCACCGAGACCTCGGCATGGGGCTCAAAAGCCTGCTGCAGCGCCAGATGGCGCTCGGGCTCGGGCTCGAACAGAAAGAGGCGCTTCGGGTCGGGCATATGGGCCAGGGCCAGCCAGGCGTAAAATCCGAACTCGGCGCCCGCGTCCACGAAGCAATGGGAGCGCCGCGCCGCTTCGACGAACTTTTCCGTAAAACTCTCGTGCCGGAAAGAGCCCCGCCACGCATCGGAAAGGACCTGCTCCCTGATGCCGGCCACCGCTTCGGCCGCGATGGCGTATTTGGCGTCATCCATGGGCCTCGCCTCCGGATCCGGACGACGTTCCCCGCGACGGCGCGACGTCCCGGCGCGCCCTCACCGTGCGTCCTCCCGGCGCATCCAAAAGCTCCCGCCGCCCAATCCCAAGGCCCAGCCGGGAAAAACCCGGCGCATCGCCTCGGGATGCCGGCGTCCCATGTAGCCGACGGCGAAGCGCGGGCGGTACAGCCGGTTGCCGACGAGAAACGCCTGGAGCAGGTATTGCTCGGACCAGAAGAACTGCATCTGCCTGGTCCAGGTCTCGGGATAGTCGTAGGGCAGGAAGATGTCGTGCACGTGCACCCAGACCCCCGGGGCGAGCCGGGGCAGGATCTCCAGGAAGAGCCTGTTGACGTCGCTGCCGATGCGGGCCACGTGGGTGGAATCGATGAAAAGGATGTCCCCCTCGCCGAGGGAGGCGAACAGTTCCGGCTCGACCTCCTGCACCGGACGCCGCTCCAGCCGGCCGACGCCCTCCAGAGCCCGGGCCAGGAAGGGCCGGGGATAGGGCTCGACGCACACGATCTCGCCCGAGCCGTTGCGGCGCACGGCCTTGGCGGTGACCAGGGTCGTGTAGCCGCCTCCCACCTCGACGATGCGGCGCGGCCGAAGCTCCCGGACGAGGGCGTGCAGGATGAAGGGGTCGGCTCCGGACACCTGGTCGTTTTCGAACGAGAACTCCAGGTCGTCGCCGGTCCCCTTCAGGGGAAAAGCCGAAAAATCCTCGTGGTATTTGGCAAAAATCGTCTCGAGCAATTCCAGTTGTCCCGGCTCGTCCATGTCCACGCCGGGCATGTCCGAGGGCGTGGTCCAGGTTTGGGGGGGCAGCTTGGACGTATCGGGCACAGGGGAATAGAAATGCACGGGCGTGATGTGCAGGCCGCATTCCTGGGCCAGGGCGAAGTGCTCCCGGGCGGACGGCACATTGCCGAAATAGGGCTTCAGAGCGTCGAGAAGCGCGAGCAGGCGCTCCCGGTCGTCGGTCCCGGTCATTTGCCCTCCGTGTCGTAGATCGGGGCCAGCATCCCCAGAACGGGTTCCGGAAGATAGGGCACGGCCTGGGGCGTGATCTGGCTGTGCAGAACCGTATAGGCCTGCTTGGCCCACCACTTCTCCACAAAGGGCGCTTCCAGGCGGAAGAAGGATGTTCCGTAGATATCCCAGACGAGCCGCCATTCCGGCTCCACGCTCAAGAAGGTTTTGAGCACCTGCCCGGTCCATATCTGGGTGTCGTCGATGATGAGCAGGCCGCCGACCTTCATGCGCCTGGCGATGTAGTACCAGTCGAGGAAGGGGATGGGGAAGGCGTGTTCTCCGTCGATGAGCGCGATGTCGAACCCCGATTCCGGCATGGCGGGCAAAAATTCCTGGGACGGCACGTTGTGCAGGTGCAAGCGGCTGCGGTCGATGCCCTTGTCGTCCAGGAAGGCGGTGAGGGTTTCCACGAGGTACGGTTCCGGAAAGACGGCGTGGTGCTCGGCCCCGGACAGCACGAAGGCCACGGAGGACAGGCCGGCCCCTGTTTCGATGGTCTTGGCGTCCGGTCCGGAATGCTTGGCGATATAGCGCAAGACGGAATCGCTCACGCCCCAGTTGGCATGGCTGCCGTCGCCATGGCGGTGCAGGTTCGGCCTCGTGGCGATCAGTTGCTCCTGGGTAAATGCGGTCATGTCTCCTCCCGGAACTTGTCGAAGCGATTTCACGATGCGATCAGACGTGCCCGGCCTTGGCGCCGTTTCCGGCGAGCGGCCCCGCGGAGGCGGCAGACGCCTCTGCGTGCCCCGCCTGCGCCAAGGCGACGGCCTCCCCTTGCGGCATGGCCCCGAGCAACTGATCGAAAGAATAGAAGAACGCCCGCTCGGCGATCTCGCAGGCGAGCCGCGCCAAAGCGGCGTAATGCCCAGGGTCCGCAGTCGAACCCAGCAGCAGGCAGACCGTGAAGGCCTTGGCCCCGAGAGGGGGAGCGATGGCCCCCTTGTCGCGCACGTAGTCGAACGTGCCCCCGGGCATGGCGAAAATCGATTCGAAGCCGAGTTTTCGCGCGATATCCGGCTGCGTCGTCACCAACCCGAAGGCCTGCCGCAGCAGAGGCGGCAAAGCGTCGCAGACATAGTTGCAAAAGACCCAGGGACAAGCCCGGATGATGCAGATCCTTTGGGCGCCCGCGAACAGTCGTTTCAGGTCCGGCAACCGCGAAGGGGGAAAAACCTGCGCCAGGATCTTGTTCGCTTCGGCTTCCTGGCCATCCTCGAACAGGCTGACGGCGAGTTCCTTGGCGTAGAGGCGGAGCCCCTCGCCGGTTTCCCCAGGCAGCCTGGCCCGCAAATGGTCGATGGCGTGCCGATGGAGATCGAGTTTTCTGCAAAGCACGATATCGAGCTGCTCCAGCTTGTCGGCCTGCGTCAGTCGCTTGAGGTGCCTTTCCCGCGCGACGCCAGTCGCCCCCGCGCGGAGCAGAAGCGTGCAGATATCAAGCTCCAACGCGGGGTTGTGCAGATTGTAGTCGGTTTCGAGGTCAAAGGGCAGTTCTCGAAGGGCCGCGACGGCCCGGGCGGCGTCCTGGTCGTCGAGCAGACACCGGGCAAGGGCGACCGCCACAGGTTTGCCGATCCACGCATGACGCAGGCGGCGGGCGGCGGACTCCAGCAGGGAGATGGATTCTTTTCGATGCCCGCAGTTGGCGAGAAGGGCGCAAGATTTGATCACAATATCCGGAGAGAGGCCGTCCACCTCGACGGCCTTGAGAGCATATTTCACGACATTTTCTTGATCGTCCAGAGAGAAATACGCTTCCGCCTTGAGTAAATAAACTAGCGCTTTCTTTTTATCATCATAATTGTTCTCGGAAGCACCAAGGAACATTATCGCGCCATTGGCGTCTGCGCACTCGATAAGCGCCATGCAGTAGGTCTTCAAAAGGGATTCCGTGAACCATTTCAGATTCTGCACGCCAATCCGCAGTCTCTCCAGAGCACTTGTTTTATTGCCGAATTTTTTATCCCATTGGTAGACGCACATTATATATCTGCAATAATGCTGCTGCAGCACCAGGTTGACTTCAAACGGCGGCTTCGGAATATTGCTTCCGATCTGCCGGAGACAATCCTGGGATTGCTCCTCGAGCCCCTGGTCGAGATAAAACTCGAAAAGATCGAACAACAGCAAGCCCGGAAACTTTCGATTTCCTTCCAGGAGCCGGGCCTGCGCTTCGTCCATCTTGTTCAATCGGCGCAGCGTCTGGGCTTCGAAGCGATATATGGTCCACCAGTCGCCGGAACTTTGACGTTTCGCCGCAGCGTTTTGCCGCTGCGCCTCCAGGTCTGCATCCCAGACATCGGAGCAGATATCCCGCAAGGCGCTGCCGACGCCTGCCTGCTGCTGCGCTGCCGACGCCTGCCGGACGTCGTGCGCCGTCCGTTCCAGGAAAAACCGCTCTGCCCAGGCATAGAGCTCCTGATCTTCCCGATTGAATCGATCGAATTGCTCAATGAATTCTTCCGGCAATTTCTCCATATGCAGCGTATTGACGTTCTTTCTGGATGAAAGCGCGAGATTGCGCCCGATCCGCTGATTGAAATACCCTATCGATGCGTCGAAATATTTGGTCAGGCCGAAGGAAATGTGCGGCTGCGACAACGTCGCCTTGGCACGATCGAGATCGCCCTGGCCAAACCAATAAACATATGTATTGTTGAAATACTCCGTGAGCAGAAAAGAAACCATGTCGGCTTTGGAATAATACGTCCGCCTTACATAGTTATACAACGATGTAAACCGGGACAGAGGATCTCGCAAGAACGTCAATATATGATGATCAGGAAACCTATCCAGTTGATACAGTCCCCCGACTGCGAAATGCCCTGCGAAGCACCATTCACCGCTCAGGCTTGTCGGCACTTTACAAAACGAATGATACTCACCCATCTCTATATATCTATCTTTGAATTCCTGTCGCAGCATGCCTTTGAACGTACTGCCGCCACTTTTATCGACATGATCAAAGACGGTGACTTTTGCATCCATAAAGTGAATACCCTATCTCCTCGCCTGCCGACCGGCTATTCCTTGACCAGCACGAACCCGAACGCCGTTTGCCGGCTGAAGGCTGGCCGGGATTTGTAATGGTGCTTCATGAAGATATAGGGAGGATAACAGAGCGTGTCGTCGTTAAGGGCCATGTCCACCCGGCTGGCGATGGGGCCGGGCTTGAGGGGCCGCATGCCCGTGCGCGTCAGGTAGGCGATGTCCGTCTGGTAGTCGAAGCCGATGACCAAATCGTTGACTCCGGGGGTCACGTGGACGTCGTAGGTGCAGATCAGCGCCCCGCCGGGCCGCAGCACCCGGCGCATCTCGTCGAGGTGGCGGTGGTGGGCGGTGGGCTGCTTGCGGTCGTAAATGTGCTCCATGACCGAGACGCAGGTGATGACCTCGAAATGGTCGTCGGGAAAGGGCATGGCGTCCAGGCCCGCCTCCACCAGGGTGATGCCGGTCGCGGCCGCGGCGTTGGCCGCGAAATGCCGCCTGGCGTATTCCACGTATTCCGGGTCGGCTGCGGCGTAATCGAAATTGTCCACGCCGTAGGGCTCGTAGCCGAGTTCGCCCAACCAGGCGGGCATCCGGCTCGTACCGCACCCGGCGTCGAGTCCCCTGCCCCGGTGCGGCCAGTCCCGGGCGGCGCGCAGCGTCCACGGCCATTCCCAGGCGCGCACGCACTTGCCCGTCTCGCTGAGCACCTCCACATCGCCGCCGTTGAGCTCCAGTGTCGTCGAAATCTTCGCGTAGTCGAACATGGCTTCCTTTCCGGTAGCGGCTCAGGCCGCGGGAACGCGACGTTGCGGCCAGGCCAGTTCCTTCGATAAAAGCAAGAATCGTTCCTCGTGCCGGGGGGACGAGGGCGCCACCGCCGCCAGCCCGGCGGAATCGAGCCCGGCCGGCGACAGCACGGGCAATCCCGCGAAGCCGGAACCGGAAGCGCCCTCGTCGACGAAGCAGACGGCCTCCAGACTTCGCGGCCAAAAAAGCGTCAGCAGCAGCTCGCCGTCCTTGTCGGCCCCGAAGATGGCCGCCTTGCCGGCGACGCCGCGGCCGGCCCCCTCGATGGTCCGCCTGATCCAGTCCAGCCTGGCGCGAAGCTCCCGGCACCAGGGCACGAGACGTCGGCTCTCCTCCAGACGGCGTTCCTCCCCGTCCCGGACGCGCAGGCTGGCGACGCCCCCGGCCAGGGCCTCGGCCAGGCGGTCCCCGAAATGCCCGGCCACCAGCCGGGCGGCCTGGTCGGCCGCAAGCCTGGGGAGCGCCCCGGCCTCGTGGAGGGAAAAGACCCGGTCCGTGGCCGAAACGGCCAAGCCGGCGGCGGCGGCGCGAAACAGCAGTTCAAGGTCCCAGTTCGCGTCCTCGGTGGCCGTGGCGGCCAGCTCCCGCAGGGCCGCGCCCTTGCCGAACACCGGCTGCCCGGGTTGCCACAGCCCGGCCATGGCCATGGCCGTGTCCACGGCCAGGGACGGCGCGGCGGCGTGGTCGAGGCCGAACCCTCGCCGCCCGAAACGGGCGCTGGCGCCGTAGACCAGGTCGGCCCCGGTTTCGCGCAGGCGGGTAAGGGCGCCCTTGAGCAGCTTTTCCCCGGGCAGGTCGCCGGACATGATCCAGCCGGCGTACGGCGTGGCGACATCCCGCAGGCAGCGCAGCACGCCCGCTCCCGGGGTGGCTGCCTCCGGGCGTCGGACCTCCGCCGCCCGCGGCAGCAGCGCCTCGTCCTCCGGCGTGAGCTCCGGGCCGGCCGCGACCACGACGCGGAGCGGTTCGGGCAGGCGCTGCTCGAGCAGCGCGGCGACCGTGGTCCAGACGTCCCTGAAGGCCGCGCCCTGGGCGGCGACGACCACGGTCAGCACGGCCTCGCCCGAAGCCGCCTCCCGCACCGGGGCGGCGGCCGGGGCCTCGGCCCGGGGGTCGGGAATGCGCTCCATCCAGGTCGTGCGGTCCCGGCTGGGATTGCTGTTGGGATGGACGCCGTAAAGCCGCAGGAAATCGCGCAGGAACAGCTCGAGCTCCACCCGGCAGTCCTCGCGCCACCGCCCGGAATAGGGATTTTCGGTGACGATGGCCTCGGCGTAGCAGGCCCGGAGGGGGGCTTCGGGCGAGGCCGGGCGCAGGTGCTGGAAAAGCTTCCAGAAAAGCGCGGGATCGTCCCCGGTGCCCCACAGGAAGGTGCGTTTGTCGAAGCCGCCTACGGCCTGCAGGAGTTCGCGCCGCAGGCCGAAGTTCGATCCCTGGACCACCGGACTTTCATAGCCCAGGCGCATGGAGTGGCGCACGCCGTCGCAGTCCCGGAAACGGTATTCCCGGGTGTCGCCGACCACCAGCTCGTAGCGGTCGAGCAGTTCGGCGTAGCGGCGAAGCGAATCCGGGCGCAGGAAGTGGTGGTCGTCGTCGAGGAAGACCAGACGCGGCGAGCCGGTCAGGGCCACGGCCGCGTTCCAGAGCACGCCCTTGGAAAAATAGCCGGTGCGCGGCTTGTAGAGGTAAAGGTCGGCGTCGATGTCCCTGAAGGCCTCCCGGCCGGCCAGGGATGCCCGGTCGTGGGCCCGGATGCGCCGGGCCGGGTCGTCTCCGGCGAGCTGCGCCGACCAGGCCGAGCCGTCGTCCGTGACCACCACCCGCACGGTCCCGTCCCAGTCCTGCCGGCGCACCGAATCCACGGCGCGCTTGAGGGCCTCCCGGTACGTGCCTTCCTGTCCCGTCGGCGCGTAGTGCTGGATGCACACCGTCAGGTCGCCGTCCGCGGCGCCGTCCGCCACGCCCCGCGCGTCCACGGCCGTGTGCGGCCCGAGGTCCAGGCGCTCGAACTCGTGGTAATCGCAATAGACCGGGACCTTCAGCGGATCGAAGAGCCCCTCCGCCGTGCGGAAGGGTGCAGTCAGGTCCAGGTGGGCCTTTTTGAAATAATTCGTGAGGGCGGGCCGCTTCATGGACAGGAAGTCCTTGTCCAGCAGCACGGTTTCGCCATGGGCCAGGAGCAGGAAGCGCACGGCCGGCCGGTAGGCGATGCGCCCCTCGAACAAGGCGCGGACCGTCGGCGGCAGGGCGTCTCCGGCGACGAGCAGCCCCTCGCCCTCCAGGTAGGCGATGCTGTCCCGGGTGGCCTGGGAGGAATTCTGGTCGACGCTGTAGAGGATGAAGGGGAATTCCAGGCTTTCGTGGAGCTTCATGACCGACCGGTCGATGGGCTTGTCGCAGCTCATGGTGTGGCAGACGATGGTCATGTAGTCGTTGGGCGCCTTGGGGGCGATGGGGTAGTGGACGTGCACCCGGGGCGGGTCCACGGCCTTGGGAAAGGCCTGGGCGTAGGCCTCCCGGATGCGCTGGTCCTCGGCGTCGCACAACGCGAGGTTGCTGTACTCCACCCCGCCGAGATTCTTGAGGTACAGGCCGAAGTAGCGGTCCACGTGGAGGAAGTCGGTCACGGTCGCCAGGCGGCACACCATCTCGTAGTCGCCGGCCACCACGTAGGACTCGTCGTAGTAGCCGACCTTGTCGTGCAGCTCCCTGCGCCACATCAGTTCCGAGCCGAAATAATACTTGTGCAGCATCATGTCCCGCGAGAACCGGGGACGCCGGCAGCGGCCGAACTTGACGTGGTTGTAGAACGTCTCGTTCTCGAACTGGCCGATGTACTGGTTGCCGTAGACCAGCCCGATGTCGGGCCGGCCGTCCAGTTGCCCGGCGAAGATCTCCAGGGCGTCCAGACGCAGCCGGTTGTCGGTGTCGAGGTTCATGATGTAGCGGCCGCGCGACTCGCGGATGGCCCGGTTAAAGGCCCCGTAGACGGTTTCGCGCTCCCTGGTGCGGCCGTAGAACAGGTGGGCATGGGCGCCCAGGAAGGGCGCGGCCTCGCCGCCGTCGTTGGCCGGGGAGGCGCTGTCGATGAGCAGGACCTCCACCTCGCCCCGGCGGTACAGGGTCTGGGACAGCAGGTTGTGAAGCATGGGGGCCACGAAGCGTTCGGCCTTGTACATGGAGACGATGACCGACACCGTGTAGCGGCTTTTGGTGCGCGTGTCCCTGACCCGGGCGTAGGCCGAGTCCTGGGCCGGGGCCTTCTCCAGGGCGGCCAGGCAGGCCTCGCGGTGGCGGGGCGTCAGCCGCCGGGCCAGGCAGGGGATATAGGAGGGGGTGTCCACGCGCACGACGCGGCCGGCCGCCTCGGCCTTTTGCGTCAGGATGCTCACGCCCTGGCAGTGCTCGGCGTACCAGTCCTCGTAGTTGAGGTCGAAAAAGCTCGGATGGCAGATCTTGAGGGTGTCGTAGATCTCCTCGAACTCCGAATCGCCGTGGTGCTTCCAAAAGGGCGAGGGATTGCCGCCTTCGTCCTCGGGCAGGGGCGAGCGTCCGTCGCAGCCGAGGACGTGGACCTCCTGGGCCAGGGTGGCCCCCAGGGGCAGGAGGAAGAGTGTCAAAATATTGGCGTAGCAGGCGATCTGGTAGCGCTGCGTCAGGTCCACGCTCACGTTTTCCGGCCGGGCCGGCACGACGGGTACGCCGAAGACCCGGGGGGCGAGGTCCGGATACTGGCGCACGAACAAGGGGTAATAGCCCATGGGCATGAACAGGTACGAGCCGTGGCGGCGCATGGCTGCGACCAGGTGCTCGCGAAAGGCGGCGGCGTAGCGGGAAACCCCGTAATGCAGGGCCGGATCGGCGGCCACGATGCAGGCGGGCTTGATGCGGTCGAGCAACGGCGCGTTGCGCACGGCGGCGTTGCACACAATGGAGACGCCGTCGGAGAAATCCATGTCCATGGCCAGGCCGAGGGACGGGCCGGTGCCGAAAACGTAGGCCTTTCGCGACCGCAGCCGCGGGGCCAGGGCCGCCAGCCGCGCCTGGTTCTCGGCGACGAGGGCCTGACGCGCCTCGGAAGCCATGAGATCGTGGCGCAGGATGGCGTTGTGGTAGGCCTCGTAGCGGGATTCCTCGGAGGCCTTGCTAACGTTGAGCAGGCGCTTGGAAAGGCCCTGGAGGTTGTAGCGCTCCATGCGGTTGAGGTCGTCGCGCCACAGCAGGATGAAATCGGCCCGGTTGAGCAGCCGCATGACGTCGGGATTGTCCCTGGCCACGGGAAATTCCGCCGTGAACTGCGGCGGCCCCTCCACGCCAAAGGCCAGCGGCGGCCCGCCGGGCCGCAACGCCTCGTCGTGGAAGGGAAAGACCACGGTGTGTTCGCGCATGTCCGGCAGGTACCAGCAGGCGCGGTGGTAGAGATCGTCGCATTCGGCCTGGGTGCGGATGAACGGGTAGTGGATGATTCTCATGGGGTTCCCGGCGGTTTCAGGAGTCGTCTCGCGCCGCGTCCGCGAAATGCGTGCATACGCATTCGTCGGACAACATGTTTTAGTTGCTATAGTTATCTGAAAAAATACTATCGTATTTTTTCAGGGACGCAACACTAGACGTCAAGGACATGGATCGCGGCCAGATCCGTGTCGACGATGTACAGGCGGCGGCCCTGGGACGTCCGGCCCAGGGCGCAGTCCGTGGGGGACGAGGGCCGGCCGAGAAGATGCGCCAGGGAGGCGCTCCAGACAAGCTCCCCGGCGAGATCGAGGCGCACGACGCTGTCGCCGGCCAAAACGAAGACCCCGTCCTCGGCCTGGCGGCCGGTGCGCAACGGAGCCGGCAGTGCGACCCGCGAAAAAGGCTCCCAGCGGAATCCGTCGGGGCTTTGCAGGACCGGCCCCACCGGCCGGAAGTATCCCAGAAAACCGCCGCCCCCCGCGCCGATGCTCCAGATCATGCCGCAATCCACGGGTTGCCAGGCGACGACCCGCAGGGGGTCCGGTCCGGCCAGCCGGGCCATGGCCACCTCCGTATAATGCTGCCGCGTCAGGAGCACGAGGAGGCCGCCGGCCACGGGCGCAAGACTCAAGGGAAGGGCCGGCGCTCCCTCGGGCAGCAGTTCGGGCAGGGAGAACCGGCGCGTGCGTCCGTCCCGGCCGACGCGCCACAGCCGCTCCCCCTGCATTTCGGCGACCCACAGGCTGCCGTCGGCGTCGAAAACCAGGGAGCGGGGATCGCGCAGGCCGCCGAGGACCGTCCCGCACCGCCGGCCGTCGGCATCCAGGCGCAGCACCGCGCCGGCGTTCCTGTCGCCCACGAGCAGGCTGCCGTCGACGGGATCGCAAGCCAGGGCCATGGGCAGCGTGATCGCCTTGTGGCGGAGCAGGCCTTCGTGGCGAAACCGGAAGCGGCGGCGCAAGAC
This sequence comes from Solidesulfovibrio sp., assembly GCF_029978005.1. Classification (GTDB taxonomy): domain Bacteria; phylum Desulfobacterota; class Desulfovibrionia; order Desulfovibrionales; family Desulfovibrionaceae; genus Solidesulfovibrio. Next base: position 66,337 of record NZ_JARKOZ010000046.1, on the reverse strand, counting down.
CGCGACCGCGTCGTCGTCCGGCGCGGCGGCCGAGCGCAAGAGCGCCTGCGCCCCGGCATGCCAGGGGCACTCCGCCAGGACCGAGGCCAGCGCCGCCGGCGTCGCGGCGGTCCACGGCCCCTTGCGCGCTTGCTCCACGAGCCGGTCGGCGCGCCGCAGCCGTTCGCCCCAGGCCGCCGCTTCGAGAAGCCGTTGCGTCTCGACGTGCTGGGAATAAAGCACGTGAAAGACCTGCTGGTAGTCCCCCCGGTATCCGTTGCCGGCGAAAAGGCGGCTCATGTTCATCAGGGCATGGCCCTGGCGCCACAGCCGGTCGGCCGCCTGCCCCGGATCGGACGCTTCCAGGGCCTGTTCCATCTGTCGGCGAAGATGCATCAGGCGCCGCCGTCGGTGGGTTCGTCGTCGGCGCGGGTCTTGACGGCGAGCGTTTCTTTTCCCTGGAGGTAGCCCAGTTCGCGTTCCACGAAAGCCAGGTAGGCCACGAGGTCGACGGCGGCGAAGTCCTCGTCCGGGGTCCTCTCCCCCTTGGCGAAAATGCCGTAGGCCAGCTCGTCGCTGGCGATGTCCGCCAGGCCGAACCGGCGCAAGACGCCGACCAGGGTCTGGCGGGTGAAGGCGAAGGTGTGGGCGTGGATGGCGTACTTGAGAAAGTCGTATTCGTACCAGGGGGACTTGTGCAGGACCATGAGTCCGGGAACTTCGACGTAAAGCAGCGTCCCGTCGCGCATCAGGGCGCGAACATCCGCCAGGAACGCCGGCAGGTCGGACACGTGCTCCAGCACGTGGCTCAGCACGACGCAGTCGAAGGAGCGGCCAAGGGCCAGGGCCTCGGCGCAACCGCCCTCGAGAAGCGTGATGCCGAAGCGGGACGCGGCGATGTCGAGGCAGTCCCGGGAATATTCGAAGCCCCAGGGTTCGAGGCGGCAGCCGTCCGCCAGGGCCGCTTCCCGCATCTCGTGCAGCACCGAGCCGGTCCCCGCGCCGATCTCCAGCACGCGTAGCGCCTCGCGGCGGCCCAGGTGCGGGGACAGGCGCTCCCATACCAGGCGGCCCTGGCCGTAGCCGGTGAAGTTCACGTATTCGGCGATGCGTTCCGTGCCGAACACCAGCGGATGGTATATCTCGTTGTAGTAGCGGGGCAGCGAAGCCTCGGCCAGCCGCGGCGAGGTCAGCACCAGGCCGCAGCGCGTGCACAGCAGGCTCCCGAAAGGCAGGCCGAAGCGGTCCGTGGCGGCGAGCGGCAGGAAATCCCCTCCCCCGCAAAGGCAGGCCCCGGACTCCTCGACGACGAGGCGGCCGGCTTCGATGTCCGCAAGCAGGCGGGCCTTGTATTTTTCGGCCACCGGCTCGAGCCCGGGAGCGTGCCCGGCCAGCAGCCGGGCGTTCCAGCCCGGCCGGAATCGTGTCAGTTCGGCCGCGCTATACCGCCGGTGCATCAGGATTCCTCTCTTTTTCGCGCGCTTCGCGCAGCACCGCGACGCGCAGAAGGTCCATCTCGCCGCGCACACGCACGGCCCGCTTGCCCAAATCCAGGCCCGCGACGCCCCCGGCCGCCACGAGCTCCCGCAGCCGGAGCAGATCCGCGGCCCTGCCGAAGGCCAAGGAGCCCTCCGCCTGGAAAAGCGGCGGAAAATCCTGCCTTCCCGTGATCAGCCGCCCCCCTTCCCCGCGCGTCGGCAGGCCCGTGGCGGCGTCCACGCCCCAGGGGAAGCCCTCGTGGCGGACGATCTCGAAGACGTCGGCCTCGCAGGCGCTTTCGCGCCGCAGGACGCAGGCCAGGGGGCCGGCGGCGGCGTCCAGCGTCGCCAACGCCCCGGAAAAGAGGCGGCCGTCCGGCGCCCTCACCGTCTCCCTCCGGCGCCAATCGGGACGCAGAACCGCCACGGCCTCTTCCGGCGGTTTCGCGCCCAAGGCGATCACCTGCACCTCGTCCCCGGCCTCGGCGGCGACGTCCACGGCCAGATGCACCGTCACCTTCCCCTGGCGCGCCAATCCGAGGAAAGGCCACTCGCCGGGGGCGTAAAAGGGGGGAACGGCCAGTTCCCGGGCGTCGCGGCGGTCCGCACAGGGCAGGTGGACCAGCCGGGCGGATTGCGGGGACACATGGTGGAGCAGCCATTCCCCGGCCTGGGGCGGAGGCCCGAAGTCCAGAGGGACGAGGTTCGCACGGCCGCGGGGGACCCGGTAGCAACGCGAACGGGCGGGAGCTTCGACGAACAGCTGCATCCAGAGCACGGGAAAAGGTTGGGAAGCCACATGTTCCCGGCCGGCCAGGGCGTCCACGGCGAAGGCCGGGTCGGGCAGCGGGAGCACGGCGGCGGCCACCACGACGTACGCGGTGCGGAACTGGCATGGATGGTCGCGCATGGCGCTCACGGACAGCACGGGATCGAGCCCGGGGCCGGCCAGGCGCAGGGCCTGCCGCAGGTCTTCGGCCTCCAGCAGGGGATTGCGGCAATCGAGAAAAAAAAGCGGGGCGTCGCCCGCGACCAGGCCGCGTTCCATGGCCGCGTCCACCGCGGCCGCGCAAACGTCGCCCTCCCGCCGGGGCGAGGCCTCGACCCACCGGATTCCCGGGAAACGCCTGACCAGCTCGGCGTCGGCCGCGCGGTGCAGGACCGCCACGTCCACGTCCCCGAGGCCGCGAAGCGCCGCCAAAGCGTTGTCCAAGCCCTCGGCTCGAAGGACGAGTTCCAGCTCGGCCGGCTCCAGGCACAGGGAAAGCAGGGCCTTCATGGCCGACACGGCCTGAACAACCCCGCGTCGAGCACCCTGCGGGCCAGCTCCAGATCCTCCGGCTCGTCGATGTCGATGCATGCGACGGGATCGCCGATGCGGTGCATGAGATTGCCCTTGCCGCCGGCCTTCCCCAATCGCTGGCCCGTCACGAGACCATAGGGCCGCAGGAAAAGCCGCCTGTCCGCGTCGGGGTGCAGCATCCGCATCCGGCCGGCGGCGTCCCGCTCCAGCAGGTCGCATGGCCGCATCGGGCACTCCTTCACGGTCGTGAAATGGTTGTAGCCCCGCCGCAGGCTGTCCACGGCCAGCTCCACCAGTCCGGGAGACCGGAAGGGGCTGGTGGCCAGCAGGATCACGACGGCGTCCGGGGAATAGCCGTCCTTGGCCAACTCCAGTCTGGCGTGCCGGATGGCGTCGCCCATGTCGGCGTGGTCCTCGGCCAGCTCGCGGGGACGCAAAAAAGGCGCCTCCGCGCCCCACTCCAAGGCCACGCGCCGGATTCCCTCGCTTTCGGTGGAGACCACGATGCGGTCGACGTTGCGGGCGGCCTGGGCCGTGCGGATGGTATGCGCCAACAAGGGAACGCCGCCGAGGTCCGCGATGTTCTTGTCCCGTATCCCCTTGGAGCCGCCGCGGGCGGGAATCAGGACGAGCGTTTCGAAGGCGTCGTCCTCTTTGGGGCTTGGGCTTCGGTCCGCCCCGACCTCCGTCGCTGCCATGCAGATCGCCCTCGCGCCGCGGCTGACATGCCGGTGTTCGATGCCCGTCATCCGAAGCCCTCCCGCAATGCGTCACGCCCGAGGCAGACGCGGGAAGGCCCTGCGCCCCAACGCGCCGCTCGCCCCGCCGGTCCGGACCGGCGGCGGCCCGAAGTCGCCGCGCGCCTTGCGGACGCCTTCCGGTCCCGGCCCGCCCCCGGGCCGCGTCAGAAACATGTCTCCGTGCGCCCCGCTGTGCCTGGGCCGGACAACGGGGCCGGAGCCGAGGCCATGCTCATGGCCTGTCGCCCGCCTTCTCCGCTTCCACGTTGAGGCTCGTCAACCGGCCGTTGTCCTTGTCCATATGCGGGTAGTACGCCTGGGAATAGTCGTCGTACCCCGCGTGCGGCCCGGTGAACACCGTGCGCCAGTCCCAACGGCGAACCTTTTCGAAGCCACTTTCTTGCAAGAGCTGGGCCAGAGAATCGAAATCATAGGTCGTCCTGTGGTGGATGACCACCCCGGCGGCCGGACTCCAGCGGCCGTACAAGGGCCCGAGCACGAGGTCGAGCCGCCCCGTCTCCCGGTACAGCCCGCACAGGGCGGCGAAATCGGGAACGGCCAGCCGCAGGAGGCCGCCGGGGCGCAGCGTGCGCCGCCATTCCCGCAGCACGTCCACGACCTCGACCCGGTCGAAGTATTCCAGCACATGGGAGGCGTAGATGCCGTCCAGGCTGCCGTCCTCGAACATGGGCAGGGTGCGGATGTCGTGGCGGTAGTCGATGTGCGGCCAGTCCGCGATGTCCACGTGGATGTAGCCCTCGAGCCGGCGCTTGCCGCAGCCGAGGTGGGCGAACCTTTTCACCGGCCGCCTCCGGTGAAGAATTCCTCGATGGCCAGGCACACCCTGCCCGCCTGCTCCCGGGTGAGATCGAGCGAAGAAGGCAGCCACAAACCCCGCACCGCCAGCCCCTCGGACACCGGCAGCGACCCGGCCCCATGGGCGGCGGCGTACATGGGCTGATGGTTGACGGGCGGGTAGAACGGCCGGCTGCCGATGCCCCGGGCCTTGAGGTGGCCGCGCAGGGCGTCCCGATCCCGGGCGGAGGGCAGCAGCACGTCGACGAACCAGGGCGCCGTGTCCTCCAGGTTCGTGGGCAGCATTTCGACGGCCGCCACCGGGTCGAGCATCTCCCTGAACCAGCCGTAGATCGCCTTCTTGCGCTCCACCCGGGCCGCGATGTCCTTGAGCTGCTCGATGCCTACCACGGCCTGCAGGTCCGTGAACTTGAAGTTGAAGCCCAGCCCGTCGTGCTCGTCGGTGGCCGGGGCGGTGCGGTGGAAATCCTTCACCTTGGCCAGCCTGGCGGCAAAGGCGTCGTCGTCGGTCGCCACGGCCCCGCCCTGGCCGGTGGTGATGATCTTGTGGGGCGTGAACGAGTACGCGCCGGCCTGGCCGAAGGAGCCGAGCCTGCGTCCCCGCCAGTTGCTGCCCAGGGCCTGGCAGGCGTCCTCGATCAGGACCATGCCCCGCTCCCGGCAGAAGCGGACCACGGCGTCCATGTCGCCGCAGCGGCCGTTGATGGGGACGTAGAGCATGGCCGCCGCCTTGACGTCGGGCGCGACGGCCCCGAGGTCCAGGCACAGGGTGTCGGGCTCGACGTCCACCAGCGCCGGCGTCGCGCCGGTCCAGGCCACGGCGTTGGGCGTGGCGATCATGGTGTAGTTGGGCACGAGCACCGTGTCGCCCGGGCCCACGCCCGCCGCCAGCAAGGCGCAGTAGAGCGCCACCGTGCCGCTCGTCACCACCGTGCAATGGCCGACGCCGACGTACTCGGCGAGCATGGTTTCGAACAGCTGGGTCTGGCGGAATTCCGTGAGCCAGCCGCCGGAATCGAGATATTCCTTGAGCGCCGCCGCTTCCGTTCCGGTCAGGACCGGCGCCACCTGATGCAGAAAATCCATGGCTCCCTCCTGGGCGTCATTGGGACAAACGGCGCCGATCCGCCTCCGGCCCGGGGTAGGGACCGTTTTTGACCTCGACGACCACCGTGTCGTCCTCGAGGATCTCGTACCCGTGCCCCCCGGCGAGGAAAAGCATGACTTCGCCCGGCCCGGCCTCGATCCGGTCGAGAAGGACGTCCTCCTCGGAATACACCGAGGCCCGGAGGCGGCCGCGCAGCACCACCACGGCCTCCTGGGTGCGGTCGCTTCGCCGCGGGACGGTGTTGTGGTTGTGGGCGGCCAGCCGCGTGCCGGCGGCGTAGCGCCAGGACCCCAACTGGATGAAATCGCCGTTGTCGGTGAAAAAGGACAGGCCGTCCTTGAAGTCTTCGCCGCCAAGGACCATGGCCAGCTTCACACCGTTTTGGGAAACAACTTTCATGACACGCCCATGTGCATTGCGCGGTTGGAGTTGGAAACGCGGCCAGCCTAGATGGTCTTGAAATGCGAGTAGTAGGTGTAAAACGAATAGAGTTTGATCAACTGCTTGATGCCGTCCTCGACGGTATGCTTCGGAACGAAGCCGAGGCTTTTGATCTTGTCGAAGGAGATGATGAAGTGACGGACGTCGCGATCCTTGATGTCCGAGTCGATGATGTTGTAATTGACATACTTGAGGACCAACTCGGCGATTTCCTTTTTGGAATAGTTCAGGTTGTCGCCGCCCGCGTTGAAGGTGCCGCCGACCATCTTGTCCCAGTTGTCCAAAGCGAACATGTAGCTTTCGGCCGCGTCGTCGACATGGATGAAGGTCCGCTTGGCATAGCTGTCGAAGAGGACGACCACGCCTTCCTTCATCGCCTTGTAGGTGAAGTCGTTGACCATCAGGTCCATACGCATCTTGGGGCTCGGGCCGAACACCGTGGCGAAGCGGAGGTTGACCGACTGCGGGTGCGTGTTGACGATCTCCTCGGCCCGGTATTTGGTGATGCCGTACATGCTCACGGGGTCCAGGGGCGTCGTCTCGTCGCAACGGGTCCCGGACTTGCCGTAAAAGGAGGTCGTCGAGGCATTGATGAGCCATTGGTTCGGGCTGAGAGCCCTGACCAGCCTTCTCGTCGCCTCGACGTTGATCAGGTCCGCCGAATGCGGATTGGCTTCGCAGGCCGGATATCCGCTTATGCCGGCCAGGTGGATGACGCCGTCGAACTTGTGCAATCCTTCGATCTCGTTGCGGATGTCATGCTTGACGATGTCGAGGTTGTCATTGTTCACAAGATGCAGCACAGGATCATAGCCGTACATGAAATTATCCATCAAGACGACGTGATGCCCCCTGTCGAGCAACTTTTGGACGATGATGATCCCCTTGTACCCGGCTCCGCCTGTGACCAGAATGTTCATGCTCCGACGTCCTTCTCGTAATGGATGATTTTCCAGAGCCCTGCCGCCCGAAAGGCCTGCCCCACCCTTGCCGGGGCAGGAAGCGACGCGCCGTCGACCTGAACGCGGCATTGCCGCCGCTCCGGGTTCCGCCGCGCGCGGCCGCCGCGCCCTTCCCAGGACGAAGGCGGCGCTTGCCGCCCCCGGCCGGTCCGTTGCCGGGATGCCCCTCGCCCGGGCGGAACCGTACGCCGCCACGGATCGACGCGAACATCGCGGAGGCTTTCCAAAGGGGCCAGGCAACCTGGCCAACGCGTGCCCCTGCGCTTGCGGACCAGGGGGAGAACGTGCTCGTCGCGCCGCTCACGCCAGGAGCGTTGCCGACCCCGAACCGGCCCGCGGAGTCATTATCGGCTGCAATCGTAAAAGGTTAACCCCTTTTCGAAAATCCCCGCCCGGATGGCGGCCGTTGCGGACGTCGGCGTGCCCCCGGCGCGCGCCGGCCTGGGACACACGCCGCCGGGCGCTTCCCCGGAGGATGGCTTTCCCGCCCGCGGGCGGCCCGGGCCCGATGCCGGCCGGCTCCGGCCATTCTAGCGCGGGAATTTCTCCAGCGCCTCCTCATAGGGCATGCGCTCGAATATCTCGAGCTTGCCGCCCACGCCGGCGTTGATGATGCGCCGGCCGGCGGCTTCGACGTGCTCCCTGGCCTTGACGTAGGCCTTCTCGACGAGGTCGAGCCTGGGATGGTGCCAACGCTTGCCGGGGCCGAAGTAGTCCGGGTGGAAATGGTTGACGTCCGCTTCCCGCGACGTGATTTCCGGGCCCTCGGCATAGGCGGGGACGGCGTAGTCGAAATCCACGCCGATCAGCAGGATGGGATCGCAGCCCATGTACCAGGCCAGTTGGACGGCCAGGTAGGTCACCGTCGAGCCCCAATAGATACCTTTTTTGGCGTCGTCGCTGAACAGCGGAAACCCGGTGTAGCGGCGGATGAAATCCACCCAGCAGACGTTTTCGCCGTCGGCCAGGCAGTAGCTCAGGTCCTTGGGCAGGAACTTGACGTAGGGCAGCCGGTCGATTTCCCCGGGCGTGTCCTCGGCCACGAACACGTCCTCGACCGTATAATAGAGAGGAGTGAAGCCGAATTTTTCCACGCCGAGGTAGATCCGGTTCATGCAGAAATGCACGCGCCCGGCAAGCAGGGAAAGATCCATCCGGTTCAGGCTGGGGCCGTTGCCGACGACCCAGGCGGCCTGGCCACGGTGCTTGTCGCGGTAGTCCTCGATGTTTTGCATGGAAAACCCTTTTTGCATGCTGCGGCAACGGCCGCCTCGCCCCCGGCGGCCGGCGGGGCCGCGAAGGCCGGGCCGTCCTGCCCGGCCGGCCGGTTTGGGCTGGCGCGCCGGAGCGGATCCAGGCCCGGCGACAAGGCCTGCCGGGAAAGGACGTTACCGCAACGCGTTGCCGGGGTGAATAGGCCCGTCGCTTCCGGCTCCTGCGCCGAGAACCGGGCAGCAGGCTTCGCCCACCCGGAATCCTGCCAAAAAAGGCAAGTACGACGGCTGGTTGAGCGTGTCAACCTGACGCAGGCCAGTGTCCTGGGCGCCGCTTCGTGCTTGGGCGCAGCAGGGGCGCGCCACGCGCCAAGGGGCGGGGCCGGCCTCAGCCGGTCCTGCCGGCCAGGGGCCGGACGATGGCCCTGGCCGGCGCGCCCTCGGCCCCGGCCAGCCTCAAGGGAAGGCAGACCAGCTCGACCCGGCCGGGGGGGACCCGGGACAGGTTCAGGCCCTCGATGATCCAGATGCCCGCCCCGAGCAGGGCGCGGTGGACGGCCGCGCCGTCGGCCCGATAGCCGGCCACGGAAAGATAGTCCACGCCGACGAGGCGCACCTGGCGCGCGGCGAGGAAATCGGCCGCCGCCTGGGAGATGGCGACGAAATCCTCCACGAAGTCGTCCCTGTCCCAGCAGCGCCCGGAATTGGCCGTCTTGAACAGGAGCCGTTCCCCGCGCCGGATGCGGTGCTCGCGCAGGGCCTCGGGCGTGACGGAGTCGCCGTCCTCCAGGGCGATCACCCTGGCGACGCCCACGGCCACGTCGAGGGGCATCGCGTCCATGCCGCACCCGTCGGCGAGGTAATGGGCCGGCGCATCCATGTGCGTGCCGGCATGGGCGCACAGTTCGAGGCTGGTCACCGTGCAGGGGTCGCCCTTGGCGAGGTCGAGGTCGCGGCGGATGCGCGCGGCCGGATCGCCCGGCCAATGGGCCATGCCGGTCCGCAGCGGCACCGAGACGTCGATCCAGGGCGAAGAGGGCATGTCGGGCTCCGTAGGGACGGGCGCTTGTCGCCGCGGTCATGGCGCCGTGGGGCAAGGCGCGAAGGACAGCTTCGGGAGCGCTCGCGGCTGCGGCGTTTCCATTCGGCGGCCCCGGTCTCCGGCCGGCCGCGCCGCATGCGATCCCATCCTGGCAAACGGGCAGGAGATTGTCCAGATATCGGAAGAATCGCTCCCGGGCCTGGCGCATCGGGTCAGGCGCGACGTTCCCCCCGGTGCCGGCCGGCGCGCCATGCGCCGGGGAAAGGATTTTCGCACCCCCTTTCATGTGAAAGGCAGCGGCGGCAGCTTCCACGGCGGCCGCGGGCTGTCCGCGTTTCGGCCGGTTTCCCCAAGGGGCGGCAGGCCGGATCGGGTCAAACGGCCAGGCACATTCGGGAGGAGCAAAATACGGTTGACGTGAATAGGTAAATTAAATATTTTCATGAGCGAATTTATAAATAATTTGTATATAAATTCCGACCGCGCCACACGGCGCGCGTCCAGGGCGCTCTGGCGCGAGCTTGCCTGAAGCCGGCGGCAATGTGCAACGGCGGCGGCAACAGGTTTTCTTATTGCCTTGCGGCAAGGCCTGCTTCCCGGGAATTACGGGCGCAAATACGGAACACCGACCATGTTTCGCACAACACAACATGGCTTGGCGGAAAAACACTATTATCTTCGAAAAAAACAATGAGAAGACTGTCAGCTTACACAATACCAGCCGTGCTTCTGCTTCTGAGCACTACCCATACGCTCGGCAACGCCCATTACCTCGCCGATTGGTACCCTCAGGCAGTCGCCCTTTTGGAGGCTTCCGCCAAAATCACCAGCGAGCCGCAGCATGCCAATGAGACGTTCGCCGGTGCGATCGGCGCTGTCGGAGGCTTCGCTGCGGGAACTTATATGGGGATGCGCAGCGACAATATGGCCACGATGCTTCTCGCGCCCCTTGCCGGCGGGTACGCCGGAGAAAAACTGGGCAAGGAATACGGAAAGACCGTGGATATGGCGGGGCTCGCCCTGGACAAGCAGGGGAAGGCCCTGGAGTGCATGCAGGCGGATTGGGACGCTCTCGTGAAATACCTGGGGGAAAACGACATCCGGGACAACGACGTCAAGGCCGAACTGCGGGCGATCTCCAAGGAAAAAGAAAAGCTCTACGCCGAACTCCTCGACTGGAAAAAGAAACTGAATTCCAAAGCCCTCAACCGGAAGGCCGCCGTGCAAATTCTCAACAACACGCCGGACAAAAGAATCGTCGTCGTCATGGAAAGGATGCACGAGGCGGACCAGGCCGCACAATCGCAATACGACTACACCCCCCTGTCCGGGTGCGGCAAGTAGGCCGGCGAAATGTGCGACGCCAGAGATGGCGGCACGGACGCCCGAACGCATGCGCATGAAACGCAGGGCGCAATAATCGGCAGCAACGCATCAACCAACGAGGCGCAATCCCATGATCCTGGACTTCCTGCATCTCGTCTTCGCGCTGATCGCCCAGCTCTGGCAGGACAGTCGCGGCATGTTCCTGGCCACCTGCGGCGCGGGCCTCGCGCTGGGCGGCCTGTCCTGGTGGTTCGCCAGCTGGGTGGCCGCCAATTTCAACCGCCAGTTCTCCCTCCACTGGCAGCACCGCCTGTTTTGCGCCATCACGGCGGCCACCACCCTGGTCTGCACCCTGCTCTTCGTGACCTGCCGCTATACCGGCCCCGTGGCCGTGCTCATGGTGGAACAATGGAAGCGGGCCATCCTGCAGGACGATTCCTGGAGCAACGATACGTTCCGCCAAGCTTACGACGCCGTGTACGCCCTGCGAGACGCCGCAGGCAAGCAACTGGAAAATTTCGCCAAGCATCCCCGCCCGGACACGAGCGCCAGCACGACCATCCCCACGGTCACCAGGCAGGCGCAGCAGACGGCGGCGCAAGTCCATGCAAGCGGCGCGGTGGAACATTTCCGCGCCAACCATCCCTTCCTCAGCACGATCCTCTGGCCGCATCCCGACGCGGCCAAGCAGGCCATCACCAAGGACATGGAACAGGTGTTCGCGTCGGGCACGAACACCTACCACGCCCAGGACGCCATCCAGATCGCCAGCGAGAACATCCTCGTGGAGCTCAAGGCGAAAGCCTCGCGCATCGTCGTCATCTCCCGCGCCGTCCTGGTCGCGGTCTTTCTCCTGGTCCAGGCGATCACGATCGGGCTGCTCATCCGCGCGGCCCTGGCCGACATCCCGGAACACCGCGCATCCCCGCGCTACATCGGAGGCTAGCATGGCACAGCACAATTTCCTGTTGATCGGGCTTGGCGGCACGGGCTGCGCCGTGGTCCGGGAGCTGAAGAAGAAACTCTACGTGGAATGGCGCTCCCGCGGCAACACCGGGGAATCGTATCCGGACGTCTACGCCTTTCACGACGAATACGGCGGCCAGCCGGTGGAATCCCGCATCGCCACGCTCAGCGTCGATTCCAACCGGGCGGACCTGGAGGGCCAGGGGGAACGCCTCCAGGGCTGGCGCGTCTTCGGCAAGACCCTGCACCTCAAGGACAAGGAGAAGGTCCTCCTGAACCCGGAGGGCCTGGAAGCCATCCTGGGCAGCATCGAGCGCTATCCCGGCATCGAGCCCTGGGTGCGGCGGGACATGGACTTCGTGCGCGACATCACCCGAGGCACCAGGACCCCCAACGGCTGCAACCAGATCCGGCGCATGGGGCGGCTCGCCCTGGCCAACGGCGACAACATCGCCAACGTGATCCAGGCCGTGGCGGACCGGATCAAGGAGCTGTGCAAAAACGGCCAGGTCGGCGCGGAAATCCACGTCGCCTGCACCCTGGCCGCCGGAACGGGCAGCGGCGCGCTCCTCGACGTGGTCGCCCAGATCCAGCGCCACCTGAAGGACGAGCCCGGCAGCTACCAGCTGTTCATCCACGGCTTCGTCACGGCCAAGGACGTGGGCAGCACCAACACGGGCAACTTCTACGCCAACCAGTACGCCGCCCTGCTGGAGCTCAACGCCTTCCGCCTGGGCATCTACGAGCCCTGGGACATCCGGGCGGCGAGCCCGGCCAGGCTGGCCGTGCCCAAGGCCGGCAACGGCCTGCCCACCAAGGACCTGCGCGACACCTACAAGGCCGTCGCCCTGCTCACGGACACGACCGAAAGCGACGTGGACGTCCCCCTGGCCCAGCAGATCGAAAACGCGGCGGAATTCCTCTTCCAGGTCGCCGTGCGCCAGATGGGCGACCTGCCCAAGTCCCTGCGCGACGCCCTGACCATGGAAGACCGCAACCAGTTCCCCGCCGACGCCAACGGCGGCGCGCGCTCCACCGCCTTCATCAGCTACGGCGTGCAGCGCGTGGCCATCCCCGAACGGGAGATACGGGAGAAGCTCTCCTACTCCTTCGGGCGGCAGTACCTGCTGCGGGCCATCTTCAACAAGTGGGACAAGCGCTACCTGGAAAGCCCTCGCGACTTCTCCACCGACAGCTTCGTCGGCAAGCGCCGTTCCATCTGGAAGGCGACCCGGGCGCACCTGTGCCTGGACCTCGTGGAGGACGTCACCGGGCAGCCGGAATTCGAGCTCTACGAGGTGGAATGGCGCAACACGCTGGAGCAACAGGAGAAAAGAGTCCGGGAGCAGCTTGGCGCGGACAAGGAGCGGCGGCAATGGCTCACGGACTTCGACCGGCGCGCGGACAAGGTCTGGCAAAGGGGCTTCCGTGCCCGGGGCGACGCCGGCGGCGTGCTCGACTACTTCAAGGCCCGGCGGGAACCCAACGAGATCAGCGCCCGCGCGGGCTCCATCCGCGCCTACGTCGAAAGGGACCTGATCTTCGGCATCGAACGCCTGGACCCGGAATACGCCCTGAACCATCTTCCCGACGTCGTCGAGCATCTGTCCCGGCGCATCGAGGAAGACAGGACGTACTACGACGAGCAGGAGCGCAAGGCCGTGGACGAGGTGCGCAACGCCGACCGCAAACGCGACGAGATCCGCACCCAGTACGACAAATGCGGCCGGTGGGCCAAGGGCAAGCAGGAACGGCTCTTCAACGAATACCGCATCGCCACGACGCAATACCACTATTGGCAGACCATGCAGCATGCCATGCAATACGGCCATGAATTCTGCACCGAGCTGCTGCGTGAACTGGTCTACCTGCACGACCAGGTGGCGACCTTCAACACGAACCTCAAACTTCTCGCCGAGCGCTTCGCCGCGGAAATCAAAGTCAGGATCTCCGACAGGAAATCCCCGCAAGACCGCAAGGACGTCGTCTACCTCGTCGACGCCCAGTACGTGAACGACTCCATCCGCGAGCGGTTCGAAGCCAACAAGGAGGTCCAGGACCGCTACGGCAACCTGACCATGGAGGCCCTCAAGAAGCTGCGCGGCGACCATGCCACCTTCGCCGCCTACAACGACCACATGGCCGTGGACGAGAAGACCAACCTGGTCGGCGGCCTCCTCGTCGAGCGGCTGCGGATGCTCTCCGAGCAGCACGCCATGGAAGCCCATCGGGAGGTGCGCGAGAACGTCAAGGATTTCGAAGGCATCCTCGGCCAGAACATCGTGCGCAAGCTCTACAACGACTACGGCGGTCAGGTGGAGGGCAAGCTCGCGCACTGGCTGCGCGAACTGCTCGGCAAGGCCATGCCCATGGTCGCCTTCCATCCCAATTCCGAGCCCATGGAGCTGCCGACCCAAGGGCCGGTGCTGCGCCGCTGCGTCTTTTTGCCCAAATGCGCCAAGGTCGCGACGTTCGAGCAGCAGATGCACGCGATGATCGAAAGCATCATCGGCGACCAGGGCAACTGGAAGACCATCGACACCGCCTGCCAGGACGTGCCGGAGGAACGCAATCCGACCGAAATCGCCATCCTTTCCGTGGCCTTCTTCTTTCCGGCCCGCCATGCGCGCGTCACCCACGCCCTGCACTCCAAATACCGGGACCGCCTGGAACAGGGCACCGCGCGGGATGCGGCGCGAACCTCCTTCGAGGTCCATACGGAAAGCCACAACCCCCCGTTGCCCGACCTGATGAAGCCGGACCGCAAGACGGTCCTGGCGGAACATCTTCCCGAGGTGATGCTGGCCACGGCCCTCGGGCTCATGCGCGTTCCCGACACGGACGGCGAGCCGATCCTCTTCGGCCGGCTCGACGCCTACGGCCGCGTCACGGACAAGGTCGAAAGCGGCATGACGCTTGAACGGCTGTCGCGCGAGGTCGCCGCCGAGAGCCAAAGCCGCTTCGGCCTGCGCATTCCCGTCGAAACCATCCAGATCTACTCCTTCTATACCGACCAGTTCAACGAGAACTGCCTGATCGACCTGCAGAAACTGATTCGGGACGGCATGGCCGCGTCCGATGCGCCGGACCTCGATGCGCTGCACAAGGCCCTTAAGGACATGAGCGGGTGCTGCTTCCTGCTGAGCGGCAAAAAGGAAAGCGACGCGAAGTATCGGCTGTTTGACGCCAAGGCCCGGGCGGCCTCCACTCTGGCGAGCCAGCTCGCCGACCGGACGAGGTTGTGATGGCCAGACGCAACCGCTTTTACCGCTGCGAAAACGAGTTCGGCGACGACCCCTGCCTTCTCGCCCGCGACAACCGCAAGATCCCGGAAGAAGACGTCGTTGCGTCCATGGACGGCGGCAATCCCAAATGTCCCGGCCAGACCGTTTCCGGAAAGCCCTGCGGCCAGAAACTGGTGGTCATCGAGACGCCGGGAGGATTGCTTCCTCCACGGCGCTGGCTCCTCGCCGGCGTCGGCGCAGCGCTGCTGGCCGTCCTTGTTTCCTTTCTCCTCGCCGGGACCGGGGGAACGCCCCGGCTGCAACTTGCCCGAACCACGCTGGCCTTTCCTCCCGCCAAGGGGGGTGTGGCGACCGCGACCCTCACGGTGCGAAACGTCGGCGACGGCAGGCTCGTCATCGCCGACTGCGAGGCGCGGCCGGCCGAATTCTCCGTGCCCGGGCAGCCGCTGGTCGTGGAGCCCGGAGAGCAGGCCAGCCTGACCGTCCGCTTCCAGTCCGCCTCCCCGGCCATGCGGGAAGGGACGCTTTTGTTGCGCAGCAACGCCCAGGACCCGGCCCCGCCCGTCCAACTGGTCGCGAACCTCGATCCCTGGTGGGTCTACGGCAAGGTCGAGGCCGGCTCCAGCACGCTGACGAAGGAACAGTGACCCCATGACCACGCATCCCCGCACGCCCGCGCCGTTGGCCCTCCTCGTCCTTTGCGTCCTCGCCCTGCTGCCGGCGCGCGCCTTCGGCGAGGACGCTTACGATACGCTTTTCGCCTCCATGCAGGCCCGCCGCGGCGCGCTGGACGACCTGCTCCTGGGGCCCGCGCGCTGCCTCGGCGAGCGCCTCGACGGCATGCTCGAAATAAACGGCCCCTGCAGCGCCGAAGCCAGAAAAACGGCCGAAGCCGAAAACAACGACCGCAGGGCCCTCAACGCCCTCATGGCCGCCGACCTCGGCCTCGCCCCCGAACAGGTGGGCCGGGAGCGCGCCCGGCGCAACCAGGACCGGTATCGCCAGGGCGTGCAGCGGGAGGTGCGGCTTTCCCCTTCGGAAACAGCCTGGTGGGACGGCGTGCCGCCCCCGCCCTGGCTGGTGTCGCGCGTCCTGACCCTGCGCCAGGCCCGGATCCATGCCGCGCCCGACGCCTCGAGCCCTGTCGTCAGGGACAATCTCCAGCAGTACGAGGCCTTCGGCGTGATCGACCAGAAGCAGGATCCGGCCGGCGAGACATGGTACCGCGTCACCGACGCCTACGTGCCCAGGATCAAGCCGCCCCAGTGGTCGCCGCAGGCCGCCGGCTGGCTGGCCCAAAAGGACGCGATCCCCTGGAAGCAGGCCCTGGCGATGCGCTTCACCAACCCCCTCAACCGGGACCCTTCCCTGTTTTTCAAGGACAAGGAAGCCCTGCTCGCCCTGGCGCGGCTCGCCCCGGCCCAGCGGGCCCAGCGGCTCAAGGACCTGCGAGAGCGCCTGAAAGACGGCAAGGCCGCAGGAACCGGGATCATCGCCCAGGAGCCGACCGTGGGGGTCGCGCAGGATTCCGCCATCTTCTATCCGCTCCTGGACACGTTCCCCGCCGCCGCCGAAGAGACGCTGCCCCTCGACGGCATGGCGGCGCGGCTGCTCGACGTCGCGGCCAGGACGCGTTCGCGGGAAGCCCCCCGGGCCGCACAAAAACTCGCCATCGACATCGTGTTCGTCATGGACACGACCGAGTCCATGCAGCCCCACCTGGACGACGTGCTGCGGGCGATGCGGGACTTCATCGGCGCGTCGGCCGACGACGACCTGCGTTTCGGCTTCGTCGGCTACCGGGACAAGGATCCCGCCTTCGGCTACGTCGTCAAGGAGTACACGTCGCGGACCCTGCCGGGCCGGGAGTTCGTCTCCGTCCTGGCCGACGTGAAAGCGCAGTATCCGGTGGTCAAGGGGGACGACTTTCCCGAATGCGTCTTCCAGGGCCTGGACAAGGCGCTGGAGAGCCTGCAATGGCGCAAGGACGCCGTGCGGCTCGTGTTCCTGGTGGGCGACGCCCCCGGGCGCGACGAGGACGGGTACACCGCCAGGGTCCTGCGCGACAAGGCGCACATCCGCAGCATCGCCATCAATTCCTTCTATCTGCGCAACACCAAATCCAAGGACTACGAACGACAGGGCATCCGGCAATTCAAAGAGTTGTCCGCGACCTTTGCCGGCGCCTACGGCACCAGCCCGGAGACGACGCACTTCTTTCCCGTGGACGCCGGCTCCTCGCAGTTGTGCGGCCTCATGTTCGCGCATTTCAAGGAGGCGATGCAGGCGGCCGAGATCTACGCCAAGGCAAGCGCCTCGGGCACTCCCTTGCCGCCTGCCGAACCTGGATCGCTGACGGAACTGATTTTCCAGCAGGCCGTGCTGCTGCGGGCCGACAACTCCCTGCCCGACAGGGAAGTACGGGGCTGGGTGTGCGACAAGGTGCTGGAAAAGCCGGCCCGCGAGGCTCTGGCCCCCATGGTGCTGCTCACGCGGGCGGAACTGGAGGAGCTCGAAAGCCGGGTGCGGGAACTCAAGGGCCTCGGTGATGCGGCGCTGCGCGGCGAGGAGAGCACCGCCCTCGATTTCTTCGATCTGGTGTCCAGGAACACGCGCTTCACCATGGTGGACCCGGCCGCCGTCAACTTCAGGGACGTGTTCAGCATGCCGCTCGGCATCAACAAGCTGCCCTACCACAGCGAAATCATGATGAAGACCCGCGACGATTTCCGCAACCAGGACATCGTCCGGGATTTCGTGCGCGCCATGGCCGACAAGCTGCGGCACTACGAGGACCTGCTGCGGCAGCAGGCCAACCCGCGCATCTGGAAGAAGCTCAACCAGGGCGCGCGGGAAAGCGACCGGGTCGTGGCCCTGGACCTCGACCAGCTCCCCTGAACGGAGGCCGGGCATGCCGGAAGAAGCGGCCGTGGGGCTGCGGATCAGGAACATGTGGAAAACGCGCGGGGACAAACGGCGGCGCATCCGGATCACGGTGCCGGAGTTCGACGTCCCGCCGGGCGCGTTCGTGGCGGTGCTCGGCCCCAACGGCTGCGGCAAGAGCACCCTGCTCGACATGCTCGGGCTGCTGCTCACGCCCGACCACGCGGACGAGTTCGTTCTCACCGGCGGCGCGACCACGAATCTGGACGCCTTGTCCCGGCGGGACAAGCGCCAGGTGCGACGGAACTTTTTCGCCTACGCCCTGCAGGGCGGCGGACTGCTCGAATGCCTCACGGTCCGGGGCAACATCCGCTTCGCCGCCCGGCTGGGGCAACCCGCCGCCGGCCAGGCCGGCCACCTGGCGGAGCTCCTCGGCCTCGACGGGGTCCTGGACGCCTATCCGGCCAGGCTCTCCGGCGGGCAGCGGCAAAAGGCCTCCCTGGCCTGCGCCCTGGCCCGGCGGCCGCGGATCATCCTCGCCGACGAGCCGAGCGCCGCCCTGGACCCCCCGAGCGCCAGGACGATCCTGGAGACGTTTCGCCAGCTCACGCGCGAAAACGGCATCAGCCTCATCCTCGTCACCCACGCCCCCGAAATGGTCCGGGGAAGCGCCGACGCCGCCTTCCGCTTCCAGATCGCGCAGGACTCCGGCCGGGGACTCGAGTCGGCGCTTGCGCCGTGCCGCCTTCCATGAGCGCCGTCCCCCGAAACCAGGGCTGGCTGGGCGACAGCCTCCACGTCGCCAGGCTCGTCGCCGCCGACCTGCGTTACGAGTGGGTCCTGTCCGTCTGCCTGGTCCTGGCCCTGGGGGCCATCTTCACCCCCTTGTTCATCCTGCTCGGCCTCAAGGACGGCGTGATCGGGGCCATGCGCGACAGGCTGCAACACGATCCGGACAGCCGCCTGGTGACGCCGAGCGCCCCCCTGACCACGCCCCTCGGCCCGGCCTGGCTGGAGGCGCTGCGCCGCCGGTCGGCCTTCGTCGCGGCCTCGCCCACGGCCTACCTGATGCTGGACGTTCCCGGGCTCGGGGAACAAGTCAACGCCTTCCCCACGGAAGACGGCGACCCGTTGCTGGTGGAAAACCACATTTCCCTGGGCGACGATCCGTCCGCCGTCGTCGTGTCGGAGCGCCTGGCGGCACGCGCCGGCAGCCGGATCGGCGACCCCTTCAAGGTGCTCCTCGTGCGGGATTCCGGCCGCGAGGAACGGTATGTCCTGACGTTTCGCCTGGCAGGCATCCTGCCCCAGCCCGACGTGAACAAGATATGGATGTCCGGCCGGGTCTTCGACGGGCTGTACCGGTGGCGCGGCGGACAGGCTTTCGCCCTCTTCGGACTGCCGGGAGCCGCCACCTCGCTCACTCCGGAATACGACGGCATCCTGACCCTGGCCCGGCGCTTCCCGACCCAGGAGCAATACCGTCGCATGGTCGCCGGCAGATCGGGCTTCAGCCAGCCGCCCGCGCCGGTCGACGCCGCGGGCTGGGCCCTGCCGCCCGGGATGCGCGTCATGTTGTGGAAACCCGTGGGAAGCCGGGTCTTCGACGCGGACATCGAGGCCATGGTCAACCAGCACGACAACCTGGGCTACGAGGTCGAGGCCGTGCCTTTTCTGGACAACTTCCCGGTGATGCTGGAGAGCGCCGCGGGCAAGCGGCCGCTTCTACTCACGGTGCTGCCCCAAAGCCTCGCGCCTCCCCCGCTGGCGGCCGCCCCGGGCCGGCCCGTCGCCTGGCTCAATCCCGAGACCCTGGGCGATTTCGGCGGCTGCGTCGCGGGGCGTCTGCAATTTCCTTCCGGCGACAAGGAGAAGATCGTCGCCATTCCCGTCACGGCCTGCCCGGCGGCCGAGGTGGGGCCGGGCCATGTCGCCGTCCCCCGGGATCTCGCCGGCCGCATGCACGCCGCCCGCCGGGAAGAGGCCACCTACCATCCGGAAACGGGCGCCTTCGACGTGACGGACGAGGCCATCCGCTATTTCCGGGCCTATGCGGCGTCCCTGGCCGAGGTGGAAGGGCTGGTGGACTTCGTGCGCGCCGCCGGGCGACGCCTGGCGATGCCCGCCCTGGAAAACCCCGTCTCGAACGTGGCCGCCGTGCGTAAAATCCTGCTGCTCTCCCGCTACATGGAGCAACTCTACGGCCTGATCGTGGTCGTCTCGGGCATTTCCTGCTTTTTCGCCGTGACCGCCGACGTCCATGCCGGCATCCGACGCAAGCGGCGCGACATGGCCATGCTGCAGTTGCTGGGGCTGCATACCGGCGCGCTTTTCCTTTTTCCCTTTCTCAAAAGCCTGGTCCTCGTGCTTGGGGGAATCCTGCTTTCCCTGGCCGCCTATGCGGTCTTCGGCCACGTCGCGGCGCATGTTGTGGACCTGCGCGACGCCTCCCTGACGCGGCTTGGCGTTTTGCCCGCCTCGGCCCTTGTCGGCGGCATCCTGGCGACGACGTCCGTCGCTTCGCTGCTGGCCGCCCTTTCCGTCCTGCGCATCGACCCGGGGGAATACATCCGTGAATGACCGCTTGCGATTCGCCGCTGTCCGCAAAGCCCTGGCGCGGCGTGTGGGCGAAACGTCGCCCTTGCGGCGTCGTGCCGCCTGGCTGCTGCTCGCTGCCTGGGTCTCGCTTCTGGCGGGTTCCGCGTGGGCCGCCCCGCCGCCCGACCTGCCGGACCGACTGGTCGTCCGCCTGCCCGATGGGGGGGAGCTGGCCTTTCGCGCCGTCTATCTCGGGGTCGGTTCCGACAAGCTCTTCGCCGCCCGGCAGGTGCAGCTCGGCTCCCGGGAGGGAAAGCACGGCTACAAGGCGCAGCTCACGGAGACCCTGCTTTCCGGCAGCTTCGTGGGAACGCGAAACAGCCGGCCGGACTGGCTCTACTACGTCGGAGAAACGGAGGTCCAACAGGGCCAATGGGCCGCCGTCCTGCGCCATGCGCACAAGGAGAACGTGCCCGCCCAACAGGCGGGCGGGGATCCGAAATTGCCGGTCACCGCCGTGACCGTGTCGGAAATCTATGCCTTTCTGGAAGCCCTCAACCAGTGGCTGCTTTCGCACGAGCAGGCAAGCCTGCCCCGCTTTCGGGGCGCGCCGGCGTTTTGCCGCCTGCCCACGGAAGCCGAGTGGGAGTTCGCCGCCCGTGGCGGAGTCGCGACGCTCGACGCCGATCGTTCCCTGTACGACGCGCCCCATCCCTATGGCGACGATCCCATGCGGCACGAATGGCTGCAAAACAATGCCGGGAGAAAGCTCCATGCCTGCGGCAGCCCGGATATCCAGCCCAACCCCCTCGGCATTCGCGACATGCTGGGCAATGCCCAGGAATTGACCCTCAATCTTTTTTCCCCCGACTACCAGCAGGGCCGCTTCGGCGATTTCGTGATCCGCGGCACGGATTACACCCATGCCGAGCCGTCGGCGTCGCTGCGCAACGAGCATCTCGCCCACGACAAGGACGGCGCGCCATACCGCGCGCCGCGCCTGGGTTTTCGGCTGGTTCTCGGCACGCGCATCTCGGCCATGCAGGTCACTGCCGATGAGATGGACGGCGCGTTCGCCGAATACCGCAAGACCCTCGGGCTGACGCAGCCCGGCCCGAGCGCGTCCAGCAGCCCGGCGGCCCAGGCGGAGCAGGACAAGGAGCGTTTCCTGAAGGAGCGGCAGGAGCGGGATCGGGCGGCCATGACCCTCCAGGCCGGACAGATCAGCACGCTGGAGCAGGAGCTTGCCGCGCAAAAGGCGACGCTGTTCCAACTGGAGCAGACGAACCGGACGCTGCAAGGCCAACTCGAGCAGAAAACGCAGGCGTTGCAGGAAGCCGGCCAGTCGCGACACGCTTTTGCAGGCACGGCACACAGCGCCGCAACGCAGGAAAGAATCGAACAACTCGAGGCGCTCAACAGGCAACTCTCCGCGGACAATAGCGAACTCGTAACGAGAGCCCAGAGCGAGGCTTCCCGGAACTTCGTCAGCAGCCAGGCCAACAACGCGTTCGCGGAAAGGCTCAAGGAACGGGACGGCGAGATCGCCGACCTCAAGCGGCGCGCCGCCATGTTCGATCATGAAATCGAAAAGAACGCGGGCCGTGTCCGGGCCGTGGAAAAACTGTATCTCGAGGCCTTGCTGCGCCAGGCCAGCGCGAACGCATTGTTCGGATACAGGAATCTCAAGAATCTGGAACTCGCCGTCCAGGTCAAGCGCCTGTCCAAGGCGGATGCCGCTTACGGCAGCCGATACAACGAAGCGGCCTTGATGGTCCGCGACCTGTGCGACCTCGTCCGGCAGATCGTCTCGCATACCCAGGACACGCTTTTCCCGGAAGTCAAACGGGAATTGTGGCAGTGGCTGCAAGACCGCGAAAAGGCCGGGGACGCGGGCCTGCAACGCCATTCCCTCGACCTCATCGAACGGTACGTGCACGACGCCCGGGCTGGCCTTTACCGGCAACCGGACGCGCTCATCGCGGTTTTCACTTCCGAACCGGAATTTCAAATCCAATAGGCCAAGGAGACTGCCATGCACCGCCAGAATCTGCGGCGTCGCGCCGGGCTACTTTTATTTGTTATCCTTTTTTCGTTGACAGGGTGTGTCTATAATGAGTATATGCGAATCGAGCAAGGGAAGTTCGCTGAAAATACACGCAAAAATGCCGAAGAAGAACAGCGCAGACAAGATCTTCTCCTGAAAAGGCAAGAACTTGAGAGTCAAATCAAAGCCATGGAACATGATATAGACTTACTTAATAAAGAATACGCCGCCACGACCGCCTCCATCGCCGCGCTGCAACAACAGAACAAGCGTAATCAAAGTGCTCTTGCGAAACAGCAAAAAGACGAGCTGCGGTTGCAACAGATCAAAAAGGCCATCAAGGACAAACAATCCGTCGTTACAGAAAAAAAACAACGTCTCGACAGACTTATCGATCAGAATATGTAGTCGTTCGACTGTTTCGGAATCATGCGGCACGGCAGGCGGCAATGTCCGGGAGAGCTTCCGGCGTTCCCGTCGCCGAATGCGCGAACCGAGGAGAAAAACCATGTCGTGCGGAAAACGCCCTCTCGTCCTTGTGTTGATTCTCGCCTTGCTCTCGGCTTCCTGCACGCCGGCCCGCCGCACGACGCAGAACTTCGAACCGCAAGAGGAACAGGCCGCCCCGCCGCAACAGGAACCCCAGAACGCGGCGGAACGGAAGATCTTCACGCAGGCCATCGTGGCCGGCGCGTTGATCGGCGGCGGCGTCGGGGCAGGCGCAGGCGCGTTGCTCAGCCGCGACAACCCGGGGCTCGGCGCGGGAATCGGAGGCCTCGTCGGCACGTTCATCGGCGTGGCCACGGCGGCCGCGATCGCGAAAAAGCAGATCGAGACCTATCGGAATATCAAGCTGCAAAACAAGCAACTCGAAAAGCTGTTGGAAACCGCGCAGGAATACAACGGCAAGGTCGAACAACAAAACGCGGCCTTCGCGCAAGAGCTGGAGGGGCTTGAAAAACACAAGAAAACCGAGCGCCAGACCATCGCCAAGACCAAGCTGCAGGAACTCAAAACCCAGGAAGAGCAACTGCAACTGGCCATCGCCGAACGGCGCAAGCTCGCCGAGACCCTCATTCCCGAACAGAAAGAAGCATACCAGCAAACCCTCGCCGGCCTGGAAAACGAGGAAAAGCGCCTCGACGGCATGATCAAGCAAGCGCAAGCCATCTCGGAAACGGGGTATGTCGGCCCGTTGAGCTGACGCCGGAGCAGGCAGGCGGCTTTCGACTCGGACAAGGGTATGACCTCCCGGCGATCCGCCCCCATCGATGATTTGACGCAACCCATCCGCGCCCGGCTTGGCAAGCCATAGCCGCCGGCCGCGTTACGGAAAAAGGGGCCGCCGATCTCTCGGCGACCCCTGGCATCCCTGGCGACGGCGTTGCGGGTAGTCCAGGCCTCTCGAATGTCACCCAGGCGGCATGTTCATCAAAGACGCATCCCTTGTCGTCTTGCGTCAGCGGACGCCGGAAGGCTCCGGTCGACGGACGCTGTACGACGACGGCCTGCGGCAGGCCTGCCGACGGCGGCACGCCCGCCCGTGCCCGTGGTCGCGACAAGCGCCTTGAGTTTCCTTTGCTCCTGGCACGGCCAGACTCAGAACTTGTAGCTCAGACCAAGGGCCAGCAACCAGGTGTTGTTGCCGTTGGCTTCCGCCTGGCTGACCAGACGGTGGCCCCAGACGCTCTCCTGGAATTGGCCGTGGGCCCAGCCTGTCTGCAGGATCAAGGCGAGGTTTTCGTAAAGGTCGTACTTCGTGTCGAGGTTGAGGCCCGTGAGGTAATCGTTCTGGGCCAGGTCGTGGCCCATGGTCATGTAGGACGCGTTCAGCAGCCGGGCCGCGCGGATGGCCCGGGGGCTGTTGTTGCCGTGGACGTAGGCGAAGGTCAGGCGGTTGGACAGCTTCTCGACGAAGGAAATGTTGGCCAGGGAGAAGGCCATGCCATAGATGCCGACCGGCGTGGTGTAGGTCGTCGTGTCGCGGGGGAGGTCCTGTCCGCTTTCAAACAGGAAGCTTCTGCCGGGTCCCCACTGGGAGCGCATGTACGGCATGCGCTCGGAGCCGTTGCGGGTGGAATTGTCCTCGCCGGTGGACCAGAAGGCGTACAACTCCGGAGTCGCCACGCTCCATCCCGTGTATTTCATGGCGAAATCCACCATCCAGCCGTGCCGCTTGGCCGCGCTGGAATCGTTCATGGCCCCTTCGCCGTAGATGACGTCGGCGTAGAAGCGGATGGGGTCGAGGGCGGAGACGTCGAAGCTGCCTCCGGCCCAGACATAGGGATTCTGGGCGTTCTTCCACCGCCCCAGGCCGCTGGAGGCGTTCATGTTGGCCACGCTCGCCGCCGAGAACAGGGCGTTGTCGAAGGAGTTGCCTATTTCCGAGACGTCGGCGGTGTTCTTGAACGTGTAGTTGGCGCTGCGGCCGGCCACGGCGACCACGCCCCAGGGCGTGGCCTTCATGCCTTCCACGGTGATGGGCAGGGCCAGGAAATAGGCGTCGAGCTCGTCGCCTTGCTGGGTGGTGGTGGTGTCGAAGGTCCTGTTGGTGTCGAAGAGGCGGCCGAAGCCGGCCAGCACCGAAAAGGCGTCCGGGATGATCGGCGCGTTGACCGTCAAGGCGGCCACCGTGTCGGAGTAGAGCACGCTGCCGTTGAAGATGGCCGCCTGGGGCAGGTCCAGCACCTGCAGGCCCGCGGTCACTTCCACCTTGGTGTCCGGCACCCGGAACTGGAGGTAGGCGAGGTCGACCAGGACTTCCGCCGCCGGGTTGGCGGCCGTGTAGGTGCCCTGGCCCCAGGTGTTGATGACGCGCAGCCCGAGGCGGAAGTACACCGCCTTGCTCGCTTCGAAATCCGCCCGCAAACGGAAACGTTCCCAGACCTCGAAGGTGTCTTCGGTCTTCGTCCCCGTCTTGTTCCAGCCCGTGTAGTTATGGTTTACATAAAAATTGCCCATGATGAAAGAGTCGCCGCGCATCTTCACCAAGGTCTCCGCCCGGGCATGCAGGGCGAATCCCAGAGACAGCATGAAAGCCATGATGCAACACAAACGCCTTTTCATTCGCTACTCCCTCCGACTCGTTTGCTGGTCCATGTAGATACGAAGCCGCAACAGCCGACGTCTCCTTGACGCTCTCCGGCGCTCTCCGCCGTCATGGCGTCCCAACGTCCCCCCCACCCCCCGAAGCGCCGGTGCGACGCCGTGGCGCGGCGCCGCTGGCCCGCCGTGGGGAAGGAACGTTCCTGGCAATTTTTTGAAGGAGTTACGGAGAAACGACCGGCGAGGACAACTCGTAAAAATACGAGGTTGCCCGGCTATTTTTTCGAGTCGCATCGGCGTCGCGCCTCTGGCGAGGCCAGGGGGCCGCCGGCAAGCGGAGCCGCGCCGCTTTGCCATGCGGTCAAGGCGTGGTCGCGCGGCGACATCCTGGCGCAGGAATCGCGCCTGGCTGCGGCGAGGCGGTGAAGCGGCGGACGCTTTCCAGGGCCATGGCCGAAGGAAGTGGCCCCCCGGACGCCGCCTGGGGAAGCGGGGGCCGGCCGAAGCCTCTCCGCTTCCCCGAAGGCCAGGAATCTCCTGTCCACCCTGCTTTCCCGGGAAACCGGCCCCGAAAACAAAGACCGCAAACCTCGTAGTTTTACGAGTTGTTGCGTCAAGGCCTTTCTTATTAGCTGGCACAAACGAAAACGGGCGTCGGGCCGCAGGCGAAACGCCGTCTGCCCATGGCGCCCCTACAGCCTGGCGGCCGCCTGGTCCCGCATCAAGGGGCGGCTGCAAAGGAGATTGGCATGGCGGACAAGAAAATCAAAAACGTCGTCTTCATCATGCTCGATACGTTGCAGCACAACTATTTGGGCTGCTACGGCAACAAGACGGTGAAGACGCCGAACTTCGACCGTTTCGCGCGCAACGGCTTTCTCTTCGAGAACGCCTACAGCGAAGGCCTGCCCACCGTTCCCGTGCGCCGGGCCCTGATGACCGGCCGCTTCACCCTGCCCTTCGGCGGCTGGCAGCCCCTGTCCCACGAGGACACGACGCTCACCGACATCCTGTGGGGCCGCAAGGTGCAGACCGCCCTGGTCTACGACACCCCGCCCATGCGCCTGCCCAAGTACGGCTACTCCCGGGGCTTCGACTACGTGAAGTTCTGCCCCGGCCACGAGCTGGACCACACCACCTACGCCGACGAGCCCCTCGATCCGGGCATGCGCCCCATCGACTACACCTCGACGACCATGGTCTACGACGCAAAGGGCGAGCTGATCGACGACGCGAGCAAGGCCCTGCTCGAGGAAATCGAGTGCTTTCTCAAGTTCCGGCAGCAGTGGCGCAGCGAGGACGACAACTACGTGAGCGTCGTGGCCCGCGAGGCCGACCGCTGGCTGCGCGACATCCGCATCAAGAGCCGCCCCTTCATGCTCTGGATCGATTCCTTCGATCCCCACGAGCCCTGGGATCCGCCGTCGGTCTGGACCAAGGAGCCCTGCCCCTACGACCCCGAGTGGCCGGGCAACCCGCTGCTGCTCGCGCCCTGGACGCCCGTCGAGGGCCGCATCACCGACGAGGAGTGCGCCCACATCCGCGCCCTGTATGCCGAGAACATCGAGCTCGTGGACAAGCAGATCGGCAAGCTCCTCGACTCCATCCGCGACCAGGGCCTGTGGGACGAGACCATGGTCATCATCACCAGCGACCACGGCCAGCCCATGGGCAAGGGGGAACACGGCCACGGCATCATGCGCAAGTGCCGGCCCTGGCCCTACGAAGAGCTCGTGCACGTGCCGCTTTTGATGCACGTCCCCGGCCTCGAGGGCGGCAAGCGGATCGAGGGCTTCGTCCAGAACGTGGACGTCGCGCCGACCATCATGAGCGCCCTGGGCCTGTACCAGGACGTCAACGACCTGGACGGCGGCCACGGCTTCCCGGTCTACGGCTGCATCGACATGCAGGGCAAGGACCTGCTCCCCATGATGCGCGGCGAAATCGACAAGGTCCGCGACTTCGCCATCGCCGGCTACTTCGGCATGTCCTGGTCCATCATCACCGAAGACCATACCTACATCCACTGGCTGCTCAAAAACTGCAGCCAGCGCGATTACGCCAACGCCGACAGCCCGGGCAAGGAAATCATGAAGGACGAGGCCATGTGGTCCTGCACCGCCGGGGCCAAGCAGGAAGTGCCCGACAGCGACGAGCTCTACGACCGCCGCAAGGACCCCTTCCAGCTCAAGAACATCATCGCCGACAACAAGGATCTGGCCGCCGACCTGCTGCAAAAGATCAAGTTGTACATCGGCGAGCTCAAGACCCTCTAGCGCAGCGCCCCTAGAAAAATACGATGGCATTTTTCTAGAGAAACATAACTACCAAAGCGTGCTGTCCAAGGAATACGTTGCAGATATTTCGCGGGCACGACACAGGGACGACGAGCGGGGCCGCGCCTCGGCAGGCCCGGCCCCGCTCAGGGAGATGCGATGATCAAGGAAATCACCCAGGCCGACTACCAGGAAGCCATCGCGGCCACGCCGGCCGGCGTGTGCATCGTGTTCAAGGAACTGTGCCCCCACTGCAAGAACATGGAGAAGGTCCTGGAAAAGTTCGGCCAGCTCCAACCCGCCGCGGTCCTGCTGGGGCTCGACATCCAGAAGAATCCCGACGCGGCCAGGGCGCTTGGCGCCGAGCGGGCCCCCACCGTGTGCGTCATCAAGGACGGGGCGGTGCGCCGGACCAAGACCGGGCTCATGAATCCCAAGGAACTCCTGGCCCTGTACCAGGCGGGGTAGCGCGCCATGAAACCGGAACACCGCTACGACTGCCTCATCATCGGCGGCGGGCCGGCCGGCATGACCGCCGCCGTCTACGCCGCCCGGGCCAAGCTCAAGGCCATCGTCCTCGAATCCAACATCACGGGCGGCCTGGTCAATTCCACCTACGTCGTGGAGAACTTCCCCTCCTACCCGTCCATCCACGGCATGGAGCTCATGGGCCGCATGCGGGAGCACGTGGACGGCCTGGGCGTGCCGGTGGAGGAAGTCTGCGAGATCGAGCGCCTGGAGCTGGCCGGCGAGGTCAAGACGGCCGAGACCGACGAGGCCGTGTACCGCGCCCCGGCCGTGATCCTGGCCACCGGGCGCAAGCCCGTGGCGCTCGACGTCCCCACCGAGTGCGACCAGGTCCACCACTGCGCCATCTGCGACGGCGCGCCCTACGCCGGCAAGCGGGTCCTGGTGACCGGCGGCGGCAACAGCGCCTTCGACGAGAGCCTCTACCTCCTGTCCCTCGGCGTGGCCCACGTCACCCTCGTCGAGATCATGCCCAGGTTCTTCGCCGCGGCCGCCGCCCAGGAGGCGCTGTTCGCCTCGGGCAAGGCCGAGGGCCACACCGAAACCCGGGTGGTGGACCTGGAGACGACGGACTGCCGGCTGACGGCGGCCGTGCTGCAAGACGTCGCCTCGGGCAGGACCTGGCGCGAGCCCGTGGACGGCGTGTTCGTCTTCCTGGGCCAACTCCCCAACAACGCGCTGTTCAAAAATCAGATCGAACTGACCAAGGCCGGCTACATCCCGGCCGCGCCGGATGCGTCCACCAGCCTGCCGGGCGTGTTCGCGGCCGGCGACATCGTGGACAAGCCCTTCCGCCAGATCACCACGGCCGTGGCCGACGGCACCGTGGCCGCCTTGTCGGCGGAACGGTTCCTGCGCTGCCGGTAGCGGGCGCTTGGCGCGAAAGGGGCGGCAGGGGCGTTTGCATCCTCAACCCGCAACGAACGAAGAGGACTGCGAGATGAAAACGGCGATCAAGACGACGGCGACGGCGCTGGTCCTGGCCGGACTGCTCCTGGCGGCCGGCTCGGCCTTCGCCTACGAGGCCATGGTCGGGCCGACCGGTGTGCTCCTGCACGACAAGGCCAAGGCCTACCAGGGCTACACCCTGGTTTCGCCCACGGTCAAAAGCAAGACCACCTACCTGATCGACATGGACGGCGACGTCGTCCACGAATGGCAGTGCCAGTACCCGGCCGGGCTCTACGCCGAGCTTTTGCCCAACGGCAACCTGCTGCGCGGCGGCCACCTGGAGCAGAAGGACAACGGCTTCGGCGGCATCGGCGGCGTCGTCCAGGAGATCGACTGGGACGGCAAGGTGGTCTGGGAATACAAGCTCGCCGACCAGGACCACTACCAGCACCACACCTTCCACCGCATGCCGAACGGCAACACCCTCATCCTGGCCTGGGAGCGCAAGTCCAAGCAGGAGGCCCTGGCCAAGGGCCGCGACCCCAAGACCATCCCGGAGAGGCCGGTCGTCAGCGACGGCGTGGAGCACAACGACTTCTGGGTGGATTTCGTGCGCGAGGTGGACAAGGACGGCAAGACCGTCTGGGAATGGCACGCCTGGGACCACGTCGGCAAGGGCCCGGACAAGCTCGACATCAATTTCCACCTGCCCCAGCCCACGGGCGACGTCTACCCCAACTTCGACTGGACCCATTTCAACACGGTGACCTACCTGCCGCAAACGGACCAGATCCTGCTCAATTCCCGCAACTTCAGCGAATTCTACCTCATCAACCACAAGACCGGGGCCATCGAGTACCGCTGGGGCAACCCGGCGGCCTACGGCGCGGGCAAGTCCCCCTCCTGGTACGACGACGGCGACCAGCAGGTCTTCGGCGAGCACTGCGTCACGCCCCTGGAAAACGGCCACGTCCTCATGTTCGACAACGGCTCCGAACGCCCCCAGGGCAACCGCTCCCGGGTGGTGGAGATGGACCCCAAGACCGGCAAGGTGGTCTGGGAATACGCCACCAGGGACATCAACAGCTTCTTCAGCTACCGCCAGGGCGGGGTGCAGAAGCTGCCCAACGGCAACGTGCTCGTGACCTCGACCCACCACGGCCACCTGTTCGAGGTGACGCCGGACAAGCAGATCGTCTGGGACTTCGTGAGCCCCATCGCCATGGCCCAGCCCAAGTGCCTGCTCGACGAGGACCACGATTCCCTGCCCGGCCATCACAAGATGATGAGCAACGCCATCCACCGGGCCTACCGCTACGGCCCGGACTATCCCGGCCTCAAGGGGCGCGACCTGGGGCGCAAGACGCCGCTGGCCCCCGGTTGCCCGCAGTTCCTCGACGTCTACAAGACCGCCGCCGCGGGCAAGAACTGACAAAGGCCTCCCCCGAATCCTCGGCCGCGGATTCGGGGGAGACGAGGCGCGCCGCGCGCCGCTGACGCGGCGATCCTTCGATCATTGACAGCGAAACCCGGCCAGCGTCCCGGATTTCGCCCGCGCCCGCCGCAAGCGCCGGGGCGCACGCCAAGGGGAGGCGGCCCGAGCCCGGGAGGAGGGGATTCCCCGGGCCGCGCCAGGCAGGCGACGCGCGACGGCGGGCCAACGACAGCCTGTTATCCGCAAAGGAGAGAAAAGCATCATGGCCGAATACAGCATGGACAAAGTCCTCGAAAACGCCGGAAACGCGGCGTCCATGGGGCAGGGCGAAGCCTGCGCGCCGGCGTCGGACAGCGCCGGCGGGGCACTGCCCACGGGGCGTTTCGCCAACAACTACTTCGACGGCGTCCCCGTCAGCGGCGTGCACAAGTTCCTGTTCTTCATCATCATGGCCGCCTACTTCTTCGAGCAGCTCGACAACTGGAACTTCGGCTTCGTGGCTCCGGCCCTGTCCCAGTCCTGGAACCTGGCCATGACCGACATCGCCACCATCGTCTTCTGGTATTTCATCGGCATGACCTCGGGGGGCTTCCTCGGCGGGGTCATTTCCGACCTGATCGGCAGGCGCAAGACGTTCCTGTGTTCCATCCTGGTCTTTTCCATCTCCTCCATCGTCACCGGCTTCACGGACAGCTTCGCGGTCTTCACCGTGTTCCGGGCCCTGACCGGGTTCGGCGTCTTCTGCATGATGGTGACTTCCCAGACCTACATCGCCGAGATGTCGCCGTGCGAAAGCCGGGGGAAATGGCAGGGCAAGGTGGCGGCCGTGGGGTTTTGCGCCGTGCCCGTGGTCGCCTTTCTCTGCCGCCTGATCATCCCCATGGGGCCCGAGGCCTGGCGCATCATCTTTTACGCCGGCGGCGTCGGCCTGGTCGCCTTCGTCTTCGGCCTCAAATACCTCAAGGAATCGCCCCGCTGGCTCGTCTCCCGGGGCCGCGTCGCCGAGGCCGAGGCCGTGGTCGCCTTCATGACCCACCGCGACATCGACCTGTCCGCGGCGAGCCGGAAAGTCGAAGCCAAGGTCCGGTTCACGAGCGTGCTCACGGGCATGTTCACCAGGCGCTACCTGCTGCGCACGTCGCTTTTGATCCTGCTGTTCGTCACCATCACCCCGGCCGGATTCCTGCTGACCACCTGGACCACGCAGCTGATCAAGATGAAGGGCTTCACGGTCACCGAGAGCCTCACCGCGGCCACCATCATCAGCATCGGCGTGCCCATCGGCTGCTTCCTGGCCTCCCTCGTGTCGGACCGGGGCGGCCGCAAGATCCCCCTGGGGCTTCTGAGCGTGGCCACGGGCCTAAGCGCCATCGCCTTCGCCTTCATGGACGGCCTGACCGGGCTCATCTGCGCCGGCTTCACCGTGACCGTCGTCAACATGGCCGTGAACTTCATCCTGTTCTCCTACACGGCCGAATCCTACCCGACCAAGATGCGCAACACCGCCACCGGATTCCACAACGGACTGGCCCGGCTGTCCGTTTCCGCCTCCCAGCCGCTCATTCCGCTCATCCACCAGGCTTACGGCTTCGCCGGCGTCTTCGGCGCCGTGGGCTTCCTGTACCTGGTGCCGGTGGTGCCCCTGCTGCTGTGGGGCAAGCGGACCGGCGGCAAGAGCCTGGAGGAGATCGAATAGGCCGCGACGCGGCCGCCCAGGCGGCGGCAGGGTCCCTTGACCTTGCCGCCGCTTGTCGGAGACGATGGAAGCGCCGTCCGGGACGGGAGGTCTCGTTGCTGGGAAAACGCCTGGAAACGCCTATGCGGACGCCATCCGCCCGTTTTTTTTCAAGACGCCTGTGCGTGTGCCTCTTGTGGTTTGCCTGTCTGGGAAGCCCGTGGACTCCGCTTTTCTCGTCGCACGGCGCAGTCGCCTTGGCCGCCGAGGCCTCCGCTTCGGTCCGCGTCGAAAAACGGGTGGTGATCCTCTACTCCATGCCCCTGGATTTTCCCGCCACGCAACTGGCGGAGAACGGCCTGCGGGAGGCGCTGTCCGAGAAAACCCCTTTCAGCGTGCAGATTTTTTCCGAGTATCTGGACTTGTCGCGATTTCGCCACGAGAACCAGCGCCAGGCGCTGTCCGACCTGCTGCGGCAGCGGTATGGGGCCATTCCCATCGATCTCGTCATTTCCGTGGACGTGCCGGCGACGCATTTCCTCATCGAACGGGCGGAGGAGGTCTTCCCCGGGGTTCCGGTGGTGGTCTGCGACATTCCCGAACCGTACAAGGGCAACATTCTCGCCTCCTCCTTCGGCAAACGCGTCAGCGGCGTCCTGGAACCCTCGGAATTGGCCCGCCGGCTCGTGGCCTCGGCGCTACGCTTCAAGCCCGAAACCAAGCATGCCGTGCTCATTTCCGGGGCGTTCGAAAACGACATCATCAGGGCCATGCTTTTGCGCCAGGCCCTCACGGCCTTGCAGCCGCGCGTCGAACTCATCGACCTCGGCGGCCTCGCCCTTGGCGAGATCCTTGACCGCTGTCAGAGCCTTCCGCCGGATTCCCTGGTTTTTTTCTCCACGCTCTTCGTCGATGCCAAGGGGCGCTTCTTCGTGCCCAGGGAAGTGATCCCTTCCCTGTCGAATTACGCCGGCTGCCCCATCTGGGGCATCTACGACTCCTATTTCGGCAGCGGGATCGTCGGCGGACCAATGGTCGGCATGCGGCTGCAAGGGCTCGAGGCGGGCAGGATCGCCCTGCGCATTCTGTCCGGGCAACCGGCGGGCGAAATCCCTTTCAACGACGGCATGAACACGAAAGTCACGCTCTACGACTGGCGGCAACTCAGCCGTTTCCGCCTCGACGAGGACCTGCTGCCCCGGGACGCAACCGTCTTGTACCGGGAATCCACGACCTGGGATCGCTACAAGCAGTACATCGTCGGCACGGCGATTCTTTTCGCCTTGCAGTCCCTGCTGGTCGTCGGCCTGCTCTTCAACCTGCGGCAACGGAAAAAGGCGGAAGTCGCCCTGCGCTGCAGCCAGCACGAGCTGCAGACCCTGGCCAGACGCCTGATTTTCTCCCAGGAAGAGGAACTCAGCCGGCTGTCGCGGGAATTCCACGACGACTTCGTCCAGCGCCTGGCCGCCATCGCCATCGAGATCGGCACGGTCGAGCTGCACATCCGGCAGCCGGGAGGCCGGATTCTGGACGAAATCATCGATGCGAAAAAGAAGATCATAAGCCTTTCCGAAGATATGCATGCGCTGTCCCGGGAATTGCACCCCTCGAAGCTGCGGGATTTCGGCCTCGTCCGGGCGGTCAAGGCCATGTGCCTCAATTTCTCCGACCGGGAAGGCCTGGCCGCGGATTGCAGTTTCGAGGGCGAATTCACGGAAATTCCGCTCGATACGGCCCTGTGCCTCTACCGGGTCGTCCAGGAGGGCCTGCGCAACATCGCCAAGCACGCCCGTGCCCGCCGCGTTGACATTTCCCTGCAGGGCACGGAAGATAAACTCGTCCTGACCATCAAGGACGACGGCGCCGGATTCAAGCCCCACTGCGCCAAGCTGACTCCCGGCATCGGCCTGGCCAGTATGCGGGAGCGGGTCCAGTACGCCAAAGGGGAATTCGCCATCCATTCGGAACCGGGCCAGGGGGCCGTGATCCACGTGACGGTTCCCTTGGAGGAGAAGCGGCATGATCAAGCCGAGAATCCTGCTGGCCGATGACCATCGCATGGTGGCCGAGGGCGTGCGCGGCCTGCTCGAACCCGACTACGAACTGGTCGGGATCGTCGAGGACGGCCGGGCCCTGCTCGAGGCCGTGGACCGGTTGCGCCCGGACGCCGTGGTGGCGGACATCTCCATGCCGCTGCTCAACGGCATCGACGCCGTGCGCCAGATCAAGAAGCGCCACAAGTCCGTGGCCGTCATCTTCCTCACCATGCATGTGGACGTGGATTACGCCGCCAGCGCCTTCGAGGCCGGGGCCCTGGGCTACGTGCTCAAGCACTCCGCCCCGTCGGAGCTTCTGACGGCGATCCGTTGCGGCCTCAAGGGCAAGACCTACATCACGCCGCTTCTGGCCGGCGAATTGCTGCAGTACCAGCGCGAAAAGCCCGCCGTGTCCGCGGACGCCTTTTCCCAGCTGACCGCCCGGCAGCGCGAAGTGCTGCAACTCATCGCCGAAGGGTTTTCCGTCAAGGAATCCGCCGCCATTCTAGGGATTTCCTCCCGGACCGTGGAATTCCACAAGTACACGATGATCGAATCGCTGGGGCTCAAGAGCTCGGCGGAATTGATCCGGTTCGCCGTGCAGCACGCCAAGGGGGTGTCCCGGGCCGGCGTGCGCCTCGCCTGCGACATCGATCCCTCGTCCGGCGGTTCCTGAACAGGACCCGCCGGCGCGGCGCCAATGCCGCGGATGCCGCCGCCGTCCGGGGCGGCTTGACGGCCGACGCCATCCTCGTCCCGCCCCTATCCGCAGCCGTCGCCGTGGCCGTGGCGGCCGGCTTGGGGGGCCACCTCCGGCGAACCCGCGCTCGTCAGGTCTTTGCGTCAGCAGCCCCCGCGCACCGCGCCCCGGCAAGCGCCTCCCTTGCCCGATCCCGGGCTTCCCGCCGACTATTGGGCGATCCTTGCGGCCCCCGGGCTTTGATTCCGGAAAATAAATCTCGTAATATTGGTATGTTGCCTTGAATCTTTGCCGTGCATGCTTTTTGATGGGGGCTGTCCGGTCAGCCCCGGGTCGCTTTGCCTGCGGCCGCGGCCTGGGGAAGTGCCCCGCCGTCGTCGCCGAGGCCGGACCCGAACCAATTTCCCCGCCAAGGAGGGTGTCGTCCATGAAGATCGTCGACGTGCAGGCCATCGCCGTGAGCATTCCCCAGGACCGCAAGTTCGCCGGCCCGAGCAAGGGCTTCGACACGGAAAGCGACGGCCACGTGCTGGTCAAGGTCCTGACCGACGAGGGCATCGTCGGCCTGGGCGAGGCCTGGCGGCTCACCCCCCGGGCCGTGGCCGCCTTCATCGTCGAGGCCCTCAAGCCCCGCCTCCTCGGCGCGGACCCCACCCGCATCGAGGCCCTGTGGCGCAAGATGTACCAGGCGACCTTCCGCTACGGCCGCAAGGGCATGGTGCTCAACGCCATCAGCGGCGTGGAGATCGCCCTGTGGGACATCCTGGGGAAATCCTGCGGCCTGCCCGTGTACAAGCTCCTCGGCGGGGCCTGCTGGGAGGGCATCCGCGCCTACGCCAGCCTGCCGCCCTACGAGAATCCCGCGGACGCGGCCGCCGACGCCGCCGAGCTGGCCGGCCAGGGCTACCACATGGTCAAGCTGCACCAGCGCGACCTCGAATCCGTGCGCCAGACGCGCCGGGCCGTGGGCGAGGCCACGCAGATCACCCTGGACGTCAACGGCTGCTGGACGCCCAAGGAGGCCCTGGCCATGGCCAGACGCCTGGAGGAGTGGGACGTGCGCTGGCTCGAGGAACCCATCAATCCCATGGACGACTACGACGGCCTGCGCTTCGTGCGCGAACGGTGCAACCTGCTCGTCGCGGCCGGGGAAAACGAATACGCCCACTACGGCTTCAAGGCCCTGATCGAGAAGCAGGCGGCCGACCTGCTCCAGCCGGACATCATCAAGTCCGGCGGGCTGCTGTGCTGCCGCAAGATCCTGGCCATGGCCGAGGCGGCCAACCTCCAGGTCATCCCCCATTCCTTCTACTACGGCCCGGGCGTCGCGGCCACGGCCCATTTCGTCATGGCCAACCCCTTAAGCGACGAGATGGAGATCAACGCCACGCCCCTGGCCCACGACTTCATGGTCCCGGCCCTGCGTCCCGTGGCCGGCCGGCTGGCCGTGAGCGACAAGCCGGGGCTCGGCATCGAACTCGACGAGGACGTCATCGCCCACCATCGGCTGGACCGCTAGGCTGGCGTTCCCCACAGGATGCAACGGCATTAAAAACTGAACCATTCACGACTGTTGTCCGCGAAAGGCACAGGCTTGCCCCTCGCGGACGCGACACGAGGCGTCGCCGCGCCCCTCCTCGCCGCCGGGAGGAGCGCGGCCGGAGACGATCCCAAAAGGCGAAGGAGAACGACGGCTTTGCAGGCAGGGCGATATCCTCTACACTGAGGACCGGCGCACGGAGCGCGCTTCCCGGCGACCGCGGGGGGCGTCCTTCGCGCCGCATCCGCAGCGTCGCAGGGGTCGCTTGGCATGCCGCACCGGAAACCCGTGGAAAACATCAATCTGCGCAGCCTCGAGGTCCAGCAGCAGGTCATCCGCCGGCTCAACGACGCGGTCCTCGGCGCGGTCTCGCGCAAGGGCTACTTCAAGGTCCTCAGCCACGAGCTGCGACGCCTGTTTCCCCACGACCGCCTGGCCATCAATCTCTACGATTCCGACGTCGAGATCCTGACCTATTTCACCACGGCCGACGGCGTGGTGGTGGGCGCGCAATCCAGCGTCCGCCAGGCCAGCCCGCAGACCGTGGCCGGGCTGGCCATCACCTCGCGCGAACCCGTGGTCATCCGCGACCTGGCCCGCCAGTTCAAGTGCCAGGAGGACAACCCCCTGGCCGAGGCCGGGCTGCAGGCCTCCATCGCCTTTCCGCTCATCGTGCGCGACGCCGTGCTCGGCACCCTGCACTGCTCCTTCCGCCAGGAGCCGCCCAACCTCATGGACATCGTGGACTTCATCGCCACCCTGACCCCCTTCGTCTCCTCCGGGGTGGACGCCATACTGACCCGCGAGCGCCTGTCCATGCTGGGGGCCGGCCCCCAGGCCGTGCCGCCGCCGCCGGACCTGATCGAAGGACCGGTCTTCGAGAGCGCGGCCATGAAGGCGATCATGCAGCAGATCCGGCGGGTGGCCCCCCTGGAGATCCCCATCCTCATCCAGGGGGAGACGGGAACGGGCAAGACCATGATCGCCCGCTACATCCACGAGCAGAGCCGCCGGGCCAAGTTCAACTTCGTCAAGGTCAACTGCCCGGCCCTGGTGACCACGCTGTTCGAGAGCGAGCTTTTCGGCCACGCCAAGGGGGCCTTCACCGGAGCCACCAGCCTGCGCCAGGGCCGCATCGAGATGGCCAACAAGGGGACGCTGTTTCTGGACGAGATCGGCGAGCTGCACCTGGACCTGCAAAGCAAGCTCCTGCAGGTGCTCGAGGAGAACAGCTTCGAGCGCGTGGGCGAATCCATCCCCTTCAAGGCCGACATCCGGCTCGTCGCGGCCACCAACATCGACCTGGTCAAGTCCCTGCGGGAAGGACGGCTGCGTTCGGACCTCTACTACCGCCTGGCCACCATGATCATCACCATTCCGCCGCTTCGGGAGCGGCGGGAGGACATACCGGTGCTGGTCAAGCGGATCTCCGGCATCCTGTCCGCCTCCATGCGCGTGCCGGACATCTCCCTGACCATGGGCATCATGCGCCAGCTCCAGGAGTACAACTGGCCGGGCAACATCCGCGAGCTGCGCAACCTCGTTAGCCGCATGCTCATCGCCAACGCCCATCGCCCCCTGACCCTGCGCGACGTGCAGGAGCTCCTCGGCGGCGCGCCCCTGGCCCTCCAGGAGTCGCCGGCGTCCTTCCCCACCCTGCGCCAGATGGAGAAGCGCCACATCGAAAAGGCGCTGTCCCTGGCCAAGGGGCGCGTCTCCGGGCCGGAGAGCGCCGCCGGCCTGCTCGGCATCCCGCGCACGACCCTGCAATACCGCATGCGCAAGCTCGGCATCGCCGCGCCCGTCAAGGACTGACCCGGCCCGGAAAGCCCAACGCGCGTTCACGACCAATACTGGGCGTCACGTCCAATATCCGGCGCGACCTCGCCGCCCCGTCCGTCATCGCGACCATCAAAGAACATTATTTCGCTGCATTACGATGCGGCGATCTCGGGCATGCCCCTTGCTTAGTCCTCGGCATGTTGGAGAGGCCGCAATCCTCGATCCGCAGCGGATCGCAAGAAACGCGCGGCAAGGAGTTGCGACGCGGGCCGGGCCGGGATGCCCGGCCCCGCATCCCAGGCCGGGCCGTTGGCCGGACCACGTTCCTTGCGGGATTGCGGGCAGGCAGGGTCGCACGACCGGCAGGCCGGGCGAAACCCGATGCCGCTGCCGGCAAGCAAGGCAGAAACATCCAATGCAGGAGGAAGGTATGTCCGTGCAATTCATTGTCCATGAACCGGGCGACATGGTCGGCGTCGTCGTCGTCGAGGGCGTCAAGGCCGGGCAAAAGCTCACCGGCTGGGTCATGGAGGGCGACAAGACCCTCGAGGTCGCGGTGAAGAACGACATCCCCATCGGCCACAAGCTGGCCCTCAAGGACCTGGCCGTGGGCGACACGGTCATCAAGTACGGCGTGGACATCGGCAAGGTCGTGGCTCCCATCCAGGCCGGCGAACATCTCCACGTGCACAACGTCAAGACGAAAAGGTGGTAGGCATGAAGACCAAATTCATGGGGTATCGGCGCGAGAACGGACGGGTCGGCGTGCGCAACCACGTGGTCATCCTCCCCCTGGACGACCTGTCCAACGCCGCCTGCGAGGCCGTGGCCAACAACATCAAGGGCACCCTGGCCCTGCCCCACCCCTACGGACGCCTGCAATTCGGCGCCGACCTGGACCTGCACTTCAAGACGCTCATCGGCACGGGCAGCAATCCCAACGTGGCCGCCGTGGTGGTCATCGGCATCGAGCCGGTCTGGACCGCCCGGGTGGTGGACGGCATCGCCAAGACCGGAAAGCCCGTGGCCGGCTTCTCCATCGAGCAGCACGGCGACCTGGAGACCATCTGCGCCGCTTCCCGCAAGGCCAAGGAATTCGTCCAGTTCGCCACCGAGTTGCAGCGCGTCGAATGCGACGTCAAGGAACTGTGGGTGTCCACCAAGTGCGGCGAGTCCGACACGACCTCGGGCTTGGCCACCAACCCCACCGTGGGCGACGCCTTCGACAAGCTCTACGCCAACGGCAACACCCTGCTCTTCGGCGAGACCACCGAGCTCACCGGCGGCGAGCACCTCGTGGCCGCCCGCTGCCGCACTCCGGAGATCCGCGACCAGTTCATGGCCATGTTCGACCGCTACGCCGCCTTGGTCGAGGCCCACAAGGTCGACGACCTGTGCGACTCCCAGCCCACCAAGGGCAACATCGAGGGCGGGCTCACCACCATCGAGGAAAAGGCCCTGGGCAACATCCAGAAGATCGGCAAGAAGTGCATCGTGGACGGCGTGCTGGACAAGGCCGACGCGCCCACGGGCCCGGGCCTGTGGTTCATGGACTCCTCCTCGGCCGCGGCCGAGATGGTGACCCTGGTGGCGGCCGCCGGCTTCGTGGTGCACTTCTTCCCCACGGGTCAGGGCAACATCATCGGCAACCCCATTTTGCCGGTGATCAAGCTGAGCTCCAACCCGAGGACCGTGCGCACCATGAGCGAGCACGTCGACGTGGACGTGTCCGGCATCCTGCGCCGCGAGATCAACCTGGACCAGGCCGGCGACATGCTGCTCGACATGATGGTGCGCACGGCCAACGGCCGCAACACCTCGGCCGAGGCCCTGGGACACCGCGAATTCGTCTTCACCCGCCTGTACGAAAGCGCCTAGCGCGCCCCGCCTCCTCCGATCCCGGCCGGCCCCTCCCGGCCGGGATCGGCCTCTCCCGGCCGGCTGTTCGCCGGCTTTTTTTTTCACCGGTTGGGACCGACTCCTCGCAGGCGGCAGAGGAGGAAAGCGGCTTCACGCCCCTGAGGGCTGGCGGGAACTCCGTTCCCCGGGGGATGCCAGGGCGCGCCTCCCCCCGGGAACGGCCGCGACCGCTGTCCCCTCCATGCCGAAAGCCAGGCCAGGCCGGCTCTCTGGTCGTCGCGCGGGCAGGCGAAAAAAGCCAGCCGCCGCTCCTGTCAGGGCAGGGACGACGGCTGGCCGAGGGTGGAGGATGGCCGGGAAAAACGGCGGCGGAAAACCGGGCCGAAGGCCCGGGCCTCGATCGTCAACAGCGCTTGGCCTCCTGCCCCTGCATCCTGAGGCAGAGCTTGCCGACCAGGACCACGCCCACGGCGCCCACGATCTCGGCGACGATGCCCTGCGCGTGCGACACCTGGAAAAAGCCCAGGGTGAACTGGTCGGTCAGGATCATCTCCACGGCCACCTTGCCCAGGATCGCCGAGCCCAGCAGGAGGATCCAGGGGAAGCGGTCCATGAGGTTGGCCAGCAGCGACGAGGTGAAGACGACGAAGGGGATGGACAGGCCCAGGCCGATGAGCAGCAGCGCCAGGTCCCCCTTGGACGCCCCGGCCACGGCCAGGATGTTGTCCGTGGACATGACGAGGTCGGCCACGAGCACGGTGAAGACGGCCTGGAGCAGGGTGGTGCACTGCTTGCGCCCCTCCTCGTCGGGGCTGCCCTGGACCAGGAGCTTCACGCCGATCCAGGCGATCAGCACGCCGCCCACCAGCTTGATGAAGGGCAGGCCCATGAGCTTGGCCGCGAAGACGGTCAGGACGACGCGCAGGATCACGGCCGCGCCCGCGCCGATGCCGATGCTCAGCAGGCGTTGCTTCTTGGGCAGGCCGTTGGCCGCCATGGCGATGACCACGGCGTTGTCGCCGGCCAGGACGAGGTCGATGCAGATGATGCTCAGCAGGCTGCCGATGAACTGCAAATCGAAATGCGGCATGACGGTGTTCCTTGTCGTGTTCGCGGCCGGCCCCGGCCGGGGCCGGTGGCCGCCGCCTCCCCGCGCCCGGCGGCCGGGGCGGGGAGGCGGGCAGTGTATGTGTATTCCGGGATCGCCTCAATCGTCGGCGTCGGAAAGCGCCTCGACCCCGCCGCTTTTCACCTGCATCCACAGGCCCCTGGCGATGGAGGCCAGGGCCAGGGCGATGAAGCACAGGGAGATGGGCCGGGTGAAGAAGATGCCGAGAGAGCCGCCGGAGAGCATCAGGGACTGGGACAGGGACGTCTCCAGCATCGAGGCCAGCACCGTGGACAACACCAGGGGGGCCACCGGGAAGCGGAGCTTGCGCATGAAGTAGCCGATCACGCCGAAGAGCAGGGCCACCCACACGTCGAACATCAGGAAGCGGATGCTGTAGGCCCCGATCACGGAGAACAGCACGATCAGCGGCCCGAGGACCGGAAAGGGGATGCGGGCGATGCGCGCCCACAAGGGGATCAGCGGCAGGTTGAGGATCAGGCAGATGATGTTGCCCAGGTACATGCTGGCGATGACCGCCCAGACGAAGGGCGCGTTGTTCTGGAAGAGCAGGGGGCCGGGCTGCAGGCCGTACATCATGAAGCCGCCGAGCAGCACGGCCAGGGCCGGGCCCGTGGGCAGGCCGAAGGCGAACAGGGGCACGAACCCGGCGCTCGAGGTGGCGTTGTTGGCCCCCTCCGGCGCGGCCACGCCCTCGATGGCCCCCTTGCCAAAGCGTTCCGGCGTCTTGGAGCAGCGTTTCTCGATGTCGTAGGCCACGAAGGTGGTCACGGCCGGGGCGCAGCCGGGCAGGAGCCCCATGAAGAAGCCGATGAGGCTCGAGCGCACCATGGTCCAGCGGCACATCCAGATGTCGGCCCACTTGGGCAGCCAGTCGATCTTGCCGCTGTTGTAGACCAGGGCCACGCGCTGCTCCACGTTGGTGAAGACCTCGCCCAGGGCGAACAGGCCGATGATGATGCTGATGAAGTTCACCCCGGCCAGCAGGTCGTCCGAGCCGAAGGTCAGCCGGGCCGCCCCGGTGAGGGGGTTCTGGCCGACCAGCGAGATCAGCAGGCCGAAGGCCGCGCCGATGATGCCCTTGAACAGCGCCTTGCCCGACAGGCTGATGATCAGCGACAAGCCCATGAACATCAGGGCGAAGTACTCGGGCGGGCCGAAGGACAGGGCGAAGCTGGCCAGGATGGGGGCGAAGAAGGTGAGGCCCACGATGCCTATGGTGCCGGCCACCCAGGAGGAGATGGCGGAGATGGCCAGGGCCGGCCCGGCCCGGCCCTGCTTGGCCATTTCGTAGCCGTCCAGGGCCGTGGGCACGGACGAGGCCTCGCCGGGGATGTTCACCACGATGGCCGTGGTGGAGCCGCCGTACATGGCCCCGTAGTAGATGGCGGCCATCATGATGATGGCCGGGGTGGGCGCGAGGAACGTGGTCAGGGGCAGGAGGATGGCGATGGCCGAGGAGGGGCCGATGCCGGGCAGCACGCCGACCAGGGTGCCGAGCGTCGAGCCGACCAGGGCCCACAGCAGGTTGACCGGCGAGATGGCCGAGGCGAATCCTTGGAACAAGAGGTTCATGGAAAACATAAAAGCGGCCTCCTACCTGTCGAAAAGGCCGGCCGGAAAGTTCATTTCCAGTCCGACGCTGAAGACGTAGTGCACGACGAGGGCGGTGATCACGGCGCAGACCACGGCCTGGACCAGGCGGCGGTTGAGCTGCCACACGGTCGCCGTGATGTAGCAGGCCGTGGCCAGGGGCATGCCGAGCAGCTCGATGCCGAGCAGATAGGCCACGGTGAGCCCGAAGAAGACCAGCAGGTGGAGGCCGCCGGCGCGGTCGGGCCATTCCACTTCCATGTCCGCGCCGTGGCTTTTCCAGGATTTGAAGGACAAGCCCAGGCCGGCGACGATGGTGCAGACGCTCAGGCCCATGGGGAGCATCCAGGGGGGGAGGCGCTCGCCCAGCATGTCCGTGATGCTCAGGGAACTGATGAAGAACAGAAGGCCGATCCCTGCGATGAGAAAGCCGCTTAGGATGTCGAGCTGGCGTAACGATCTCACGAAGCACTCCTCCCTTGGATCTTGCGTCCAAGCTGGTCCTTGGGGCCGTCCCCGGCGTCGCGGTCGCGAAATTCTCCGGGCGGACTTCGCGGGCGACAGGCCTCACGTGCGTCGGCCGTTGAAAATACTGCGTATCCTTCAACGGCCGCTACGCTAGTTGGCCTTCAGGTCCTTGGCGAGGTTGGTGTAGAGTTCGGTCAGCTTGGCGATGTAGGCCTTGCTTTCCTCGTGGCCCATGGCCAGGGGGACGAAGCCGTCGGCCTTCATGGCCTGCTGGATGGCCGGGTCCGAGACCACCTGCAGGAAGGCCTTTTCGAGCACGGCGACCACTTCGGGCGGGGTCCCCATGGGCACGGCCACGCCGCGGTCGATGGAGTCGGTCATGTTGTAGCCCTGCTCCTTGAAGGTGGGCACGTCCGGAAAGTCGGGAAAACGCTCGTCCGAGGAGAAGGCCAGCACCCGGAGCTTGTCCGCGAAGCGCACCAGATCGTCGGAGTTGGCCATGACGGCGGCGGTGTGTCCGCCGAGGAACGCGGTCATCTGGGGGGCGGAGCCGGTGAAGGGGACGTAGGTCAGCTGGATGCCGGCCAGCTTCTGGAGGCGCAGCGTGGCGAAGTGGTGGCCGGAGAACACGGCGGAGCCGCCGACGCTGATGGTTCCCGGGGCCTTCTTGGCCGCTTCCACGAACTCCTTGAGGTCGCGGTAGGGACTTTCCTTCAACACCGCCAGGGCCAGCGGGGTGCGCTGGAACATGACCACGGGGTTGATCTGGTCGGTCTTGTAGCCGACCTGCTGCTGCAAGGGCTGGAGGATGATGTGGGGCGTGTTGATGGTGACGAAGGTGTAGCCGTCGGGCTTGGTGCGCACCAGCTCCTTCCAGCCGAGGGCGCCGCCGCCGCCGACCTTGTAGTCGACGATGACCTGTTGACCGAGGATCTTCGACAGCGGCCCCTGCTGCCGGCGGGCCTCACGGTCCGACTGTCCGCCCGGATCGAAAGTGACGATATAGGTTAGTTGTTTCGAGGGAAAGGAGTCGGCTGCGAAAGAGGCACCAGAATTAGTCAGGGCAACAAAAACGACGAGGAGCATCAAAATACGCTTCATCATGACCTCCAACCCTTGTTGCTTGATAAAGACTAAAATCATTCGCCAATTCTCAACGACAGAAAACGACGGCTTCTCCTTGTCA
The DNA here is from genome assembly GCF_029978005.1 of Solidesulfovibrio sp. Lineage (GTDB taxonomy): Bacteria > Desulfobacterota > Desulfovibrionia > Desulfovibrionales > Desulfovibrionaceae > Solidesulfovibrio. The sequence goes on along the minus strand of NZ_JARKOZ010000046.1, from coordinate 22,105 downwards.
GAGCAGGTTTCCGGAATGCAGGGCATCCCGAGTAACGGCCACAGAATGTTCACCCACGTATGCCCTCTTCTCGAAGCAAGACATGTGCCAGCTAGTTTGTTTTTTAACAAGCTGAAATACCATGATAAAATAATTTCAATCCGGCCGAACGCCCCGGATTGCGCCCACTATTGGGCATGCCGCCGGTAAACGCCCTGGGCCGCCGCCCAATGGCGCGCACGTCCCTCGGGTCCTCGGGCGCGGGCAGGCTTCGCTTTGCCCGCCCGCCGCGGCCGGCGCGTGGAATCTTCAGGGAAATCAAAGGAGAAAAGGCCTGCTCCCGGCCGCCCTCCCGACCCGGCGGCCGCCCCGGCGTTTCGCCGGCCAGACGGCAGGCAGGCGCCCGGCCCTCAAGAGGAACGTGCGCCGATCACGGGAAACGGGACAGGCCGGCCGAAGGCCCTGAGATGCGCGGGCCGCCTGGAAATTCGCCCAGGGGAACCAGCCCGGCCCGGCATGACGCGCAAGGGGGTCAAGATTTCGTCAACATTTCACAGCGGGACTGAAGATCTCACCCGCCTGGACACTCGAGGCGCCTGCCAGAAGCAGCGGGAGAGCTTCTCGCTCAAATCGCGGGGAACCCTGGAGGGGAATGCTCCGGCGGGGCCTGGTGCCGCGCCGGTCTTGACGCTGGTTGCGCATCTGCCGACGCGACAACGGCCTTCCTTCTCGCGTCTTCCTCACGCCCACGGCAACACGCAACCAACGCCCGGCGCAAAGGTTTACAGTCGGCGCCGGTCCTTGTGGAGCACATGCTTCTTGTCGGCCGGTTGCCTTTCAACACCCTCGGGCATGAAAACTGTCGCAGCGAATCCGCAGGCTGGGCCATTCACGCTTTGGACCGGCCCCGGGGATTGCCGACGCCGATCTCCATGAGGTCCTCGCCGACTATCAATTCTCCGGGAAAGTTCTGTTGCGCCAGCCTCAGGCGCGCCACCGGCGCGTTGGCCGGCGCGATATGGCTTAAAACCAGCGTCTTGACCCTGCATTGCTGCGCGACTCTCCCGACATCCGCGGTGCTGGTGTGCGCGGTCATGACGTGATGGTACAACGGCCAAGCGGGGTCTCCCTCCTTGACGCCCTTGAAGCTGGTCTTGATCCAGAAGTCGTCGATGACCTCGTGGACGAGGACATCGGCCCCATTGGCCAGGGTCTGGAGATTGCCCCGGGTGTCGGGGCCGGTATCGCCCGAAATGACCAGCGATCCGTCTTCGGTGTCGAACCGGAAGGCAAAGGCGGGGTAGACTTCATAGTGGTCGACGAGGGTGGCTGTGACGCGCAGCCGGTCGTCCTTGTAGATCTCGAAGGGCTTCATGGACGGGCAGGTGATGTCCGCTGTCCAGGGTTTGTTCGGATCGGGAACGACGAAGCCGGACGGCCAGGGTATTGTCTTGGGATCGCCGATTTCCCTGACGTCGATGATCTTGGGGATGTCCGGGTAGCCTTCGTCCTGGGCGCAATTGTTGAAGGTCTGCGCAAAGGCCTGAAGGATGTGGTCCGTCATCGACTTTGTGCCGGGAGTCGGGGTGGCGAAGGGCGGATTGCGACTCTCCGCAGTGATGACGGTCCCCTTGTAGCCGGACATGTTTTCTTCAAGCCTGCCCCGGTCGCCGGGTCCGATGATCGCCAGCGGCCGCTTCTCGGCATAGCCGGCTCTGGCGCCGATTTCGAGGAAGGTGGGATAGTCGCCCAGATGGTCCATGTGCAGATGGGTGAAAAAGACCGCGCGCATGTCGGAGAGGAACGTGGACAGTTCCAGTTGCGTCCGCTGGCCGCCGATGGTGACGAAATGTCCGAAGTTGAAGGCTTCCGCCAGACGGGCGCAAGCGCCGAAGCCCAGGTCGATGAGATACATGGCGTCGCCGACGAGCAGGGCCTGGGAATTGCTGGCCCGATTCGAACCCGGCCACCAGGTCATGCCGCCCGTCGTGCCGAGGAGCACCAGCCGGGTATTGTGGCGTCCCCTGCCGATCCTGGGCTTGTCGCTTGGCTGGGATGCCAGCGCATTTTTCACGCCGAGCCCTGTCACGAGCGGCGCCAACGCCAATGCCCCCATCCCCTTGAGCAATGTTCGCCGCAGCATTTTCGACCCAAAACCTTTGCGGGAATGCATGTGATTCTCCTTGGTTCGGTGGAAATGCACTATCGGGGGTCAGCCTTTCGCGTCCTCGGCGCGCAACGGGTCAAGGGGCATCGCCCTGGCCTCCAACTTTGCCGAAGCTGCGTCGAATGTCCATAAGCCAGAATCAAAGCCCACCCAGGAAAAGAGGGGAGCCAGCCAACGACCGCTTGAAAATTTCACCCGGAAAACCGCAACTCAAATGCACCGGACAGACAATACAGTAAAATATTAACAATTCCAGACCATAATTAAAAACACAACCCCAAGGGACACGGAAGTATCCATCCAGGAGCATCGGGACAGCTCCTCGTTCCATTCGAAGGGAAGATTCCGGCTGGATGCGACGACATCCCTGCATTAAAATATTGGCCCCTCCAAATAACCGGTAGCAATCCCCATGTTGAGCGCTTCCGACGCTGTCAGCAGGGTACTTTTATCCATCATTTGATGCACCTGCTCCGGAGAAATTTTTCCACGCGTCGTTTCCGAAACAATCTTAGCATATAAATTTTCCAAAATAAGGATTCTATCCTTGTCTTCCTGCTTGTTTCGTTCCGTCGGCTTCGTATTTTTATATTGCATTGATATATTGTGAAACAACATATACGCATTGCGACCAATCAATCTCTTGTTTCCGGAGCAAAAAAGAATCACGGCCGCAGACGATATCTGACCGACACCGACAACGGTTATCTCCCTTTTCATTCCATGCCGAACAACGTCATAAAACGCCATGGCCGACTCAACCATTCCTCCATCGCTATTTAAAATTATAACATTTCTTTTGTTGACGACAATATCTTCCAACGTCTTCCCTATGGACGCAGGAGTGACTTCGTCAAAAAACAAGTAGGCGGAACCACCCGTGGTCATGGTTTTGGAATGGGCCAAGCGCATATGGCCCATAGCGCTCAACGCTATCGCCGCAAGGAAGATCGTGCACAAGAATTGCCGCATATTTTGCTCGTGGGGGTTGACATGAAATCCGGATGCACTCCGTCTAGGAGACGTCCAGGCGAAGTTCTCCAGACCAGTCCAGGTTTGGGGACGGTTGCCGCAGGACACGATGATCAGTCGCAACTCAATTGTCTGCAAAAAAGAGAAATGAGCGGCCTTTGTTGGAGGCAACGCCCATTTCAGGACCTATCAGGAGAAGAAAGAAGCCGCAAGTTTTTCTGGGAAACGGAAATTTCCACGCCATGGCCTGTCGGAAAGCAGGCTCGAACGGCGAGAATCGGCACACGGCTGCCCAAAAAAACGAGGATACGGGTCCCCGCAACGCCATCATGGACGCTTGGCCTTTCGCGTATGGTGGAGGTCTTCGCCACTCCTTGCTTCGGGGCGGCTTATCCGCCCCATGCCGACCCGATACATTTCACGGGACCGCCGTGCCGGGAGCTACCGCAACAAAGGGGATGCGTCTCGTCAGTCGCATGAACATCTCGCGAGCGATTCCAATCCGAAGTGATTCGGCACGGATTCCGGCCGCTCTCTCGGACGGCAGTTGGTTCGACCGCAACCAGTCTCCGGCCTCTTATCCTTCCGGCGCCTGGCGGGAACCAGATGCAGGCCAGGCAGCGGCTGGCGGCCTCGTCTGCTGGAGCGGTCCGCATGCCCGCTTGGAAGGCGAGACTGTTTTGCCCTTCCGCTTGAATCGCCAGGAGGATACGCAACCTGCGTGCAGTTCTGTTGAAGGACCTACCGCCGCATGGTCGCCTCCCTGGTAAAGGAAAGCCAGGCACAACACCCGTAAGCGCCTGTCAGCAGCCACAAGGTGCTCCATTCCCGCAGAACGTCCGTCAGTGCCGCCCCCATTTTGCTGATGCGTAAAAACCCGGCGATGGCCGGCGTTGTGGGCACGAACTGGGCCAGCCAGCGGATGGGCAGCGGCATGCACTCCGGCGGCCAGGCAAAACCCGACAGGAAAAGAAAGGGGAGTGAAAGCGGCAACAACAGTTCTACCGGCATTTCGCGGTACCGGTAGACCGGCACCAGGGCCAGACCGAGAAAGATGGTGGCCAGGAAAAACGGCAGGATAAAAAGCAGCATGTCCGCGGGGTTCCCCCGCTGGGAGAGGGAATAGATCCGGGGAACAAGAAAAAAATAATAGACGGCATGCACCATGTAGACCGCGAGATAGGCCAGCGTCTTACCGAGCATGCGCGAAAACAGGCGGCCCGCCGGTTCATCGGTGGGATGGCGCGGCCGATTGGCGACACCCAGAAACCCCACGCCCATGAGCAACGTCTGTTCGAGCACCAACAAAAGAACTGGCGGTACGGTATAGTGGGCGTACCCGACCCACGGGTTGAAAAGCGGCCGCTGCTCCAGCGTGGCCGGGTTTTGTCGAATGCCGGCCTGCTCCCGGGGGACGCCGGCAGCTCGGAAACGAGTTTCCTTGGCGGCCGCCGATAAGGCGGCCACGGCCTGCTTCACACTCAGGGATGTCTGGCGGTAGATGAGGAAATAGCTGGCATCGGCATACAGGCCAAGGGTGATCTGGTCGCCGCGCCGCAGTTTTTTTTCGAAATCGTAGGGGATGGTGAGGACGGCCCCGACCTTGCCCACGAGCAGGGCGCGCTTGGCTGCGGCCTCGGTCGGCATATGCGCGACCACGGCTGCGCCCTCGCCGGCGTCCACCAGCCGGACGAGCTTGCGGCTCGTATCGGAACCGTCCTTGTCCACCACGACCAGCGGCACCTCGCGCGGCACCTCGTTGAGGTACGGCGTCGGGTAAAACAGCGAATACACCACCGCCGCGCCGACCAAAATGAGCCTGGCCCCGCTGTTGGTGAGGATGCCTTTCAACTCGTCGCGGCACGCCCCGAAAAACACGCTCATAATTCCCCCCATTCCGCGGGAGTGCCCAACCGGTGGGCCAGGATGGGCACGGCAATGGCCGGGCAGACGAGGACAAACACCAGCATGGCGGCGAGATCCGGCATCGCCATGGCGAGCGACGCCCCGTGGAAACCGTAGCGCACCAGAAATTTCAAATACCAGGTTAGCGGCAACAAGCCTCCCCAGATTTTGGCGAAAAGTGGCATACCCAGAATCGGGAAGGTAATGCCGGTAAAGGCGAAGGCCGGGGCGGCATACACGGCCGCAAGGCTGACGGAGAGCCGGAAATTGCCCAGTACCGCGATGAAAAGCAGCCCTACCGCCTGGTAGGCCAACACGAACAGGACCGTCGCCAGGCAAACCGTGCCGAAACCGCCACGCAGCGGCATGCCCAGATAGCGGAAAAGGAAGCTCACCATCCCCAGACCGAGCAGGACATAAAAAACCGAAAACGGCAGCAGCTTGCCAGCCACGGCCACGACGACGTTGTCCTTGGCCCCGGCCAGGAAAATGTCGGCGGTGCCGTTTTTTAGCTCCATGCCGAAGGCGTGGATCGTGGCCAGCAGGATGCAGATTTGCAGGATGGACGGCAGCAGGGCCGTGGTCAGGAAATAGCGGTAATCCAGATAGGGATTGAAAAGCGCATGGCCGTCGATGGCCACGGGTTGGGCCAGCGCCGCGACGGCCGCCCGGGGCGCCCCTGCATGACGACGCAACTTGGCCTCGAAGGCGGTGGAAAGTGCGGACGAAACATTACTCAGATCCTTGTTGATCATGTTGCCGGGCAGTACCCATTGCGAGTTGTAATAGGCCACGGCTGCACCCCTGTGTCCTCGCTTGGCATCGGATTCGAAGTTTTTGGGGATAAATAGGTACGCATAGATTTCCCCTCGACGCATGAGCCGCATGCCCTCCTGCGGGGAGTCCACCTGCTGCACGATCCGCATGCTCGGCGCGGCCCCCACTTCCCGGATCACCAACCGGGAGGCGGCGGTGCCGTCCATGTCGCACACGGCCACCGGCAGTCCGCGCACCAACTCCCGGTGAAAGATCAGCAACATCGCCGCGAAGCCGAGACATGGCAACAGGACCAGAAAGACCATGTGGAAGCGGCATGACAGAATCCGTTTGAGTTCGCGGCGCACCGTGAAGGCGAATCCCCGCGGATGGACCGGCGGCCGCGGCTCCCTCCGCAGCTTCATGAAGCCCTCCCCACAGAGAATATCACGCTCATGCCCGGCCGCAGCCCCACAATCGGATGCTTCGGCACGGCCCGCACTTCGAAGGTTTTGAGATCGAAATCACCGCTGTCGCTGGTGGCCCGCCAAGTCGCGAACTCCCCGAGCGGGGAGATGTAATTGACCACAAACGGCATCGGCGCTCCACCCAAGGCCGGCACCTTGCCGAGAACTTCCTGCCCCATGCGTACGGCCGCCAGCCGATCTTCCCGCAAATTGACCGTGACCCAGACATCGGACAGATCAATGATGGTCATGACCGGATAGCCCGGGGAGACGAGCTCCCCGCGCTTGGCCACGGCTTCTTTGACCTCGCCGTTGATGGGGGAGGACAGCTGCAACTCATCGGTCAGGGAACGCGCCTCATCCACGGCCCGGGCTGCCTGCACCGCCAGCGCGGCGGAATTCTCCCGGTCCTCGACCCGGTTGCCGGTAACGGCCATGTCGTAAGCAGCCTTGGCCGCCCGTTCCTTTTCCAGGGCCATCTTCCAGTTGGCCTCGGCCTCATCGAGTTGCTGGGTCGAAACGGCTCCGCGCTCCTCTAGGGTTTTGGTGCGCCGGTAGGTTTTTTCAAGGACGATGGTCTGGGCCTTCGCTTCGGCCAGCCGATCGCTGGCCGCCCGGATCTCCTCCTCCCGGCTGCCCACATCGGTTTTCTTCTTGACGGCCAGGGCCGCCTGCCGGGCCGCCTCGGCCTGATGCAATCTGGCGGTCGTCTCGGGGCTTTCCAGCGTCACCAGCGACTGGCCTTTTTTAACCGTGGCGCCGTCTGCGACCAGAATGGAGGTGATCCGGGCGGTAATTTTGGGGGAAATATCGATCTGAGTGGCTTCAATCTCCCCCTGGATGTAGCGCGGGGAAGGCGGTACCAGCAAAAAACCTGCACCAATACCCGTGGCCAAAACCACCAGAAAAACGGCCAAGATAACAATAGTGGATCGCGTAATGCGCACAGCAAAGCCTCCGCAGGGTCAAAGTCCAAGGATACCGCACACGCCTTCGGCTACGATCGACACCAGAGAAGAGAACAGTTCCGGCTCATAGATTTCGGAGCCGAAGCGACGCTGCAAGATGGCCCGGTCCCGTCCTATGTTGGTCAGTTGCAGAATGATGCAATACACTCTGATTCTATTGCGCTGCAGCGTCTCTTCCGGGCCGGAAACAGCCTGGACGAGCCGTTCTATTGCACCGATAACCGGCTCCACCACTTCCTGGTAAATCGTCTCAAAGGCTTGTGTCGGATCAACATATTCCCGTTGAAGCAGAACCCCCAGCCAACGCGAGCGCTCCGTGCGCACGGAAGCCGCCAGGAACTGTTCGACGGCCTCCCGGACAAGCTCCCGCAAGCGCGGTCTGTCTCCAGCACAGCTTTCAACATTGCGGTCAATGGTTGCGACAAGCGGCACGCAGATTTCCCGGAGCTTTTTCACCATGGCGGTGATAACGGCCTCGTAGAGCCCCTGCTTCCCCTTGAAATGGAAACCGATGGCGGCATGGTTAACTTGCGCCGCCCGGGCAATGTCGCGGGTGGACACGGCGTGGTAGCCAAACGTGGCAAAAAGCCGCAATCCTGCTTCGATCAGACGCTTGCGGGTCGCGTCGCCGCGCACCGCCTTGCCCTCGGATTCCTGGGTCATGAGTGCCTTCCTTCCTGTGATTTTCTGCTGATACCATTGATGGATGGTATATTCATCCATTTGGTTAAGTCAAGAGAATAATCCAAATGGCAGACAACCGGTCGCGCGTCCGCCGGGCGGGGACGCGTCCGCCCCGGCCATGTGGGTAGGCATCACGGATGCGCGGAGGCAAGATATCCGCGCGTTTTCCGGCCGGCCTCAGTCCAAGCGGGGGGAGCGGCAAATCGGTCTAGAAAGCGTCGACCGGACAAAACAGTCTTGACGGGGTTAGGCTAGAGGCGGCTCTGTGTTTTTTTCAAATGCATCCGTAGCTCACGCAGCCGAATAGAGAGTTAGGCTAAGAATCTATGGGGCGCAGGTTCGAATCCCTCACGGCCGGCGAGAGGAAACGCTGCAGCAGAAGGGCAAACAGCGAAACCGCCTTGGCGCTGTCGGTCTTGGGGTAGCGCAGCCACAGCCCCCTCAAACCGTCCGTCACCCCAATCAGCACCGCCGCTACCGTCTCCGGGTCCAAACGGACATCGATTTCGCCACGTGCCTGGCCCCCCCGAAGAACGTCCGCCAAGAGTGCGCGCACTTTTTGGCTGTGCCCCTGAAGTATCGACGCCATCCCTGCGCTCCGCGAGGCTTCCGCGAACATTTCGAAGAGGAAGGCCGCTAGCGACCCCCCTCCCTCGGGTGCCGAGCGCGCCATTTCGTCGAGGAGCATTTTCATGAGTGGGCTATCATCGCAAAGGGCCTTCTCAAGAGGAAGGGAAGTATGAAACGATTGAACAGCCTTGTCCTGGCTGGCCTCATTGTCCTTTGCGCTTTCGCCAGCGCCTTTGCGGCCACCGAGGTCAAGATGACAGGTGATGCGCGTATTTACGGCAACTTCTTTGAAAACCGCAACTATACCGGCTGGAACAAGATCGGTACCAAGACCGAGGAAAACTTCGAGATATGGGAGCGCTTTCGTCTGCGCACGGACTTCATCGCCAACGAGGCCGTGAAGTTCAGACTGGGAATCAAAGTGGAGGATACCTGGGGCCACGGCACCTTTACTGCCGCGAACCCGGATGTGGCTGTCCAGGTTGACCTGGCTTACCTGCAGTTTATGGTCCCCGGTTGTGAAGGTATACAGGTCACGGCCGGCTTGCAGGACGTGAACCTGCCCCAGAGCAGCCTTTTCTACCAGAGCCCGGTCTGGAGCGACAAAATGGCCGCCCTGACCATCAGTGCCCCCCTGATCGACAAGACCCTGTCGGTCATGACTGGCTTCGGCAGACTGATCGACTCCAACCGGACCTACGACACCAGCACCACGCAAAAGTCCGATGAACTCGATGCCTACTTCCTGGCCCTGCCTGTTACCATCGAAGGCTTCAAGGCCACGCCGTGGGCCATGGTCGCCGTGGCCGGCCGCAATGCCGACTACACCTTCAAGGACACCACGGACGTGGCCGAATGGGGCAACAACTTCGCCAACACCTTGGTGTCGGCTGCCAGTTCATCCAACATGGCTACCCCCGGGACCATGGGCTACTGGAAGAACAACCAGAACGCCTACATCTGGGCTGGCGGCGCTTTTGAAGTCACCGCCTTGGATCCGATCAAGTTCTATGGTGACGTGATCTATGGCGGTGGGGCTACGAACGACCACAAGGCGGCCAAGCGCGAAGGCTGGATGGTCGACTTCGGCGTTGAGTACACGGGCCTTGACATCGTCACCCCGCAGGTGTTCGCCTTCTGGTCCTCCGGCGAGGATAAGTCGACCCTCAACGGTTCCGAGCGCATGCCCTACATGCGTTCTTACTGGGGACCGGGCAACAGCTTCCTGTTCGATAACAGCCAGGAACTCGGCAAGGGTTCCAACATGTACACCAATCCCGTGGGCAACTACGGTTTCGGCGCATCGCTGAACAACATATCGTTCATCGAGAAGCTGACCCATCGCCTGACCTTCGTGTATGTGCATGGCAACAACTCGAACAGAGCCATCCGTTACGCCCGCACTTGGCTCAATAACTCTTACTTCACCATGGGCCACGACCTGGGTGAGAATGATTACGTGATGGGGTTCAACTTCGATACGAAGTACATGATCTACGAGAACCTGGCCGCCGTCCTTGAGACCGGCTGGGCGCACGGCGATTTCCAGCAAAGCGTTTGGGGGCACCGCCTGACCCACCAGGCCGATAAAAACGACAACAACTCCTGGAAAGTCGCTTTCGGTCTGACATATAAGTTCTAGACGGCTAAAACGGTACTCGACGCACGGAATCGGGGCCTTCGGGCCCTGCGTTGGGCACCCTCGCAAGGGGTGCCCTTTATTATGCAAACTGCGGCGAGGCTGGGTCAGTCTTCGATGCCGGCGGTGGTGATTTCGAGCGGTAGTTTTCACCTCGGTCCAGGATTTCTTCAGCGGATGCGTCTGAAATGTCAAAAAGTGTTGGCGCTGGTGCTTTTTTTCAAAAGAAAAAGGGGTCACCGATTTCTCGGTAACCCCTTGGCATCCTCTTGGTGGAGCTGGAGGGAATCGAACCCACAACCTCTTGCACCATAGTTAAACAATAAAATACATTACGCTAAATTGCATGTACAGCCATTTCTCTTGGCATTTGCGATACAATCAGATTTGTTGGAATAGCTTTCCGCAGAAGCTCCGACGATCTTACCATTCGATGCGGTTCTTCTCCATCTCCACTTATCTCCTGCATCTTTATAAACTTCCCACTTGTCACCTTTCGAATCTGTGCACTGAGACATTCATGGCCTCCTTGTCACTAATTTAAAAACAGAAACCAGATAAAATTTATTAATAAGGAGATGTCAAGCGCAATATTATCGGACAATTTTTTTATCACCCAGCCAACGATTCGTGTTGGCGGTGCCACATTCTTCAAAGGAAAAAGGGGTCACCGATTTCTCGGTAACCCCTTGGCATGCTTCGTGGTGGAGCTGGAGGGAATCGAACCCACGACCTCTTGAATGCCATGCCAACAGCAGAAGGTAACATATTGAAATTTTTCAATATTTTTGATAAAATTTGGGGAAGCCACTGAGCTTTTGTTGGCTCCTGCCAACAGTCACCAGTAGGTCTGTGGCGCATCAGCCAACATACCGACAACGGACAGCCAAAGCGTCTGTGGCGCGATAGCCAAAGAACATTGTTAAGACGTAGCAGATCCCAAGGAATATATTGCGTTATTTTCCAGGGGTAGACGCGTAATGGAAAATCTTCGTTTCCTTTCCCTGGTCCATTAAGTTATCAATGCCACCGGTGAGATCATATATATGGCGGGTCGACATGCCATCTGCTCCAATGACCGTAAATATAACGCTTCTATCATGAAAGTTTCTGGCCTCCAAAAAAGGTATTACCCTGATGGCTAGATCTGAGCAAAGGCTGCCTAAGACCCTTTTGAGCTCAGTGTTGACCTTACTAGGAATCTCATAACTGCGAGCGTGCATATCTGTCTCACGGCAGTTTATTTTTACCTTCTTTACGCTAGCGGCCTTGCCTGTGACGAATGAGATGAAGTCCGCCAGGGTGCGTCGGTTGTATTGGCCAGCTCCACAATAGGGGTCCTTGATGACCATCTCTGAAATATAGGCGCCATCGATTGCCTTGAAGTAGCTTGCAAGGTTTCTCGGTTCGCCCGGCCTTAACTCCCAACGTCCTAGCCCCCCCCCTTCTCCCAGAAAATTCGACGGGTAGGGTTTGGCCTGTGAAATAAGCTTCGCCAACATATCCCCCCGCACCTTGTCCAAGACAAGTTGGTAGGCGGGCTCGGGCAGTAGGCGCTCAAGGATGGAGGGCACTGGATAGTCCGTATAAAGGGCAATCGCTCCCTCCCGTGGAGCGGTAAATATCCGCGGGAGTTGATCAACAGTCCCATCAATCCAGCTAATGGTGAGCCGCCCATCCATAACGTAGGGATGTAGATAACGATGGATCGACCGCTGGCCATAACCAAGCTTATGTGGGGCCGTTTCGAGAGACTCCGTCAAGTAGATACTAATCCGTGTTCCGCTGTTCAATCGCTCAAACAACCAAGACAAGGCCTCGCCTTGGTCATCTTCCTGGCCGGATAAAAGTCTTTTACCCACACAATGGATTTCTGGTGCGCCGCTCAAACGAGCTGATAGGCCAGCGTAACTCGGCTTTTCCCATGGTTGGGCACCGGCATTGACCAATGGATGGTCATGTTCTTGTGAGAGCATACCTCTCACCCAATCGAGGACTGGCAGTCGAGTGAATATTTCCCACACCCGCTGGTTTGAATAGTCACATAAGCAACTACGACAACCTCCGCTGCAACCATCAGGGCAGTCAAGTCTTTGCTCGGCAAACTCGAGAAGGCGACGAAGGGGCGTTTCGTTGAAGAGCCGAACCCCATATCCGGCTCCACCTGGAACCGCATCATAAAGGATGGCCTCGATGAAATCGCCGTTTAGCTTGTAAGTAGCTCGCAGATCCCCAGATCGCACGTCCAGCATTTCCGAAGCACTGAAACGAAGGGCCTCAACCAGGGTTCGAGCAAAAGATTCCACAAAATGTTCACTACTATTTCCATCGGTATTTACTGGTGGAGATGGAAGAGGTCGTGTGAATCGTAGTATCGTGACGTCCGTATGAAAGATATGAGCTAAATCCATAGGCCATGATAGTTTCTGGTTTTTGCAACGCTTGTCGCTAAGAAGCTCTGTGTGTTGTTGCACCTTAGACTCAAATTTCCTTGCAGGGAGCATGAAATTACAAAGCGGGCATTGATGATAACCTTGGCCGTAAGGGCCTCGATTAACTATAAACAGGGTGCCAATCGGCTCCTTCGCGTCCAGGGCGTGTCCCCTGAGTAGGGCTTTTGATATTTCTGGATGATCAGACCTCTGGTACTGGTCCTCTCTGGCCAGGGATATTAATCGCGCCTCATCAGCATACTGCCTAGAAATCCGCTGAACCGATGGATCATTGCCCTTGCGGGACTCGTACGAGGTCACAAAGCCCTGAGGCTCAATGAACTGTCGCCTGAACTGCAGCTTTTCATCACCACAGAATGAGCAAGAAGCCGGAAGGTCGCTTTTCTCCTCACCAACATGGACGTGTTGGCAAGTTTTGCAAATGGCATAGAACCTAATGGGCATAAACATCTTAGGATAATAGGCGAGTCCGGAACTTGTCCAGACACGTCCGTTGGCGACGACCTTCGAGCCTGGAGCGTACTCGCTAATACCAAGCATGGCATCGCGGTTGAGGACAACATCACTTGATTGGCCGAAGCCTCCCTGCTGCCCAATCTCCTTCACCACTTCCAGCGACAAGGTATGGACAGGGAAGCTGTAGGTCGGGATCATCCCCCGGGCCGAGAGTTGGTTGACCAAGAATTGCCCCATGTACTTCTTGCGTAACCTCTCCCAGTGAGCGGCCCGACCGGGATCGTCTGCCTTCATGTATTCTTCGCGCTTCTGGGTATAGATTGCCCACCGCTCCTTGATGGCGGTTACAAACTGCTCTATCTGGAGCGTGAAACCTCCTCCAAGCGCACCTCCAGTTAGGGCGATTCTGGCCTGCACCTGCTCAGGCAGAAGTTGGGCTAATGCTCCGGCCTCTTCTATCGCATGCTTTCCTTTTTCGCTTTCTAACCAGTGATAGAGGTCATCCAGGAAGTGACCGCACTCCTCCGATCCGAAGTCTTGACCCAAAAAATCGCCAAGACACGGTGCGTTTATATCCTTGTTTCGGATCTTCTCCTTGAGGAAATACGAAAGGATGATTGAATACTGATGACGCTGGAAGAGTTGTGCGTTTTCAAGATGAATCTTAGGGATAGGGGCTGGCTGAAATAGGTAGGATTTAAAATCACGAAACACGGATTGGTCGTACTGACAGTTACGAGCAACAGTGACACAAAAAGGGGCAGACTGAGCACGGCGACCTGCTCGACCAGTGCGCTGCTGATAGTTGCTGATGCCAGGTGGAATATTGAGGCAAACTACAGCCTCAAGCTCCCCCAGGTCGACACCCATTTCCATCGTGGTGGTGCAACTAAGAAGATTTATCGCACGTTCGCTAAATTCCTGCTCAATTTCTTGCCTGAGATCAGTTGACAAGGCTGCAGTATGTTCGCTTGCCCTGGAAGTTAAAGCCGTACCCTGGATGTAGCTTGAGATGTAATGGTTGTGCCTCTTCAACGCTTCTCGTGCTTCATCAGATAACTGTAGCAACTGACCATGGCAATTAAACGCAGCGCAGCGACCGTTAACGCAGTCGATCTGCATAATTCCACAAGATTGGCAGTAGTGTAGCGGGAAAGCCTCGCCGAAATTAAATTGCATAAGTTGAAGATCGATGCCAAACCCTGGCTTGAGGCTGACGAGGATTCGTTCATCAAGCATCGCAGCCCACATCTGGGCGAGAAAGTCCCTAGCCTTCTCCCATGGCAATTTGAGCTGCTCGACAAGATACCATGTTCTACGGTTATGTCGGTTCGACCGCTCCTGAGGTACCCAAGCGTGACTAATCTTATCATTGGCCTTCAGAAGTTCAAAGGATCTGTGCTGGCAATAAATTTCTCCCCAGATGGCGGGGTCACGCATATCTAAGTCGTATGGGTTCGAGATAGCCTTCTCCCTCCGAATGGTTTCCAGGAGGATGCTCACTAACGCCCTTGCTTGTCCTCGAATCCCTTCAGGCAAAAAGTCCTCGACCCTACGAATGAGGTGGTTGAAAGCCTTTGGCTTGTAGCTGACTTTGACGCAGCCCAAGGCCTCAAGGGAGTTCCTGCGCCCGCCCGGGGTACAGAATTCCGCAACAATAAGCCCACGGAGAATATCCTCTTGGCGCTCCCTGCTGGTAACCATCCTCCCGCTTGCATCGAGGATGACGGCCTGCCCTCGCTTTTGCCAGTATTTCAGTACATTATAAGCGAGGTCGAGAAGATTTAGAGGTTCGCCGCTGTCCCTTAGTGTCTGGTAGATCGCGGTGCGCAAGGCAAGGTCACCGCTCGTCCGCTGAAAGTAGGGGGCAAAATAAGCGGCGTCCTGGCGGCTATCGGAAAAGGCGAGTAGGTTGCGTCCCCGCATCGGTCGCGGCTCATCCAAGTCGAGGGCTTCGGGAACGGCTTCAATTACTTTTTGAACAACGACAGCTCCCATGGCCTCATTTCCTGGATGCATTCGGGTCAGGATTTCTGCGATACTGCCCGATGCCCGGCTGCCGCAGGCTGGGCACTTCGTAACATAATGTGTTTTTTCAATCTCGTTAGCTGTCGTTTCGAGCCGCTGGATGAGGACACTACAATCACTTCGTTTAGCCTGAATTTTCCCTGTCAACGGGTCGATTAGTAGCTGCTCCGCTTTGGTCTCCTCATCGACAGATTCATCCAATTCGTCCTTTGTTCTGTCTACAGGAGGACTCCCCAGCCAAAACACTTTTCGCATTGACCTGGAGCCACTCTCTTCAATTGTCCTTGGCGAGTTGAATATGAATTCGTCTACTTGGTATCCCTCAAAAAAAGGCTGACCACATCTACGACAAACACTAAGCGGGTAGTATGGCACTTTGTTTTCAGCAGTATATGTACGATGGGCCTTGATATCGCTCCAGCCTTCAGATGAAGAGCCATCGAGGCGCACACAGACACCCTCTATGCTATTTACTGCGATATGATATCGGCTTGGCAAAAGTGGGAACGACTCTGGAGCCTGCCTCGCCAACATACCCAGGTGCATGATAGCACTTAGGGCCCTGTGTCTAATTTCCGGTTGAATTTCTTCACCAAGCACATGTTTAGAAAGGATATCGAAATCTTGGATCGTGTCAGTATCGAGGGTAAAAGCGACCGACCGGACTTCGCTATTGCCCCTGAAGGTTTGCTCGAGAGCCTGAGGCAACGACAGATCTTCCTGTAGACGCAGTGCGGCAGGAAGTTCATCCAGAGCGTCGTTCCAGTCCTTCGGACTTGATTCTTCCCTCGTGGAGAGTTCGCGAAGGACATCTCCCACAATAATCCATTGGCCCGGCGTGAGGCTGAAGATATCAATTGCTTCATCACGAAGCCTCGCATGCGGTTGCCGCTTGCCTCGGATAACCCGATGCACCTCCTCGCCAAAAAGGCTGCCTGCGAACTGAAGGAGCTTCTCGTCGGCTCCCTCGCCCGCAGCAAGGCTCGCACTTGTCCCGAACACCTGGAGAGGCCGCTTAACGCCCAGCCTGTTCTTGAGCTTTCGCAGGAGAAAAGCGACCTCTGTCGCCTGGGCACCGGAGTATGTATGGATTTCATCAAGCACGATACAATCGAGGGCATCCTGAGCAAAGAGGGCCGCATTCCGTGGCAAGAGCAGGAGGTGCTCTAGCATTGCGTAATTTGTGATCAAAATCTTTGGCGGGGTTTGAAGCATTTCCTCCCTGGTCAGGAGCCAGTTTTGTGGGATCTTGTTGCCCAAGACCCGCATGAGCTTTACGTTCTCCTTAAGCCTTTGCTCCTCTTCGGACCTCAATGACTTCGCCTTAATTTGGGAGGTATAGCGGCCGAAGGTAATCCCCTGTGCAGCTAGGTGGACCCCAAAGAGGGGGGCAATCCGGTAGTAGAGCTGGTCGTTCGCCAGCGCGTTCATTGGGTAGATGAGAAGACACCGTACCCCGAGTCTCTCAGGGGCCTCATCTTTCAGGAGTTTCTGCGCTATGGGGTAAAGAAAGGTTTCGGTCTTACCGCTGCCCGTTCCAGTAGCCACAATAAGGCTCTGCTCTTCTCTGCAAGCATGGACCAATGCTTGCTCCTGGTGTAGATGCAGGCGCCTGTCGAGTAGATCCTGGGGGAGACTTAGAAAGGCCTTATGCAGAAAACCATCGTTTCCGTCGACGAGAGTCCGTAGCGAGCGGCCCTTTTCAAAGTCTGGCAGTCCCTCAACATACGGCCCCTTGACAAGCTTCTGCTCGTTAACGAGCTGAGAAAAGGCTTGTTCAAGGTCTGGATAGCGCCGACTGATCGGAAGAGTCGTCAGAATGTAACGACTGATTGTATCCCTGAGAGTCCTTACTAGCTCTATTGGATTGGTTTCACGCATGAAGTTTTCTCCCATCCACGTCGGCACAATAAATGAGCTCCCACAAAAGTAAATAAAACCCGAACAAGTCCTCTCCGATATATAGCATGAAACCCAATGCGTTTTTGAAATCCCCGAGGGTGAAATCGGTCTTTGCCAGTGTTTCTCGAGTAAAGGCCTCCAGGGCACCCGGCTGTCGGACTTCGAGCCTGCATACTCCGGCAAAGAGGCAGAGAAATCGAACCAGCCCCTGGAGATGCTCCTGCATGAGCTCCTCCTCGGAACCTTCGCGGAAGCAAGCCTCTTCCTGGAAAAGCCTCAAATCAAGCGACGCAGCTCCCACCTTGGTTGGAAGCCGACATGGGTCCGGAAGTTTTCCTGAGTCAGCCCTACTCCCAAGCTTAAGGGCGAGGCCTCGACGATGGTCGTTCCCGGCCAAGCTTCCCTTATATGCGTCCTTCAGTTGAGTGACCGAGTAACGGTAGTGCATGGCTCCCAGGTAATCCCCCCGCCCAGGGCTCCAGCTCTCATCCAGGAGTAGCCTCCACCGGTCGGACAAATCTGTCTGGGCGAGAGCATCACGGTACTTGGACGGGCTGAAACCCGACAGAACTGGGTGATAGGACGTGAATGCGACCATGGGAGCGATGTTGAAGACAGCGTTATTGGTGAGGTCATTAAGTTCGCCAAGTTCGCCCAGGCAAGAAAGACTGGCCAGGAATGTGCTTCCGTCTTCCTGAAGCCCGCGATAAGTTTCCCTCCCAACGCAAAAAATGCGTGGGTGGGCGACACCAATCTGGAGCATGGGAATCCAGCTTGCTGCTGCCCCATCCGAAGGTTTTGCTACGCTCAGGCGTAGGAGTTCGCGCGTTACCTGCCCCCGGCACTCCCTGAGTCGCGATAGAAGCTTCGACCAGATTCCCTCAAGTCTCGAAAGGCCGCTATCCCAACACTCAAGCGCGTAACACCAGAGTAGCGCCTGATGCACCCGCTCGAACGCCATTAGCGCCCCTCCTTCTCCTGCTTCCTCTAGAAAACTGTCCAGCAGGGTTTCGATACTTCCGAGTTCCTCCTCAAAAATGGTTAGGCTACCTGCGTATACATCATGTCGCGTGTTCGTTAGTCGTCCCCATCTGCCACTAATTTTTGCATCAAAGTAGATGAGCCAGATACCTTGGCTCCATCCGTCTGGAGAAATTGTAAGAATATACTTACCATCATCTTCTCTGAAGAAACTTACCTGCCCACCTGAAGGGAATTGCCCGTTTTGCTGAGGGACATCTTCCGCAAGCCAGATCTCTGTTGATGACTCTCCCCCATGCAGTAGTTCTGTTGCAACAATGCGGAGGGCCTCGACAGGAACAGTTACTAAAAAAGAGACCGAGAAAGTGCTGCCGAATACTCCACTCTTGATACCGAATGAGAAGACCTCGTGCGGAGAAACAAGGCTGAGCAACCGGTGGGTTTCCCCCGTGCTGTTAATGAAGAGCTCAAGCACGTTTTCACCGGGCCCTAGATATTCCAGGAGTGGGGCTAGGGGAATCCTGGTCGCTCCACAACGGTTGAAATCCACTTTCCTCTCAAACGAGCCAAAACGGACCACTGCTAGTTCTGGTGCGTAAATCTTTACTACATCCCGCGATGCAAGGCTGACCACAACCGCACTGCCCAGCCGTAAGGGGCGCTCCTCATAATTGCCTTCTAACGGCTTCTCAAGGAAGAGGAATACACCTGGGACAGCCCAGGTGAAAGAAAGTTTACGCGGACCGTCGCTGAACGACAGGCGGAAGAACCGATTTGACTCATTTCGGTAGGTAATTGTGCGCGTCGACTCATTTAGGGAGATATTATCGCTCTCCTCCTGGAGGAGGTTCGTCGGGAGCTTGCTGCAGGAGAACACCACACGTTTTTTTACGAAAGACAGCCCATTCCAGACGATGGCACTCCCCCGGATTAGGGTGCGCTGGCTGTCAGCACGCCTAATCTCAACGAGAAGTCGCGTTGCTCCCGGATTCCAGGTGGCCAAGGCAGAATCTAACTCGAAAATAATATCATCTCGCTCCATCTGCCCGATCGGGAGCACTACCTCTTGTCCAAGAGAGGCGGTTCGCAAGGAAACAATAAAGCCTGTTTCACATGCCTGGCGGATCTCTTCAGGAATATAGATGCGTAGGCTAAGCCCCCTGCTTACAAACAAATCGTTTCCACGAACAGCCCGCACTGAATCGCCGATCCACTCAAGCGAGGGTTCGTCGTCGGCCCTCAGGAGTACGCCGGCCGGCCCCCTGCGAAGCTCACACGATTGCCCTGGCCTAAGCGATATCTGCCAGAGATAGAGTGAGGGATCTTCTGAGAGCAACTGAACCCCTCCTTCGACACGCTCCGGTTCGAACCGGCAAAGGAGCGTGTACTCTCCAGGCTCCGTTGAGATCTCATCCTCGGCAAGGCTCGAACTTTTCAGGTAGCGGCCATCGGCAGGGCCGAAGAGGAGGAAGCGGTTGTCACGTTCGTCTTCCCAGAGCTGAAATCTCCATGATAAACTTTTGCCTACCTCCCTGACTACGACTTCCCGGGGCAGCGTACCTGCTAGTGGCACAAACCGCTCCTCCCTATGACCCGGGTAGTGCTGTTCCTGCTCGTCCACCGCAATTTCCCAGATTGTATCCCGACCGTGCGGGAGAAGGACTCCGATCTCAAAATCTCGTAGGATGATGCGAGGAATGGCTACTGACCGAACCGTTTCCTGCTTGGTACCATTTGCCCTGATCGTCTCAGCCATCTTCTGCTCAAGCGCAGTCGAGAACGATTCAGGCAAGGGAGGATGGGGGAAGAGACGCAAAAAAAGGCGGGAATAGTAGCCGTCCCTATCCAGCTCAACAGCCTGCTTGGCAACCTGGGGGAAAGAGGTGTTCAAACGCTGAAGGAGTCCCTGCTGCCAAACCCGTATCGACTCTGGATCGTTATCGTCGGGGATGCCAACGTCCTCAGCATAGCGCAGCATGTGGCCGGTGAGTCTTTCGACGTAGAGAAGTGGTAGTCCAGCCTGCCGAAGATACTCAGTCACCATCTGGTGGTGCTTGCAATTTGGGGGAGCGACAGAGAGGCCAAGGCTTAGACAAGCTTGCCTGAAAGCTTGCCAAAGTTTTTTTTTCTTGCATTCAGGCAATCTTGATAGCCCCAATGCCCTCGCAATATGAGAGTAGACTTCGAAGTAACCTGTGTTGCCGAAGCCTTCAGAGAGAAAGATAGTCAGATACGAAGCAAAGAGGGCCGGATGTATTTTTAGACCTTGGATTATTCGCTCGACCGGGACTCCATCATCTGCAAGAATTTTAACAATAAAACTGCGCGTCTTCAAACGAAAAGAATCAGCAAAGAGTCCAAGAAAAGGAGCTTCCCCAGTTTCGATCTTGCCTCTGAGGTCCTCTTCCCAAGCATGGAACATACTCGGCATGAAGGTCTCATTACCAGATCCCATGACGTTTGCCTTTTGTTAAAATATAGTAAATATTTCTGAGCGCGCTTGATGCATATGACTTGGCCTTCGTTAACCGCTATTGACGTTGGGAAAGCCATTTTCGACCGATTCCATTGTCACTATCAGAAACCATTCGGTCGAGTTTAACAATAAATGAGCTTTGCAACGGGATATTAATGATTAGCAAAAAAACGAGAGGCTCCGAAGAACCTCTCGCAAGTAATCGCATCAAACTCCAACAAGGCTGGGCAACTTCCCCACCGCCTTTTCCTTCTCGCCTTCCAGGTAGTGGTAGTAAACATCAGCGGTCATCTTCACCGTCGAGTGCCCCATCAGCTTCGAAACCGCCGCCAAATCTGCGCCATTGGCGAGCATGGTCGTGGCGAAAAGATGCCGCAGGTCGTACATCCGCACATCAACCGTAATTCCGGCTTTGGCGCATGCCTTATTGAATCCACCTCGAATCGTCTTCACCGGTTTGCCCGCATACTCAACGAGATATCCAGATTTAGATATTTCCCGCATCGCCCGCAAGCGTTCCAGGAAAGCCGCCGTCACCGGGA
Source organism: Solidesulfovibrio sp. (assembly GCF_029978005.1). Taxonomy (GTDB): domain Bacteria; phylum Desulfobacterota; class Desulfovibrionia; order Desulfovibrionales; family Desulfovibrionaceae; genus Solidesulfovibrio. The sequence continues at coordinate 1,160 of NZ_JARKOZ010000046.1, read as the reverse complement.
CCGTCCGAAAGGTTTTCGTCTTGGTCGCGTAAATCCGCACTGTCCCAGCGTCAAAGTCAACGTGCTCCCACCTGAGCGCGAAGAGTTCCGAGGGTCCCGGGCGAGTCCCCAGGTTGAAGCAAGCCTCCATCGCCCAGCGAATATGCGGTTCAGCATGGTCCATAATCCGGCGGATGTCATCCACGGACACCTGGACATCCCGGGGACGCTCCTTCGCTTTCTTCCGACCCTTCATCGGGCTCTTGGAAATGAGTTCCATTTCCATCCCGAAGTTGAAGATCGCGTCCACGTAGTCACAGTACCGATTCACCGTGGTCTGGGACCGTGGCTTGCCAGTCTGTGGGCTGACCCCTTGCATCTGGCGGATGAACGGGACAATGTCCTTCAGGTATGTCATCCCGGCTACCGGGGCATCCTTGCCGAGGATGTCGAAGAACATGTGTTTGAGCAAGCTTTCAAGATTGGCAATGTGCTTCTCAGTCCGCCCCGACACTCGCAAGTGGTCCAGATACATCATCGAAAGCTGGCCAAAGGTAATTCCAGCCACAGGGGTAGACACGACAGGAGCTACTGACGGGGCCACCGCTGGTGGCGTCGTCACCTGGACGACTGGTTCAACAGCTGTCGCGGCGTTTTGGGCATTGAGGATCGTGCCAGTCACCGTTTCGATGACCGGTGCCACCTCAACAGGCATTACGCCCACAGCTTTCGCCTGTTGAATCGCAAAGTCGTAAGCCTCTGCCCGAAGGCGAGCATCGTCGCCCCGGCCAAAAGACTTATCACGACGTTTGCCGTTTTCATGCCAATAAACCATATAACGTCCATCACGTTGATAAATTCCCATAAAAACTCCATTATTGTTGCAGTTGACAAAGGACATAGACCCTGAACAGCAACGCTATTCAGGTCTTTGAAAAGCCATTTGAAAACGAGTGATTGAAGCAAAAGGGGCAGAACACCCCTTTTAGGAAAGTTAGATTGTATTCAGAAGAATTTCCTCTACTTCCTCCTCTTGCACCCCGAGATAGCGTCTTGTTATCGACGGACTACTGTGATTTAAACGTTTTGCCAGAACTTCCCAGCTGACACCAAATGTCTTACGTTGATGGTAGCACCACGTTTTTCGAAGCGAATGTGCTCCGAAGTTGCCGACGAGGTTG
>NZ_JARKOZ010000031.1 GCF_029978005.1 Solidesulfovibrio sp. | reverse complement strand
TTGCAAAAAAAGGTTCCCTCCCCCGGACCCCCACCTTCCCAAAAAACTCTTAAAGGTTATCGGCGGATGCCGTCAGCCCTGCGTCTTCTGCCTTCACCCTTTACCCCTGCGGGGGGGGCCGGGGGGCATCATGCCCCCCGGCCGCCGGAGGCCTCTTCTCTTCCCTTTCTACACTGTCCCGCTATGCCCGAAGCCGCCGGAGCCGCGGCGGGTGTCGCCGAGTTCCTCCACCGGCGTGAGGATGGGGCGCACGACCGGCGCGAGGATGAGCTGGGCGATGCGTTCGTGGCGCGAGATGGTCTTGGGTTCGCCGGACGTGTTGAGCAGCCAGACGATGATCTCGCCCCGGTAGTCCGGGTCGATGACGCCCACGCCCTGGGCCACGGTCAGGCCGTGCTTGGCCCCGAGTCCGGAGCGGGAATAGACGAAGCCGGCCAGGCCCGGCGTTTCGATCTCGATGGCGATGCCCGTGGGCACGGCGGCGCGCTGCCCCGGGGCGATGGTGAGGGTCTCGGGCTCGATGTCGGCGCGCAGGTCCAGGCCGGCGGAGCCGGGCGTGGCCACGCTGGGCGGGTTGGCGCGGCTCGATTCCCGGAGGAACTTGATGCGCAGGACGCTGGATGGAACGGACATGGGCGGAACCTCCGGGGACGATAGGCGGGCTAACCTAGCGCATTGGCTGGATTTGTAAATAAAATTTAACGTACTGAAATATTGATATTTTCCCGTAGCGTGTCATGGCGGTGACGTTTCGCGTCCGGCCTTGCCTTTTGACAAGCCTTATGGATAGATGCGCAAGTGCACGGACTGCGCGGCGATGCGCGCCGCGACGGCGATGCCAGGACAACGAGGTGATTATGCAGCCGTTACGTGTCTACAGCGTGGTGCCGAAATTGCCGGTCAAGCTCAACGCGCTCTGGGAGCTGGCCTATAATCTGCTTTTTGCGTGGAACGACGACATTGCGTCGCTTTTCGCCCAGGTGGACCGCAAGTTGTGGCGGGATTGTTCGGGAAACCCCGTGGGCTTCCTCAACAGGTTGCCGCAAAAGACCCTGGAGTCCCTGGCCGACGACGAGTTCTTCGTCGAGCGGGTGGGCGACCTGCGCCAGACGCTCGCGACCTACCTGTCGCGCAAGACGACCTCCATTCCTTTCCCCGACCGCGACGGCCAGCCCGTGGTGGCCTATTTCAGCCTGGAATACGGCATCAGCGCCTGCCTGCCCGTGTACTCCGGGGGCCTGGGCATCCTGGCCGGCGACCACCTCAAGTCGGCCAGCGACCTGTGCGTGCCCCTGGTCGGCATCGGCCTGGCCTACCAGCAGGGCTATTTCCGCCAGTACCTCACGGCCGACGGCTGGCAGCAGGAACGCTACCCCATCTACGACTTCGAGCAGATGCCCTTGCAGCAGTGCAAGGACGCCGCGGGCGAGCGCATCCTCATCCACGTGGACCTGCGCGGCGAGCGCGTCTATTCGCAGATCTGGAAGGCGCAGGTCGGGCGGGTGGCGCTCTACCTCCTGGACACCAACGTGGTCGAGAACCAGCCCGGCTCGCGCCAGCTCACCAACCGCCTCTACGGCGGCGACCTGGAAACGCGCGTGCGCCAGGAGTACCTGCTCGGCATCGGCGGCATCCGCGCCCTGGAGGCGCTTTCGCTCAAGCCCAAGGTCATCCATATGAACGAGGGCCATTCGGCCTTCGCCGGCCTGGAGCGCATCGCCAACTTCATGGACAAGTACAGGCTGTCCTTCGAGGCGGCCATGGAGCTCGTGGCCTCGAGCTCCATCTTCACCACCCACACCCCGGTGCCGGCGGGCAACGACCGCTTCCCGCCGGACCTGATCCAGCTCTATTTCGAGGACTATGCCAAGCGCCTGGGACTGGCCTTCAAGGTGCTGCTGGCCCTTGGCCGCGAGGACCCGCGCAACGATTCCGAGCACTTCTGCATGCCGGTGCTCGCGCTCAAGCTCTCGCGCTTCAACAACGGCGTGTCGCTTCTGCACGGCGTGGTTTCGCGCCGCATGTGGAACCGGGTCTGGAACCAGTATCCGGTGGAGGACGTGCCCATCGGGGCCATCACCAACGGCGTGCACGTGCCGACCTGGGTGGCCCAGGACATGGCCGCGCTCTACGACCGCTACTTCGGGGCCAACTGGCGCGAGGATCCGGACACGAACCGGGTGTTCGCCCAGACGCACCTCATTTCCGACGCCGAGCTCTGGCGCACCCACGAACGGCTGCGCGAACGGCTGGTGGGCTACGTGCGCGAGCGGCTGCGCGAGCAACTGCTCGCCCGGGGGGCCAAGCGCAAGGAACTGCAAGCCGCCGAGGAGGTGCTCGATCCCCAGGCGCTGACCATCGGTTTCGCCCGCCGCTTCGCCACCTACAAGCGGGCCAATCTGCTGCTTTCGGACAAGGAGCGCCTGCTCAAGATCCTGTCCGATTCCACCCGGCCCGTGCAGTTCGTCTTCGCCGGCAAGGCCCACCCCCACGACAACGAGGGCAAGAAGATCATCCAGGAGCTGGTGCAGCTGTGCAACAGCCCGCAGTGCCGGTTCAACATGGTCTTTCTGGAAGACTACGACATGGAGATCGCCAGCTACCTCGTGCAGGGCGTGGACGTCTGGCTCAACACGCCCCGCCGGCCCCTCGAGGCCTGCGGCACCAGCGGCATGAAGGCCATGTGCAACGGCGTGCTCAACTACAGCACGCTGGACGGCTGGTGGGCCGAGGCCTGGAAGCCGGACAACAGCGTGGGTTGGGCCATCGGCCAGGGCGAGGAGTACGAGGACGGCGGCTACCAGGACTTCGTGGAGAGTCAGACCCTCTACAACATCCTGGAAAACGAGATCATCCCGACCTTCTACGACCGGGGCCACCACGGCAGCCTGCCGCGCAACTGGATTCGCAAGATGAAGGACTCCATCGCCGAGCTCGCGCCGCTGTACAACTCCCACCGCATGGTGGAGGACTACGCCCGCATCGCCTATGTGCCGGCGCTGGAGAACTACAACCGGCTCACCCGCGACGACTGCGCCGCGGCCAAGGACCTGGCCTCGTGGCGTATGGACATGATGACCAAGTGGGGGAATCTGGACATCCGCAACATCCGGGCCGACGAGCCCGACCAACTGCACGTGGGCGACGCCGTGCGGGTGCGGGCCGAGGTGCACTTAAACGGCATCCGGCCCCAGGACGTGGAAGTGCAGATTTATGCCGGCCGCCTCGACTACGAAGGCAAGTTCGCCCAGCGCGAGACCGTCAACATGCGGCCCGTGGAGAACATGGACGACGCCTGGACGGTCTACGTCGGCGAAGTCCAGCCCGCCGAGGCCGGCCGCTTCGGCTTCACCGTGCGCATCCTGCCGCACCACCCGCTGCTCCTCGATTCCCACTCCCTGGGCCTCATCCGCTGGGCCGCCGCGTAGGCGGCGAAGAGGAGGAGGGGGAACGCCTCCGGCGGGGGGGGGGGGGGGGGGGGGGGGGGGGGGGGGGGGGGGGGGGGGGGGGGGGGGGGGGGGGGGGGGGGGGGGGGGGGGGGGGGGGGGGGGGGGGGGGGGGGGGGGGGGGGGGGGGGGGGGGGGGGGGGGGG
>NZ_JARKOZ010000029.1 GCF_029978005.1 Solidesulfovibrio sp. | reverse complement strand
GCCGAAATCCAGGGCGTGCGGAAGTTTCAGGGCATCCCCGGGCTGGTCAAGTCCAACAAGGCCTTTCAGATCGTCAAGGAAGAAGACATTCATTTCGAATAGCCCTGCCCTGCCAGGCCTGCCTTCCCCAGTCCCCGGCGGACGCGCGGCCCCGGCCGCCGACTGTGCCCCAAAGGCGGGCATGGCCAAGGACACCCGACCATGATAGGGGGCACAGCCGTGGAATCGAAGCTTTCCATCCCCATCCTGCCCCAGCCCGACGACACCACCTGCGGGCCGACCTGTCTCCAGGCCATCTACCACTACTATGGCGACGAGACGCCCCTGGAGTCGGTCATCGCCGAGGTCCAGACCCTGGCCGGGGGCGGCACCCTGGCCGCGCTTTTGGGCTGCCACGCCCTCATGCGCGGCTATGCGGCCAGGCTGTACACCTTTGACCTGACGGTCTTCGACATCACCTGGTTCGCCGACGGCCCCCCCGCCGTGAACCTGGCCGACAAGCTCAGATGCCAGCGCCGCCACAAGCGCAGCTCGCGCCTGCAGGCCACCACCGAGGCCACCCTGGAATTTCTGCGCCTCGGCGGCGAGATCCGCTTTCAGGACCTCACCGCCAAGCTCATCCGCGACATCCTCAAGCGCGACCGACCCATCCTGGCCGGGCTTTCCGCCACCTACCTCTACCGCACCGCCCGGGAACGCGACGGCGCGGACGGCAGGATGGTCTTCGACGACCTGCGCGGCGAGCCCTCCGGGCATTTCGTGGTCATCGGCGGCTACGACCAGGAAAAACGCACCACCCACATCGCCGATCCGCTGCTGCCCAACCCCATCAGCGAGAGCCAGTACTACGAAGTGACGCTCAACCACCTCGTGTGCGCCGTCATGCTCGGCATCATCACCCGCGACGCCAACCTGCTCGTGCTCTCGCCCCGAAAAAAAGCCGTCCCACGGGACGGCAAAGGAGCCCCCCCCCGTGTCCGTTCTGGTGGTCATTGAAAACCCCGAGGACTGTTCCCTGGTCTTTTCCGGCGTGGAGCCGGTCGCGGCCCGGTCCTACCTCACCGACGAAACCTTCACCGGCCTTCGCGGCGTGAAGATCATCAATATCTGCCGTTCCTACCGCTACCAGTCCATGGGCTACTACGTGTCGCTGCTGGCCGAGGCGCGCGGGCACAAGCCCGTGCCTTCCATCACGGCCATCCAGGACATGAAGTCCCTCGGCATCATCCGCCTGGCCTCGGACGAGCTCGAAGAGGTCATGGCCAAGGCCCTGTCCGACCATCAACCCGAGAAGCTGAGCTTCTCGGCCTACTTCGGCAAGACGCCGGACAAGGGCCTGGAACTGCTCGCCTCGCGGCTCTTCAAGCTCTTTCCCGCGCCCTTCCTGCGCGCCGACCTGACCTTCCAAAACGGCTGGCAGCTGCAAAACGTCTCGCCGCTCTCGGTCAAGGACATTCCGCCCGGGGAGCGCGACTTCGCCGAGTCCGTGTCCACGGAGTACTTCGCCGGCAAAAAGCTCATCATCCCCAAAAGGCCCGTGTCCCGCTACGACCTGGCCATCCTGCACGACCCGGAGGAGGCGAGGCCCCCCTCGGACGCCAAGGCCCTCAAGCGGTTCGTGAAGGCCGCCGAGACGCTCGGCGTCGGCGTGGAACTGATCACCCGCGAAGACTCCAACCGCCTGTCGGAATTCGACGCGCTTTTCATCCGTGAAACGACCAACGTGGACCACCACACCTACCGCATGGCGCGAAAGGCCGCGGCCGAGGGACTGGTGGTCATCGACGACCCCCAGTCCATCCTGCGCTGCTCCAACAAGGTCTACCTGGCCGAGCTGCTTTCGCGCCACAAGATCGCCGCCCCGCGCACGGTCATCGCCCACGCCAAGGGCATCGACCACATCCTGGAGGAGCTGTCCCTGCCGTGCGTGCTCAAGCAGCCCGACAGCGCCTTTTCCCAGGGCGTGGTGCTGGTGCGCGAATCCGACGCCCTGGTCGGCGAGGCCCGGCGGCTTTTGTCCAAGTCCGACCTGGTCATCGCCCAGGAATACCTGCCTTCCGATTTCGACTGGCGCATCGGCATCCTCGACCGGCGGCCGCTGTTCGCCTGCAAGTACTACATGGCCTCCGGGCACTGGCAGATTTTGCGCAAGGGCAAGAGCGGCAAGGACATCTACGGCCGGGTGGAGACGCTGCCCGTGGGCAAGGTGCCCAAGAAGGTCGTCTCGGCCGCGCAGAGGGCCGCCGACGCCGTGGGCGACGGCCTGTACGGCGTGGACCTCAAGCAGGTGGGCAACAAGGTCTACGTCATCGAGGTCAATGACAATCCCAACATCGACGCCGGCTTCGAGGACGAAGTCCTCCAGGACGAGCTGTATCTTCGGGTAGTGGAAGTCTTTCTCAAACGCATCGAACGCCGCAAAACCGGGAGCCTCAACATATGAGCCGGGCCAGACCGCTTTTTTCCGCCTACGGCATCGAAATCGAATACATGATCGTGGACCGGGAGACGCTCGGCGTCCTGCCCGTGGCCGACAAGCTGCTCGCCGCCGCCGCCCGCGAGGAGGGCGCGGCCGACGTGTCCATGGGCCCGGTGACCTGGTCCAACGAACTGGTCAACCACGTGCTGGAGATGAAGGTGACCGAGCCGGCCAAGAGCCTGGTCGGGCTGGCCGGGCAGTTCGCCGAGAGCGTGGCCATGGCCGACGCGCTGCTCGCCCCCCTGGGCGGACGGCTCATGCCCACGGGCGCCCACCCCTTCATGGACCCCCTGGCCGAGACCGTGCTGTGGCCCCACGAATACAGCGAAATCTACAAGGCCTTCGACGCCATCTTCGACTGCAAGGGGCACGGCTGGTCCAACCTGCAGAGCATGCACGTGAACCTGCCGTTTCGCGGCGACGACGAGTTCGGCCGGCTCCATGCCGCCATCCGGGTGCTGCTGCCCATCATGCCGGCCCTGGCCGCTTCCTCGCCGCTGCTCGACGGGAAGTTCACCGGCTTTCTCGACGCGCGCATGGAGCAGTACTCCAAAAACGCCGCCCGCGTGCCCTCGGTCATGGCGGCCGTCATCCCGGAAGCCGTCTTTTCCGAACAGGAATACCGCGACCGCATCCTGGCCCCCATGTACCGCGACATCGCGCCGCTGGACCCCTCCGGCGTGCTCCAGGACGAGTTCCTCAACGCCCGGGGGGCCATCGCCCGCTTCGACCGGTCCACCATCGAGATCAGGGTCCTCGACACCCAGGAATGCCCCTGCGCCGACCTGGCCCTGGCCGGCGTGCTGACCGCCGCCCTCAAGGGGCTTGTGGAAGAACGCTGGTCCACCTATGAGGAGCAGAAGGCCTGGGGCACCCGGGAGCTGGCCAACATCTTCTCCCAGACCATCCGCACCGCCGGCCGCACCGTCGTCCCCCAGGAGTACGCCAAGCTCTTCGGCGTCTACGCGCCGTCGAACATCCCGGCCCGCGTCATCTGGCGGCGGCTCACCCACAGCTGTCTGCCGACCATGGACTACGACCCGGCCTGGGACAAGCCGCTGCCCGTGCTCGTGGACCAGTCGAGCCTGGCCCGGCGCATCCTGGCCGCGCTGGATGGCGACATGCGGCCGGTCAACGTGCGGTCGGTCTACGCCAAACTGTGCGATTGCCTGGAAAAAAACGAGCCCTACAATGTCGGACTCCTGGGCGCCGCTTATTACCTGTGAGCATGCCGGCAATGCCGTGCCCCCGGCCTACCGGCCGCTTTTCGAAGGCCGGGAGGACCTGCTCGCCAGCCACCGGGGCTTCGACCTCGGCGCTCTGGCCACGGCCGAGGCCCTGGCCGGGACCCTCGCTGCGCCACTGCTCGTCACGGACGTCACGCGCCTGCTCGCCGACGCCAACCGCAGCCCGGGCCATCCGCGCCTCTACTCGGAAATCACCAAGCCGCTTCCCGTAAAAACCCGGCGGGAGATCTTCGAGGCCTGCTACCGCCCCCACCGGGAGGCCGTCGTGGCCCGGATCGCCACTCTCGTCGCCGCGGGAAGGCGCGTGCTGCACCTCGCCAGCCACAGCTTCACTCCGCGCCTTCGGGGCGTCACGCGCCACTGCGACGTGGGCTTTCTCTACGATCCCCGGCGTGCGGCCGAAAAGGCCTTTTGCGGCCGCTTCCTGCGGGAGCTGGCTTGCCTCGACGGCGACCTCATCCTGCGGCGCAACTATCCGTACCGGGGCGCGACCGACGGCTTGGCCACGGCCCTGCGCCGCCGTTTCGGCGAGGCCTACGTCGGCGTGGAGCTCGAGGTGAACCAGCGCTTCGCCCGGGGGAGCGAGGAGGCGCTGTCCAGCATCAACGACCACCTGTGCGAGGCCCTGCTGCGGGTCCTGGGACGAAAAAGCAGCTGTCTGGAGGGGAAAATGGACGGCGGGGCTTAGAGTGTCGCGCCGCCGTGCCGGGCGTTCTCACGAAGATGGCGGCCCGGCCGGGCCGCGCCCCTTGAAGAGCGTCAGACTGCTGCGTTCGCGCACGACCTCGAACAGGTGGCGAAGGACCGCGAGATAGGGGCTTTGCTCGCCCGGGCGGCCGTTTATCGTCGCCACGGCCAGACGCGGCTCGGGCAGGACGCGGCGCACGAGCAGGTTTTCCAAGGGGGCCAAAGCCGCCGACAGGCCGGGATCGTCCGGGGAGAGCACGGTGTCGATACGTCCCCCGCCAGCGGAATAGGCGAGTACCGGCCGGGCCCCGGCAAAGGCCACGGCGCAGCCGGCCGCCCGGCGCGGCAGGGCCAGTGCGTCGCCGGACTCCTCCGGGCTCCACAGGGCGCAGGGGTCGCGCCCGGCGCACCACCAGGGCTCGACGCCGGTCAGGCCCTCGACCAGCAGGCGCACGGCCCGGGCCGAGGCGAACTGCGGCCCGGCCAGGCCGGCGAAGAACTCCCCCGACACGACCTCGCCCGAAAGCTCCATGCGCCGCAACGCCCGAAAGACACCCGGCCAGCCGAAGGCCGGCCCCTCGCGGACAAGGACGTCGCGGCAAAGGACACCGTAGCGCTCGAGCAGCAGCCGCGCCCGGTCCATGGCCAGCTCCTCGCGACCGAGAGCGTCGTCCGGCGGCGGCGGCACGCGGGGAAGCCCCCAGGTTCCGGCCGTGGGCAGGCTGGCGGCGAAACGCGCCGGGGCCGTGCGCCGCAGGGTCCGCCGCCCGCCCCGGGAGGCCTCGAAAAAGGGAGCTTCGGGGGTGAAATCCGTGGCCACGCCCCGGCGCAGCACGGCCAGAGCGTCGCAGGCCGCCTCGCCCTTCCAGGCCGCTTCCCACAGCCGCCCGGTGAGATCCGACGGGGAAAGGCCCGTAACGTCGAGCAGCGTCGCGAAATCGTAGCGGGCCCGGGGATCGGGAAAAAGCCCGCCCGACCCCGGCGGCGCGAAGCCGGCCAGGTCGAGGTCGTCCGAGTGGGCGAAGAGCACCTTTTTCTTGCCGGCCCCGAACCAGCCCAAGCCCGTGGCGGCCAGGGCCGCGTCGAGCCAGGCCGGATCGTAGGCCCGGCAGCGGGCGGGCAGGACCTCGGTTTCCCAGAGCACGGCCGCAAGCGGCAGACCGGCCAGGCGTTCCAGGCGCGCGGCCAGGCCGGCGGCGTCCGTGGCCGGCGCGGCCAGCCCCTGCCACAGGGCCAGGAAATACGGCAGCCGGCTGGCCGGCGCGGCGACGAGCCCGGGCCGCCTGGCCGCCCGGGCCAGGCGCAGCAGGGTCTCGAAGTTGGCGGCGTCGCACCAGAGCGTCGCCTCCTGGCCCGAGACGAGCGCGCCGGACACCCAGCGTCCGGCCCCGGCCATGTCCTCGGCCGCCCCGGCCAGCAAGTCCTCGGCGACGCCGAGCAGCGCGGCCATGGCCTTTAGCGTCAGCGGGCCGTGGAAGGAAAACCACTCGGCCAGCAGTTCCTCGCGCCGGGCGGCCGCGTCCTCGGCGCTTCCGGCCGGCCGCTTCGCCTTGCCCGCCCCCGGCGCGGCCAGGGACGGGTCGCCGTAAAGGGCCAGGGCCACGTCCGCCGCCCGCTCGAGCGCGACCAGCCGAGGCCGGCCGTCGGCCGGCGCGACGAGGCGGGCCAGGCGCGGGGCCAGGGCCGCCTCCACGGCCTCGGGCGCGTCCCCGTGGTCCCGGGATACGGCCGCGAGCATCGCCGCCCATTCGCCTTCCGTGACGAGGACCCGCTCCTTGAGCCATTCCAGCAGCTCGGCGGCCCCGGACGGGGCGTAGCCCGGAAAGAGGCGCTGGCGCTTGGCAACGAACGTCTTCACGATCTCCGCCGGCACGCTCGGCTTGGCCGGGGAACGGGCCACCTCGGCCACCAGGTCGGGCCGGGCCCCGGTCGGGCCGGTGGCCGTGCCGGCGTCGGTCAGGTACATGTATTCGGTCACGTGCCGCCAGACGATGTCCGCCGCGAAGGGGCTCTGGGTCCGGGTATGGACGACGCTGACCGACACGGCCCCGGAGCGCAGGCCCGAGAGGTAGGCGCGAAGCCCGTCCATGTCGAAGGCGTCGGCCAGGCAGGCGCGCCAGGCCTCGAGCACCATGGGGAAATCTCCGTACCCGGCCACGGCGGCCAGGAGCTTCCGGGCCCGAAGCCGCGTGATCCAAAGCGGCTGGCGCTTGCCGAAACCGTCGCGCGGCAAAAGGAGCGCCCGGCCGGCGGCCTCGCGAAAGGCCGCGCCGAAAAAGCCCGAGCCTTCCAGGCGTGCCCGCAGCCTGGAGGCGATCTCCTCCGGCACGAGAAGCCCAAGCACCGCCTCGGAGGACACCTCGCCCGGCAGGGTTATGGCCACGCAGTCGTTGCCGGCGTAGACCGGCGCGGCCTCGCCGAGCGTCTCGCCCAGGGCGGCTTCGAGCATGAGGCCAAGAGGGGCGGTCACGGCCAGCCCGAGCGGCGCGTGCAGGATGACCTGACTTCCCGGCGCGCCGCCGGGGCCGGTGGCCGTCACCTCCACGACCAGGTGGCGGGCATGGGGCAGGGCCGCTCCCGTGACCTCTTTCTGACGGCGCAGGAAATCGACCAGGGCCGCGGCCGCTCCGGGCTCGAGGAAGCAGTCCGCCTCCAGCTCGGCCGCGAAGCCGACCTCGGCCAGGCGCGCCTCGGCCTCCTCCAGGAAATCGGACAGCAGGGCCGAGAAATGACGGTCGCGGCCGTGGGGATCGCCCAGCCAGAACGGGGCCGGCACGGTTCCCTCGGGCGCGGGGGAAACGAAGACGTCGGCGTCGGTGATGCGCTCGATGCGCCAGTTCTGCGCGCCGAAGGCGAACACCTGGCCGAGCCGGGCCTCCCAGACGAAGACCTCGTCGAGCTCGCCCAGGCGCGCGCCGGAGTCCTGGCGACGCAAGGCGTAATACCCCCGGTCGGCGATGACCCCGCCCGAGGCGTACAGGCGCATGAGCGCCCCCTTGCGCGCCGCGACCGTGCCGTCCACGGCGTCCACGGCCAGAAGCGGCGAAAGCTCGCGCACGCGCGTCGCGCCGTAGCGCCCGGCCAGCATGCCGAGCGTCAGGTCGAAGGCGGCGCGGGAAAGGCCGCGGTACGGCCAGGCCCGGCGCACGGCGTCGTAGAGCGCGTCCACGCCCCAGGTCTCGACCCCGCACATGGCGACCAGGGTCTGGGCCAGGACGTCGAGGGGGGCCACGACCGGGCGCAGGGGCTCGATGTCGCGGGCGAAAGCGGCCCGGGCCATGACCGCCGCCTCCAGCAGGTCCTTTTCCGAGGTGGGCAAAAAAAGCCCCCGGCTCGTCTCGCCCACCCGGTGGCCGCTGCGGCCGATGCGCTGCACCGCGGCGCTGACCGTGGGCGGGCATTCGACGAGGATCACCTCGTCCACCGCGCCGATGTCGATGCCGAGTTCCAGGGAGCTGGTGGCCACCACGGCCCGCAGCTCCCCGGCCTTGAGCCGGGCCTCCACGGACTGGCGCAGCTCCCGCGACAGGGAGCCGTGGTGGGCGTAGGCCAACGTACCGTCCGCTTCGTCGTTGACCAGCCGCGCCAGCTTCTCGCACAGCTTGCGGTTGTTGACGAAGACAAGGGTGGAACGATTGGCCGCTACGCGCTCCCGGATGTCGGCGGCCACGGCCTTGATGCGCCCGCCGACCCGGTCGCCCTCGGGCCAGGGCACGTGGCGCACCCGCAGGGCCATGCGCTTCGCCGCGTCGCTGGCCACCACGGCCACCGGCCGGGGCACGAACTCGCCGGGATCGTCGGGCGTCGGCGCGAAGCCGCCCACCATGGCCGCGACCGTGGCCAGCGGCATCACCGTGGCCGACAGAGCCACGCGCTGGAATTCCCCGGACAAAAGGGCCAGCCGCTCCACGGCGGCAAGCAGGAACACACCGCGCTTGGTCCCGGCCACGGCATGGATCTCGTCGAGGATGACCAGGCGCACCTCGCCGAGCATGCCCCGCCCGCCCCGGGAGGACAGCAGGAGGCTTAAGGACTCCGGCGTGGTGATGAGGATTTCCGGCGGCTTGCGCAGCATCCGCCGCCGCTCCTCGGACGAGGTGTCGCCGCTTCGCAGGGCGACCCGGATGGGCGGCAGGGTCCGCCCGGCGGCCTCGAAGGCCCGACGCAGCCCGGCCAGGGGAACGAGCAGGTTGGCTCGCACATCCGCGCCCAGGGCCTTGAGCGGCGAAACGTAGACCACCGACACCCGGCCGGCGGGCCACACGCCCGTGGCCAGGCGGTCCAGGGCGCAGAGAAACGCGGTCAGCGTCTTGCCCGACCCGGTGGGGGCCACGGCCAGAACATGCTCGCCGGCGGCGATGCGGGGCCAGGCGCGCTCCTGGATGTCCGTGGGCGCGCCCACATGGTCGGTGAACCAGGAAGCGACGCGCGGATCGAAGGGCAATGGCATGCCGCCAGGGTATGATCCCGGGCGGCATTTGGCAAAGCCCTTTCCTCAACCATGAAACAGCTATTTTATCGGCATGTTACTCAAGGAAGGAACAGCGAAGCGACAACAAAGAAACAATCGGCGCGGCGATGGGAACAGGATGGCGACATCCGCCGCCCGGAAACGCACACGAAAGGAACAGGAAAGCGACAGGAGAAGCGCGGCTTCAGCCGGCCTGGCCCGATTCGCCGAAGGCCGACCGTATCCGCGTGGTCACGCCCCGGCCGGACAGGTACGCGGCGTACTGCTCGGCCGCCGCCCGGCGCGGAAACGTCCGCAGGACAAACTGAGCCCGGTCCGTCTCATCCCAGATCCAGACGTACTCGTCCGGCACGATGGCCTGCAGCAAAAGCTCCTGGCGCAACCGGGCGCGCGCCAAGTCCCGCTGGTCGAAATCCTCGGGGTCGTACGGCCCGCCGACCGCCAGCACCCACCAGCCGCCGTTCCTGTCCATGACGCAGGCCTACTTGACGCCCAGACGCACGGTGTAGCTCCAGTGAAACGGCACGACTTCCTCGCCCATGGCCGCGATCTCGCGGCGCAGCACGTCCAGGCCGAAATCCGCCTCGGCCACGCCATGAGCCAGCATCGTGGCCACGCCGCCGAAGGAATACGCCAGCCCCAAAAGCCGCCGGCCGTCGCCCGGCTCCACATGGTGCATCATGACCTGCCGCGTGAAGCGGAACTGCCCCGAAGCGGCCATCCGCCCCAGATGCCCGGCCTTGTCCCAACGCTTGACGTCCGTGAGCCGCAGCTTCTCCTCCATAGCCCGGGACCGATGCCGCAACGACATGAAGGCCGCCTCGGCCGGTCCGCCGAAAGACGGCGTCATGTCCGCGTCCACGGCCGCGAACACCCCGCCCTCGCGCAATATGCGGGCCACTTCGGCGAAGGTCGGCTGCGGCTCCATCCAATGCAGGCACTGGCTGCACGTGACGATGTCCGCGCACCCTGCCCGAAGCCCGGTCTCGTCGGCATAACCGTTTCGAAAAATGACGTCCCCGCCGCCCGGGATCGCAGCCACGGCCTCCTCGGCCCGGTGACGCATGCCCTCGTTGGGCTCGACGCCGATGATCGTCGCGGCCCGGCCGATCCACAACCGCGTGGCCAACCCCGTGCCGCTGCCCAGATCCACCACCATGTCGGGACGCTCCACCCCGGCATAGCGGCACAACACGTCCACCAACACCGGCGGCGGCGAAGGACGGCTGGCGTCGTACACGCCGGCCAAACCGTCGAACCGGGCGGCATTGGGTTCCAGGTCGGTCATCGTGGTCATGGTCGTGGTCATGGTCGTTGCTCCTCGCGAGGATGGTAGCGGGTCCGCGGCTTGGCCGCCAGTTACAGGAATGTCGTAGGGAAGAATGCCTCCGGCGGCCGGGGGGCATGATGCCCCCCGGACCCCCTCGCTGGGGAGGCGGAAGAGGGGTACGCGGGTGGAAGGCTGGTCGTGGGCGGGAGTGCGTCGGCGAGGCCGGAATCGACCCGGCGATGCCGTCGCTTCGCTCCAGGCTCGCCGGGCCGATTCCGGCCTCGCAGG
>NZ_JARKOZ010000017.1 GCF_029978005.1 Solidesulfovibrio sp. | reverse complement strand
CTGGAGGCCTTGCGAAAAGGGCGGCCCAGCTGAAGAACGCCATCCTGGGGAGGATGAACTACAGGATCGCAAAAAACATCGCTGAAACCGTGAAGCCGGATCTTGCGTATATCTGGCAGCTGTCCAACGTATCGATATTTACCCCTCGCAGGGGGAAAAGGCTACTGGAGAAGCAGGCTGATCCAGGGCTGGGCGGCGTTCGGCGGAGCCATGGTCGCGGGCTGGATGGCCAGGGCCTTGGCGCCGCCCAGGTCCGCCGCGCCGTTGCGCACAGCCAGCAGATACTTCCCGTTCGCCGCGTCGCCCAGGGAGACGCCGATGGTCTTGTCGCGGTAGGTCGTGCGCGAGGTGTTCCGGTTGCCCGTGCCGTAGTGGAACCGCACGGTTCCGTTCCTGGACAGCCGCACCGCCGCGTTCACGGGCCGGTCGTCGATCCAGGTGTGGGCCTTCCAGATCACGGTCACGCTGTCGGCGTCCTGCCTGACGGAAATGTCGTCGCCCGAGGCCGTCGTGGTCAGCCGGTCCCAGTACGGGGCCAGGGCCACGGCCGCCTTGAGGCCCTCCACCGTGTTGAGCCCGTTGGTCATCGCCGTGCCGAAGGACAGCATGCCGTTGCTGCCGACGTTGACCGTGGTGTAGCTCGCGCCGCCCCAGGGAAAGGCGAAGGGCAGGGAAAGCGCCCACGACTGGTCCGTGCCCTGCCAGCCCTGGGCCGTGCCGCCGCTGGGAAAGGCATCCCGCGTCTCGTATTGGGCGTAGCCGCCGTAGGCGGGCGTTTTGGCCTCGGTGTGCCAGCCGGTCAGGGCGAGCTTGCGCCCGAGGTCCCAGGGGTCGCTGTAGTAGCTCGGGTGTTCTCCGTCGTTGTCGCCGCCGGACAGGGTTTCCGCCTGGTAGGAATCCTGGGCCAGGGCGTAGAGGAAGGCCTCCTCCATGGTCACGATGCCGTCGCCGTTGGAGTCGCCCTTGGTCGGGTCGGCCAGGGCCTGGGTCGCGTAGTAGGAGAATTCGTCGTAATCGAGGGAGGCCGAAGCCGCGGCGTAGGACAGCTCCCACCAGCGGGAGGCGGACATGAGCACCCGGTTGGGGGCCTTGAGCGCCTCCACGAACCCCCCGGAATAGCACTGCTCGAAGATGCCCACGATGGCCTTGGCCGTGACCTTGTTCATCTCGGCCGCGAATTCCGCGTTGGTGATGGACGTATCGTTCCACAGCCACAGGACCACGTCCGTGTTGGAGTAGGGCGCGGGGTTGGTGCTGCTGTTGTTGCCGCCGTGGTCCGTGGTGAAGAGGTAGAGGATGTCCTGGCTGGTCATCTTGCCGGCCAGCTCGTTGAACACGGCCGTGATGTTGGCCTTGGTGGCACTGTAGCGGATATCGTCTATGCTGTCGTTGTTGAGGTCCCAAACGGAGCTCGTGTTGTCGGATTGGTCCACGGCCGGGTCCTGGCCGTCGCTTACGAGCACGTAGATGTTGTCCTGCAGGAAGCCGTTGGCCTTGAGCGTCTTGAAGAAATACGAGCAGTCCTTCCAGTAGCGCGTGTGGTTGTTGGACGGGTTGGCCCCCCCGGAGATGATGACGGCGTAGCGGTGGCTGGCGTCGGTGGCGGCGAGGGCCGTGGGCGTGGCCTCGGACGTTTCCAGGGCGGCGGCCCTGGAGATGGAGCCGGGAGTGGGCCAGAAGGTCAGTTCCGTGAAGGGCGACAGGTCCTTGGGCGGCATGGTCGCGGGCGCGACCGTGATCTCGCCGGTTTTCGCCACCAGGACGTAGCGGCAGGGGTGCTCCCAGTTGGCCTTGGGCCGGTCGTCCACGAAGAAGAGCCAGCCCGGGCCGTCGGAAAGCCTGACCTCGCCGCGCCACAGGGCCACCACGGCCGTGTCCGCGACAGCCTCGTTGGCCACGTAGACCCGCCGGCCTTGCAGGCTGTGGCCGAGCAGCCGGTCGGTCAGGGCGGCCAGGGCCGCCGCCTGGCTGTCCACGGCGGCGGCCGTCGTTTCGCCCTTGGACGCCACCGGCGTCAACCCGGACGGCAGGGACTGGACGTCCCGGAAGACCGTCGTCCCGTCCTGGACCACCAGGGCGACCCGGTAGATCGTCTTGCCGCCGCCGAGGGGCAGCGCCAGGCCGAACACCCAGCCCGGCCCCTGGCCGAGCACCGTCTCGCGGCCGTCCAGGGTCAGGCCGACGCTTCCCTGGCGCAGGGTCTCGTCGCCCGAGACGCTGGCCCCGTCGCCGCCGGCCCGGGCGTCCTGGGCCAGCAGCCGGTCGTAGGCCTTGGCGTAGGTGTCGATGTCCGCCGCCCGGGCTTGCGGGCAAAGGAAAAGAGCCGCAGCCAGCAGGACCGTGGCGAGGAGAAGGCGTCCGAACCGCATGGGGCGCTCCTGTGGAAAACTTGACCAGGGGGTGATCGACGGAGAGGCGATTAGACTATACAAGACCCTGCATGCGCGCTCAAGAGGCCCGAAGTCTCCGATCGCCAGTGCCGCATCCTTGCAAATACGGCAGTATTTTTAAGGATAAAGTAATTATTCAACGGTGTTGTCCGCAACGTTCGGAACATGGCCCATTTTGAGGATACGACATACGCCGTGAAGGACGTCATGTCGCGCGTCGCGGGGAGCCGCCCGTGAACGCGCCGGCCGCGCTGTGGCGCAGGCTCCTCGCCTCCACCCTGGCCACTTCCCTGGCCCTGGTGCTGGTCATCCTCCTGGCCGCCTCGGCCGCCTTCTATTTTCTTGAATTCCAGGGCGAGGCCGACAAGAGTTTCTTCGACGCCCTGTGGTGGGCCATGGTCACGCTGTCCACCGTGGGCTACGGCGACATCGTGCCGACCACCGTGGCCGGCCGGCTGGTGGCCATGGCCATCATGGCCACGGGCGTGGGAGTCATGGCCACGCTGACCGGCAGCCTCGCCTCGGTGCTCATCGAACGCAAGAACCGCAAACGTCAGGGGCTATTGCCAGTGAAGACCTCCGATCACTGCCTCGTGCTCGGCGTCAACGCCCAGGCTCCGGAGCTCTTGCGCGCCCTTGCCGCGGCCGCTCCGGACAAGCGGGGGCCGGCCGTGGTGCTGGTCGCGCCCGTCACGCCGGAAGCGTTCGAGGAAATGGCCGCGGACCTCGACCTCGGCGACCGGCTGGGCTTTTGCCGGGGCAACCCGGCCCACGAGCCGACCCTTGGCCGGGCCTCGCCGGAAACGGCTCGTTCCGCCTACATCCTGTCCCAGGACGACCTTTCCCCGGAGGATGCCGACCAGCAGACGCTGCTGACCGCCCTGACCTTCCGGGGCCTGGCCCCCAAGGTGCGGCTTTGCGCCGAGGCCCTGCTGGAAGCCAGCCGCAAGCCCTTAAGCCGGGCCGGGGTGGACGTGACCGTGGTGCGCGGCGAGCTGGCCGGCCGGGCGCTGGGGGCCATGGGCGAGCATCCGGCCCTGTGGCATTTCCTGGAGCGGCTGCTCGGCGGCGTCGGCGGGCGGGCCATGACGGCCCGGACCCTTTCGGCCGAGGAAAAGGCCTTGCCCTTTTCCAAGCTCGTGGCCCGGTCCCTCGAGGCCGGCGGGGAGATGCCGGTGGCGGTCTTCCGGCTGCGCCGCGACATCGACATACGGGAACTGCTCGACGCGGATTCGGCCCTGGACCGGTTCATCGCCGAGCTGTTCGCGGCCTACGGCCAGGACGGCCGCATCGGCAGCGAAGGCCCGCGCGTGGTGGTCAATCCCGGCGACGGCCTGAACCTTGCGGACTATGACGGGCTGATCGTGCTGCGCCGAGGCGGCGAGGCCAGGGACGGGGCCGGCCGGGCCGCGGCCGGGGACGGGGGGGCGTAGATGGGCGAGGCATCCTGGGCCAGGGCCGAGCTTTTCGCCGGGCTTTCGCCCGAGGAGCTCGCCGCCGTACGGCCTTCCTTCGACGAGGTGGCGCTTCCCGCCGGCCGAGACGTCATTGCCGAGGGAGCGTCCGGGGACGACATGTTCATTCTGATTTCGGGCAAGGTGCGGGTTCGCAAGGCCATGGTGCAAAAGGGGATCGCCGTGCCGGCCCTGGAGGCCGAGGCCGGCGGCAAGACGCTGGCCGACCTGTCCGACGCCCAGAGTCCCTTTTTCGGCGAGATGGCGCTGCTCGACCACGACATCCGCTCGGCCAGCGTCACCTGCCTCACGGACTGCCGTTTCCTGCGCATCGACCGCGACCGTTTCTTCGCCTTCCTGGCCGACCGGCCGGACATCGGCGTCAAGCTGGTCACGGCCCTGGCCAAGCGCCTGGCCAGGGTCGTTCGCAAGAACAACAACGAGATCGTGAAGCTGACCACGGCCCTGGCCCTGGTCCTGAGCCGCCGGGGGCAGGGGAGGGGCTAGGTTGGCTTGATGACGACAAAAGGGGAGCAACCCCCTTTTGTCGTCACAGGAAGACGCGGTAATCGGCGTTGAAGACCTCTGCGAACCTTTTTGCCCTGATTTTCCCGATGGGCAGCCTGCCGCGTTCCATCTGGGAGATGTGCCGTTGGGAAATGCCAGTCTTTTCCGCGAGTTGAATCTGGGTCCAGCCCTTGTGGAGACGAAAGCCCTTCAATGCTTCGCCGGCCGGGATTTCGTCGATGTCGATCGTTTCGAGCCCTTCGTCCTCTTCGAGGACAGCCCCATATTCCTTCAATGCGGAAACGACGGCGTCCTTTTTCTCCACAGGGACACGAAAGCAAAGGGGAACGGTTTTTACGTCGTCAATCCTGGTCTCCATGAGAATCTCCAGTCATAAATATACGTGCAAATAGGTTCAAATCGTTTGCATAGATTTCGATGCTGGATCAATCAGTAGGGAGCATTCGCATGCGTTCCGATGTAGATGATCGTAATGACTCTTGATTGCTTGTCCACTTTTCAGACCGCCACATACCTGGGCTTTCCCGTGTTGAGGTGGCAATGGAACACGTCGTTTCCAAGCTGCCTCAAAGGCCCGAAGTTTTCAAAACCAGCGGCTTTGCCTGTTTTTCCCAGCGAACGTTTAAGCGCTCTGATGATGAGTTTCCATTTTTCCGGCAGTCCTTCCTCCCCTTTTCGTGCCCTGGCGTTTTGTTCGACAACCCAGTTGGCCTTGGCCGTCTGTACGGGTTTGGTGCCCATCGTTCCCCTTCACCCGACCGGCATAACCATTTGTATACCATTTTTTGGCATAGTCAAGTTCGTTCCACACCTTTCGTAATTTTGGGCGGCCTCGCGCTTGTCGGCTTCGTGGGCTTTATTTCCGCAGCGCCGGGTGCTCCATGACGATCTCGCCCTCGACGTAGCGGAAGACCACGTCGCGCACGCCCTCGGGCACGGCCAGCACGGCCTCGCCGATGCCGATCTCCACGTTGGCTCCGACCATGCCCGGCACGATCACCCGACAGGTGGAAAAGCGCCGCATGGCCGCCGGATGCGACCACAGCCGCGCCAGCTGGGACTGGCAGGAATCGAGCAGCCGTTCCAGGCGCGGCAGCTCCAGGCCGCAGGCGTCGCACCGCTCGCCGCCGCGGGCCACCTCGTCCCGGCAGGCGGCCACCTCCATGAGCAGTTCGCGCACCCGCGCCTTGAGGTGCTGGTCCTGGTGGATGCGCTCGGGGTCGTAGCCGAGAAGCAGCCGCGTCTGGCTCTGGCTGCCGCCGCCGAGTTGCTCGCCCACGTAGACCGCCTCGCCGCAGTAGGCCTCGCCCCCGGCCAGACGCCCCTTGACCGCGAGCTTCTCCCCGGCGAACAGCCGGCAGTGCATGCTCGCGCCGTCGACCAGGATGTTCTGGCCGGCGTGCAGCACGGCGTTCTCACAGTACCGGGTGCGGATGCTCTTGCCGGCCCGCAGCGTGGCCCGGCCGCCGCCCTGGATGCCGGCCTGGCAGACGACGCCGCCCATGGCCCGCAGCTTGGCCCCCTCCACCGTGCCCCGCACGGTGATGTTGCGGCCCATGACCAGAAAGCCCGAACGCACGCCGCCGCCGACGAGCACGTCGCCCACGGCCACGATGTTGCCGGTGTGGAAATCGATGTCGCGCCCCACGGAAAGGGTCTCGCGCACCAGGATCGAACCGTCCACGCAGGAGACGTGGCCGTTGACGGCGGCAAGCAGCCGCCTGGGATCGGCGGGGTCCACGCGGCAGCCCTCGCCGTGGGGAAAGGCCAGGTCCTCGGAAACCACGCTGCCCGGCTCGGGCGTCTCGCCGGAGGAGAACTCCACCCACTCGGCCAGCAACTGGCCGGCCACCACATTCTGGGCATAGCCCAGGTCGTACTGGTCCACCGACCCGTCCTCGCGGCTTTTGGGGCGCAGCCGGCGGCGTTCGTAGTCCGGATCGAAATGGTGTCTGAGAAAGTACGGCATGGGGTTCCGCCGGGTTTCCGGGCAGCCTGCGAGTTAGTTTCCCTTCATCTTTTCCGTACCCAACCCCTTGGGTTTGCACAAGCCCCGTGGGCCCTGGGGTGCGGGGCGTCGGGTCGTCTTCGAGGCCCGGCCCGATTGACGCCCGGGAATGAATATTTTAACCTTCCATACTTTTCCCAGGTCATCCATCCGGCGCAATGGCGCGCCCAAACCACCAATTAGGCGAAACCTATGGAAACTCTCCGCACCCTTCCGGGCGACGACGTCCGGCAAATCATGTGGCGTTTCGCGGACCGCTTCGACCTCCAGATGGCCGTCCAATCCACCCGCGCCGTGGCCCGGGGGCTGGTCGCCCGCCTGGTGGCCGAGGGCGCGCGCCACTCCCACGAATGGACCGAGCAGAAAAAACAGCTTCTGGCCGCCTTCGACGAATCCGGCATCACCGCCGTGTTCCTCGATCCGCATCAGGGCGGCTTCATCGAGGGCCCGAAGAACATGGCCCTGGCCCTGGTCGCTTTCGAGCTGTCCTGGGTGGACGCCGGCGCGGCCACCTGCTCCCTGGCCAGCAACCTGGCCCTGTCGCCCATCCACGAGCGCGGCACCACCGAACAACGCGACCACTACATGAGCCTGTGCGCCCCGGCCCCGGACAAGGAGCCCTGGCGCGGGGCCTTCGCCCTGACCGAGCCCCTGCCCTACGTCGGCGTGGACACCGGCGTGCTCGTCGGCAAGGTGCGCATCGACTCCTGGGAGGAAGGCCAGGAGCCCATGCTCCAGGTGGACAAGCGCGGCCGTTTCATCACCGGCATGGACTTCGCCAACTTCGCCACCGCCGCCGTGGACACCGCCGACCCGCGCATCAAGTCCTCGTGCATGGTCATTCTGGAAGAGACCGACCCGGGCCTGTTCGACCGCGGCGCGCCCACCCTCAAGATGGTCCACCAGCTGTCCTCCACCCGCGACCCGGTCTTCAGCATGAAGGTGCCGGCCAGCCGCATCATCGGCGGCTACACGGTGAAAGACGGCTGCATCGTGCCCAACTACTCCCACTCCGAGATCATCGCCGCCGTGTTCCACCGCACCCGGGTGCCGGTGGCGCTCATGACCACGGCCAAGCTGCTCTCCGCCGTGGAGCCGGTCATCCGCTACCAGCGCGGCCGCTTCCGTGGCGGCGACGCCTGCGCCGAGGGCACGCCCAAGTACGAGCTGGGGCTCCAGCAGAAGCAGGACGCCCCCATCCGCCTGGCCGAAGTCTGGGCCGCCGGCGAGGCCGGCGCGTCCATGGGCTTCGCCACGGCGCGGCTGTTCGATAGCCTCGACCCCACGGAAAAGGCCAAGGACGCGGCCCTGGCCGCCGCCGGCGTCTCGGGCATGCGCGCCCAACTCACGGCGCTCAAAAAGGTCCTGCCCCAGTCCGTGGAATACGTGAACCTGCTGTTTTCTCCCGAGGAAACCCGCGACGCCGCCCGCTTCGCCGCACTCGACGCCGACGCGGTGGTCAAGTACCAGGCGCTGGAGGCCGAGGCCGGCGTGCTCTGCCCGGCCTGCAAGCTCTGGAACACCGGCCACGGCGCGACCGTCATGCGCGAGGCCGTGGCCATGATGGGCGGCTACGGCATCACCGAAGACTGCCCCGGGTTCCTGTTCCACAAGTGGAACGACTCCCAGCTCGAAGCCACCTACGAAGGCCCCGAGTGCGTGCAGCGCCGCCAGCTCTCCGTCACCATGGCCAGCGACGTCTTCGCCGTGTACTGCGACAACTACGCCGCCGAGATGGAGCGCGTGGCCGCTTCCAACCCGGAAACCGGCGCGGCCACGGTCGCCGCCGGGCTGCGCCTGTGGAAGGCCGCCCTGGACATCCTCTCGGCCGGCAAGGACGCGGACGGCAAGAAGCTCTACCACGGCAACCGGCAAGCCGTGACCTTCCCCCTGGCCGACGCGCTCTGTCCGCTGCTGGCCAGCCGCGCCTTCGTCTGCGACATCCTGGAACTGGCCGCCAAGGGGCCGGAAAACCCGGTCGTGGCCGAGGGTCTTCCCGGCTACCTGTCCTTCTTCAGCGACCTCTCCAAGCTCCAGGCCGCCAAGGCCGCGGGCGAGGCGGCGCGCGCGTGCGCGAACCTCGTTTTCGGCTACGCCCCCGAGGGCGCGGACCTGGCCGCCTTCGGCGCGCTACGCGCCGCCGTGGACGCTTCGCTTGCCGGCGTCGGCGCGGCCCGCGAACGTGCCGGCCAGGCCATCACGCAAGTGATGATCCCGGAGGCGCTCGATTACCCGATGTAAGGCATAAGATCGGGGCGCTGCCCCGAACCCCGCCGGGGGGGATTATCCCCCCCGGACCCCCTTGCCGGGGGGTGAAGCCGGGTCGTCGGCCGTCCGCTTCGCGGCCAGC
>NZ_JARKOZ010000013.1 GCF_029978005.1 Solidesulfovibrio sp. | reverse complement strand
GGGGAAGCCCATGCGCCTGACCGACGCCGACCTGCTGGCGGAACTCGACCAGCCCGAATTCGCCGAGGTGCGGCGGGCCTTCGTGACGCGCCGCTACGCCAAGGGCCGGCAGGTCTTCTCCCCGCGCGAGGCGAAAAACCGGCTCTTCATCGTGGTGCGCGGCCGGGCCAGGGTCTACCTGGCCTACCGGGACAAGGAATTCACCATGGCCATCCTGGATGTGGGCGACGTCTACACCACCCACACCCGGGCCCACGTTTCGGCCCTGGACGACCTGGAGATCCTGGTGGCCGACATCGCCGCCGTGCGCCGCTTCCTGGCCGCCATGCCGGCCCTGACCACTTCCATGGTCAAGGTGCTCGGCGACTTGCTTTCCCACGCCTTCACAGTCATCGACGGCCTGGCCTTCCACGACGTGCGCAAGCGCTTGGTGCAGCTTCTGCTCCTGGAGGCGAGGCGCGCCCAGGCCGGCGGGCAGGGGGCCGTCTGCTTCGACCATGGGCTCAGCATCGAACAGCTGGCCAGCATCGTGGGCTCCTCGCGCCAGACCGTGTCCTCGCTGCTCAACGTCCTGGAGCGCGAGGGCGTGATCACCCTCAAGGCGCGCGGCGTCATCTGCGTGCCCGACCTGCCCGCCCTGGAAGCCCTGGCGGAATCCTAGTTTTTTTCTCGGAAATTTTTGCTCCCCACGATCCGGGCAATAGCCCTGAATCATGAGGCATCTCTTTCCTTGTCCCGCCGACGGGCCTGGAGATGCGGCCATTTGTCGGCCATCTGACAGACGCCGTTTTGCCAAAAAAGTAACCCTTGGCCCGCATTCGACGCTCCGGGCGCGACCGCGCTGCGGAGACGGCATCACGGGAGGATCGCATGGCCAAGGAACCGAAATCCGTCGAGGAACGCTCCCTCTGGGAGGACGCCCAAAGGATGCTCGAAAAGGCCGCCCGCGACGGGGTGACCACCGTCTGGGACAGGCTCGAGGAGCAGACCCCCCAGTGCGCTTTCTGCGACCAGGGCCTGACGTGCAACAAGTGCGTCATGGGCCCCTGCCGCATCAACACCAAGGGCCCCAAGCGCCGGCTTGGCGTGTGCGGGGCCGACGCGGACCTGACCGTGGCCCGCAATTTCGGCCGGTTCATCGCCGCCGGCGCGGCCTCCCACAGCGACCACGGCCGCGACCTCCTGGAGGCCCTGCACGGCGTCGGCACGGGCACGGCCCCGGCCTATGCCGTGCGCGATCCGCAAAAGCTCGCGCGCCTGTGCGTCGAGTGCGGCATCGACGTCGCCGGCCTGGACACGGCCGCGCAGGCCCGCGCCCTGGCCGAGGTCCTCTTCGCGGACTACGCCATGCGCGGCAAGGCGCTCGCCTTCGTCTCCCGGGCGCCGGAAAAGCGACGCGCCATCTGGGAAAAGACCGGCTCCACCCCGCGCGGCATCGACCGCGAATGCGTGGAGATGCTCCACCGCACCCACATGGGCGTGGACTGCGACCCGGCCTCCATCTGCCTGCACGCCGCCCGCACGGCCCTGGCCGACGGCTGGGGCGGCTCCATGATCGGCACCGAGCTCTCGGACGTGCTCTTCGGCACGCCAAAGCCCGCCAAGGCCGAGGCCAACCTCGGCGTGCTCTCGAAGACCAAGGTCAACATCCTGGTCCACGGCCACAGCCCCGTGGTTTCGGAAATGATCCTGGCCGCCGCGGGCGAGCCCGACATGCTCGCCGCCGCCAGGGCGGCCGGGGCCGAGGGCATCAACGTGGCCGGGCTTTGCTGCACCGGCAACGAGATGCTCATGCGCCAGGGCGTGCCCCTGGCCGGCAACCACCTCATGACCGAGCTGGCCCTGGTCACCGGGGCCGTGGAAATGATCGTGGTGGACTACCAGTGCGTCATGCCGAGCCTTGTGCCCATAAGCGCCTGCTACCACACCCGGTTCGTGACCACGTCGGACAAGGCCCGCTTCCCCGGGGCCACGCACCTGGAATTCACCCTGGAAAACGCCCTGGAAAAGGCCCGCGAGGCGGTGGCCCTCGCCATCGAGGCCTTTCCCCGCCGCGACCCGGCCCGGGTGGAGATCCCGGCCGAGCCGGTCTCCGTCACCACCGGCTTTTCCAACGAGGCCATCCTCGAAGCCTGCGGCGGCACGCCCGAGCCCCTGCTCAAGGCGGTCAAGATCGGCATGGTGCGCGGCGTGGTCGGCATCGTCGGCTGCAACAACCCCAAGATCAAGCACGACAGCCTGCTCGTGGGCCTGGCCCGGGAGCTGATCAAGCAGGACATCCTGGTCCTGGTCACGGGCTGCGCCACGGTGGCCATGGGCAAGGCCGGGCTCCTCGACGCCTCGGGCGCGGAGCAGGCCGGCGCGGGTCTGGCCGACTTCTGCGGCCACCTCGGCATCCCGCCGGTCCTGCACGTGGGCAGCTGCGTGGACAATTCCCGCATCCTCCACCTGTGCGCCCTGCTGGCCGACGCCCTGGACGTGGACATCGCCGACCTGCCCGTGGCCGCCAGCGCCCCGGAATGGTATTCGGAAAAGGCCGCCGCCATCGGGCTTTACGCCGTGGCCAGCGGCATCCCCACCCACCTCGGCCTGCCGCCCAACATCCTGGGCAGCCCGCTCGTGAGCGACCTGGCCCTGCGCGGCCTGGAGGACGTCTACGGCGCGGCCTTTATGGTGGAGTCCGACGCGGCCAAGGCGGCCGAGGCCATCGGCCGGAGCATCACGGCCAAGCGCCTGGCCCTGGGGCTCAACGACCGCTACGACGGCGCGGTCTATTCCTAGGCGCAGACCGGTTGCGGAGGTTCACGTGAAGATCGCCTTTGCCGGAAAAGGGGGCGTGGGCAAGACGACCCTGGCCGCCTGGATGGCCGATTACCTGGCCCGGCGCGGGGAGGACGTCTATCTGGTGGATGCGGACACGGCCGGCTCGCTCGGCGCGGCCTGCGGCCTGGGGCCCGAGGCGCTGCCGCCCCCCCTGGCCGCGCGCGAGCGGCTCGTGCGCGAGCGCATCGGGGAGGGGGCGTTTCTGGCGCTTACCCCGGAGGTGGGCGACCTGCCGGAGGCGCTCGGCGTGGACGTGCCCGTGGGGCTCGGGCCGCGCTACGCCGCGACGGTCGGCCGCAAGCGCCTGCTGGTCATGGGCGGCGTCGTTTCGGGCGGGTCGGGCTGCGCCTGCGCCGCCGGCACGCTGCTGCGGGCCGTCCTGCGCCACGTGCTCGGGGCCATGCCCGGCCACGTGCTCGTCGACTTCGAGGCCGGCGTGGAACACCTGGGCCGGGGCACGGCCGGGGACCTGGACGCGCTGGTGGTGGTCAGCGAGGAGAGCCGCCGGTCCCTGGACGTGGCGGCGCGGGTGTCGGCCATGGGGCGCGAGATCGGTCTGGCGCGGCAGGCGCTGGCCCTGACCCGGGGCGTTTCTTCCGTCGCGGCGACGGCCCTGGCCGCCCGGCCGGGGCTGCCGGAAGATGTCACGCGTGTGCCCTTGGTGGCGGAGCTGACCGCCCGACAGGCCGAGGACGGCTCGGTGCTGTCGCTCAATGCCGTGGCGGTGGCCGACGCGGCCTGCGCCGCGCTCCTGGCCAGGCTGGAGCGGGAACGTTCGGCGGCCTGAAAAGGAGGCGGGCGTCCGCCCCGGGAGGGACGGACGCCCGTGACGCCGCTACTTGAGGCAGCGCTTCCAGAAGAACAATCCGAAGAGAGCCAGAAACACCACTGCGCCAGCTATGGCGCCGACATCCATCAGACTCATGTCCGACTCCTTGGGGCGTCCCCAAGTCGCCGGCGGGCGGCTGCCGTCGTCCACCGGGTTTTTGTCCGGCGATCTCGTGTGGCGTCCGCGGCCCGGGCGCGCCTTCGAAGGAGTCCGGGTCTCGTCGATCAGGCTTGCGCCCCGCGAGGGGCGGGTTTCCGGTCAAAAAAACGTGACACGAGGGGCATTGGTTGTCGCGTTAGCTGCTTCCAGGGCCGGCCGACATCCCCACAACCCGGCGCGCCGCCTTGTCGGCGTCCGGCCCTGTCCTGACGCGACAGGCCGGACGCCCGGTCGGGCGGGCGCAAGTCCAGGGCTACGCCCGGCCCGGCCGGCTGGCAAGGGTTTCATGGGAAATAAATCACATTCGCAGGCGGAGCGCCGGCCGCTTCTGTCGTTAACAAAGCCGAATTGTTATAAAAATAAAATTATTTCCAGATTGAAATGAATCGAGTGCTGCGAGTGCCCCGCCCTCGCGGAGCAGCCGTCGCCGCATCCGTCCCGGCGGGGCCTCAGCCGGCGGCCACCCGGTTGCGACCCGCCTCCTTGGCCCGATAGAGCGCCTCGTCGGTCCGGCCCACCAGGGCGGCGGGGGATTCCCCGAGCGTGGCCTGGGCCACGCCGAAGCTGCAGGTCAGGCTGCCCGCGACCGGGAACAGGTGCTTCTCCACGACCGTCCGCAGCCGCTCGGCCAGGCGCGCGGCCACGTCCCGGTCCGCGCCGGGCGCGACGATGAGGAATTCCTCGCCGCCGTAGCGGCCGAGCGTGTCCCCGGACCGAACGTGTCCGCCGACGAGCCGCGTCAGCTCCACCAGCACCGCGTCCCCGGCCTGGTGGCCGTAGGTGTCGTTGATGGCCTTGAAGTGGTCGATGTCGAACATGACCACGGACAGGGGGAGGTCCTCCGCCATGGCGCGCCGCAGGTCGGATTCGAGCACGTCGTCGAGGCCGGCCCGGTTGGCGATGCCGGTCAGGGCGTCGGTGACGGCGCGAAGCAGCAGGGCACGGCGCTCCTCGGCCAGGGGGGTGATGTCGGTGAACGTCAGGATGCGCCGCTCCAGTTCCGGGAAGTCCGAGGCCGAGACGAGGAAGGTGCGCTGGCGGCCCTTCTCGCCGGGCAGCAGCGAAAAGACGGCCTGGTGCGTGGCCCCCTCGCGCGAGCCGATGAGCCTGACCCAGGCCAGGTCGGCCGGATCGTGGCGGCGGCCGTCGATCTCCAGGAAGCGGCCGGCGTGGCTGCCGGCCTTGAGCGCGGTCAGGCTCGGCGCGCCCAGGAAATTCAGGAAGGTTCGATTGATGTAGTCCACCTCGCCCGCGTCGCAGGTGAGGATGAAGTTGGGGTTGATGTCCAGGGTGAACTGGAAGAGCTGGGCCCGACTGGCCGCCGCCCGGGCCTCTGCCAGTCCCTTGCCCAGCCGGGTGAGCAGCCCGAGCAGCGCTTCGGCCTCTACGGGCTTGACCACGTAGCCGTCGATGCCGATGGCGATGGAGCGCAGGAAGAAGGAGGCGTCGCTGTGCGCCGTGACCATGACCACCGGCACGGCCTTGTCCATGGTCTTGATGGCCTCGGCCATGTCCAGTCCGTCCATGCGGGGCATGTTGATGTCCGTGACCACGATGTCGGGCCGCTCCTGCTTGAAGAGCTCCAGGCCCTCGGCCCCGTCCCCGGCCGTGCTCAGACGGCCGGCGAAGCGCGACAGCATGAGCCCCATCTGCTCCCGGGCGAGGAGGTCGTCCTCGACGACCAGGATGTGCAGGCGTGAAAGCTGTCGGTACTTCTGCTGGTAGGCGGCGTTTCTGGGCACGAGGTCATTCTCCTGGTGAAAGGGGGCTGGGTTCCGTCCCGGGGGCGGCCGGGGCCACGGGCACGCGCACGGCGAACCTGGCCCCGCCGGCGAAGTTGGCCGCGGTCAGGCCGCCCTGCATGTGCTCCTCGATGATGATCTTGGACATGTACAGGCCAAGGCCCGTGCCGCCGGTGTCGCTCTTGGTGGTGAAGTAGGGGTCGAACACGCGGGGGAGGGCGTCTTGGGGGATGCCGCCGCCGTTGTCGCGGACATGGACCACGGCCATGCCCCGGCGTTCCATGACCCGGATGGCGATGATGCCGCCCCGGTCGCGGTGGGCCTTTATGGCGTCCTTGGCGTTGCCGAGGAGGTTCAGCACGACCTGGGAGAATTCGCCGCGAAAGCCCACCACACGCGGGTCGCTGCGGGCCGTGAAACGCACGGCGATGCCGTGCTGGGCCAGGCTCGCCTCGATCAGGAGCAGGGAGTCGCTTGCGGCCTCCACCACGGAGAAGGCCTCGGGCTGCTTGTCGGGCCGGAAGAAGTTGCGGAAGTCGTCGATGGTGGCGGACATCTTGCGCAGGATGTCCCCGGCCTGGCGGTGGGCGGTCGCCAGCTCGGGCGTTTCTCCCCCGCAGGCGGCCTCCTGCTCGAAGCGCATGTTGGCCAGCAGGATGGACAGGGCGTTTAAGGGCTGGCGCCACTGGTGGGCGATGTTGCCGATCATCTCGCCCATGGCGGCCAGGCGCGTGCGGTTGAGGAGCAGGATGTCCTTCTGGCGGTTTTTCTCCGTGGCCTCGCGCACCCGGCGGGCCAGGCTCCGGTTGAGCGCCGTGATCTCCTCCTGCCGGGCGGCCAGGGTGGCCAGCACGCGCTTTCTCTCCGTGACGTCGCGCACGTTGGCCAGGATCACCGGCCGGTCGCCGAGCAGGATGCGGCGCAGGTAGACCTCCACGTAGAAGGCTCCGCCGTCGTGGGTCCGCCTGGCCTTCCATTCGAAGAAGCGTTCCTGGCCGGCCATGACGGCCTCCCAGGCTTCGCGCAGCCGTTGCATGGGGCTGTCCGGCGCGGAGATGTCCCGCTCGATGGAGAGCGTGGCGGCGTCCTCCCGGCGCAGGCCGAAGAGTTCCAGGGCCTTGTCGTTGAGGTCGAGGACGTTGCCTCGGGCGTCGTGCAGGAAGATGGCGTCGTAGGTGCTGTTGAACACCCGGCGGAAGCGTTCCTCCGAGGCCCGCAGGGCCGCGTCCGCGGCCCTGCGCTCGGTGATGTCCCGGTAGAAGCCCAGGATGGCCGGCCGGCCGCCGTAGCTGATGGACTGGGCGGAGATGTCCGTGAAAAAGATCGTGCCGTCGGCGCGCAGGCAGGCGATGTCCTCCAGCAGGCGCAGCCGGCCGGCCGCGATCGCCCCGAACAGTTCGAGGGAGCGTTCCCGATCCTCGGCCGGGTGCAGGTCCCAGGGCGAAAGGGCGGTCAGCGCCCGGGAATCGTAGCCGAACATGCGGCAGGCGGCGGCGTTGACGCGCACCACCGTGCGGCTGCCGATGTCGGCGATGACCAGGCCGTCGGAGGTCTCGTTGTAGATGGCCTCCAGCTCGGCGTTGGTCTCGCCCAGACGGGCCAGGGCGTTTTGGTAGGCCGTGACGTCGCGCCCCAGGATGACCATGCCCTTGGGACGGCCGTCCTCGTGGAAGAGCGGGGCCTTGATGACGTCGAAGTGCCGGACCTCGCCGCCGGCCGTGGTCAGGGACAGGCCGAAGACGTCGGGCCTGCGGGCGGCCCAGGCCCGAAAATCGGCGGCCTCCAGGGTTTCCAGGGCCTGCCGGTCGCCGGCGCAGCGCTCGGCCAGCTCGCGGCTGGTCAGCCCCGCCCAGTCCCTGCCGGCCAGGCCGAACACCCCGAGGATGGCCTGGTTGGCCACCACCCAGCGGCCGCCGGCGTCCTTGAAGCAGACCGGGTCGGGCATGGCCTCGACCAGGGAGCGCAGGCGCTGCTCGCTTTCGGCCAGGTTGCGGGCGGCCAGGCGGCGCTCGGAAGATTCCCGGGCCAGGACGAGCAGGTCGGCCAGGTTGCCGGCGAAGGCCAGTTCGTCGGCGTCGAAGCGGCGGGCCCCGCCGCCCTGTTCGAGCTTGAGCGCGCCGGCCAGGCGGCCGGAAAAACGCAGGGGGGCGTCGATGCAGGCCGTCACGCCGCGCGCGGTCAGAAGGGTCGCGGCCACCGGCCCGGCCAGGGGCCAGGTCGCAGCGTCGTGGACGGCCAACACCCGTTCGTGGGTCAGAGCGTCGCGATAATCCGACAGGCCGGCCAGGTCCAGGACCTGGCCCTCCTCGATGGCGGCGGCCCCGACGCCCAGGGCGCAGACCAGGCGGTCCCCGTCCGGAGACAGGAGCCATATGCTGGCCCTTTCCAGGTGCAGCACGGCCATGGCCCGGGCCAGAAGCGTGCGGGCGAAATCGTCGAATGCGCCGCCCTCCAGGGCCTTGAGCCGGGTCAGTTCGAGCACGGCCTGGGACTGGGCCCCCAGGCGGGCCAGGCGCGCGGCCAGCTCCGTCTCGCGCAGAGCGATTTCGTGGCGCAGGCGCTGATGGGGCCGGGCCACGGCGGCCACAACGGCCGCCCGGCAGCCCAGGCAATAGCCCACGAGCTTGGCCGTGTGGCCGAGGAGGTCGGGCCACAAGGAGCGGTCCCCCAAGACGGAGGCCGCCTCGGCCAGGGCCAGGCAGGTCAGCATGCCGAGGACCGGCCGGGTCACGTCCCGGCCGAGGCTGGCCCGGTCCCGGAGCAGGGCCGGGGCGGCCGCCGCGAAAAGCGCCAGGGCGGCCGGATGGGCCAGGCCGGCCAGGGAGGGGCCGGCCTGGGGGTCGATCGCCGGGGCCAGGCCCAGGAGCAGCCACAGAACGAGGTCGCCTCCGGCCACCAGAGCCAGGGCCGCCCAGGCGTCCAGGTGTCCTTTCGGCGAAATCCAGGCCCCGGCGCACAGCGCGACGGCCAGCCCCAGGTCGCCGGCCACGGGCAGGGCCTGGACCATGTCCCGGGACAGGGGAAGGCGCAGCAGGCCCGGGGCGGCCAGGACGTGGAGGGCGGCGATGCCGGCCGCCGCCAGGAAGGCCGGCCCCAGCAGCACGAAGAAATTGCGCTCCAGGTAGCGGCGGGCGTTCCACAGCACCAGAAACATCGCCGCGGCGGCGGCAAGGCAGGCCATTTGCGTCAGGGCATGGAAGGCGGCGCGGTCCAGCAGGCCGCAGGCGGCCAGCACGGCCGGCGCGGCCAGGGCCGCCAGGCCGGCCAGGACGGGAAGGAGGGCCGCGTTTCGGGCTGGGGACGGTTTGGGCGCGTCGCCGGGGCCGTTCATGCAGACGGAAAAGCGGGGGCGTCGTGGCGGCGACGTCCGGCAAGGGAAGTGGGCGAAGCTATGCGACGATTCACGGCGACTCCAGGGACGGCGACCCGGTCCGCAGGAACCGGAGTCTCGATTCTCATTATGGGGAGGCGGTCCAGGGGTCAAGGGGGGCGGTCGTTGACACGGCCCGGGGCCGGCGCTACAGCCCAGGCCGCGCCACGCCGTCGCGGGGACGGGGCGGCGCTATCGGGAGGCGCGCATGCACGGTGGCACTTTTCCCAGGTTCGCCCTTGTGGCGGCGGCTCTGGCCCTTGTCCTTTGCGGTTGCCAGAAGCAGCCTTCGTCTGCGCCCGTGGGGACGACGGCCGCGGTCCCGGCCGCGCCCGCGGCCGCCTCGCGCCTGGAGGCGGGCAAGCGGGCCGCCGCCGCCGGGGACTGCGCCAAGGCCATGGACGAGCTGGCCGAGGCGGCGCGCCTGGACGACGGCTCGGTCGAGGCCCGGCTCTACCTCGGCCTGTGCGCGGCCAAGACGGGCGACCTCGCCCGGGCCGAAAACGCGCTGGGCGAGGCCGCCGCGCGCGACCCGAACGACCCCAGGCCACTGGAGGCCCTGGGCATCGCCCTGTACGCGGCCGGCCGCCGCGACGCCGCCGGGCAGCGGCTGGCCGAGGCCGTCCGGCGCGGCTCCAGGAGCGCCCAAGTCCAGTATTATCTCGGGAATCTGGCCATGATCGCCGGCGACTGCCGCGAGGGCCTGACCGCCTATCGCAAGGCCATGATCCTCGACCCATCCTACGCCCCGGCCGTGACGGAATACAAAAACGCCCGCGTGTCCTGCGCCCGGGCCGAAACCCCTCCGGCCGAGCCGCCCGCGCTAAAGCCCGGGCCGAAACCCGCGCCAAAGCCCCAGCCCCAAGGCGCGCCCGCGCCGGCCGCCGCCGCGCCCGCCCCGGCCCAGGGAGCCGGCGGCGCCACGCATCCGTAGGACCCGAACCTTCCGGCTACATCTTCTCCAGGCGCACGTCCTCCATGGGACGACCCAGGAACCGTTCGCCGATCTCGCGAAAGCGTAGCGGCATGTCCGTGACGTGGAAGACGTGGCGCGGCGGGCCGTCGTTTCGGGCCAGGCCGAGCTCCGCCAGCACGGCGGCGGCCCGGTCGGCCATGGCCGTGGCCGAGTCTTGCAGGCGCACCTCCGGCCCGGTCACCGAGGCCAGAAGCGGGGCCAGAAGCGGATAGTGGGTGCAGCCCAGGATCAGGGTGTCGGGGCGCTCCTCGAGCACCGGGCGCAGGTACTCCTCGGCCACCATGCGGGTGGCCGGATGGTCGAGCCAGCCTTCCTCCACCAGGGGCACGAAGAGCGGACAGGCCTTGGCGATCACCTGGACGTCCGGCCCGCCGTAGAGTTCCAGGGCCTTTTCGTAGGCCCGGCTGGCCACGGTGGAGGGCGTGGCGATGATGCCGATGCGCCGGGTCTTGGTCACGGCCAGGGCGCTTTTCGCGCCGGCCGAAATGACCTCGATGACGGGCACGGGCGAGATGGAGGCGATGGCCGGCAGGGCCACGGCGGCCATGGTGTTGCAGGCCACGACCAGGAGCTTGACGTTTTTGGCCAGCAGGAAACGGGTGATCTGGGCGGCGTAGCGGGCCACGGTGTCCGGGGACTTGACGCCGTAGGGCACGCGGGCGGTGTCGCCGAAATAGACGATGCGTTCGCTCGGCAGGCGGTCCATGACGGCGCGGGCCACGGTGAGGCCGCCGACGCCCGAGTCGAAGATGCCGATGGGGCAGGTTGCGTCGCAGTGCACGGAAAGGGCCTTTGGGCGCGGATTCGACGCCGGGGCGTCATGCGCACGACCGCGCTACACCCCGGTCCGGGGGCGGCGTCAAGCCTTTTGTGGCCCAAGGCCGCCCAGGCGGCGGACCAGGGCGAACTCCTCGGCCGAAACGGGCATGACCGACAGGCGCGAGCCCTTGCGCAAAAGCTCCATGCCGGCAAGCTCCGGCTCACGGCGCATGGCGGCAAGCGTCACCGGCGCGGCGAAGCGAGCGGCGAGACGCACGTCCACCATGAACCAGACCGGGTCTTCGGGCGTGGCCCTGGGGTCGAAATGGCGGTCGTCCGGGTCCAGGGCCGTGGGGTCCGGGTAGGCCTCGCGCACGATTTCCGCCACGCCCACGGCCGAGGGATTGACGACGCTGTGATAGAAAAGCGCCAGATCGCCCACGGCCATCTCGCGCAGGAAGTTGCGGGCCTGATAGTTGCGCACCCCGTCCCAGGCGGTGGTTTGGCCCGGGGCGGCGGCCAGGTCGTCGATGGAAAAGCAGCCCGGTTCGGTCTTGAGCAGCCAGTGGCGCGGCATGGAGTCCTCTCGGAAAAAATGTCGGTCTAGCCCAGGCGGCCGATCTCGGTCTTGCAGGCGTCGTCCCACTCCAGGCAGTCGAGTTCGGCGATGGCCTCGAACCGGCCCAGGCAGCGCTGGCAGGTCGTTTCCACGCGGGCCTGGCTCCCGGCCACGTCCTTTCGGCCGGCCTCGACGCGGACCTTTTCGCCGCAACCCGGGCAGGTGGCCTCGAAAACGGCTTTCTCGTGCGACATGTCGTCCTCCTTGGCGGGGGAATGCCCCGCCGGCGAGCATATCCCAATGACAGGGCCCCGGGCAATGGCCGGTCGGGTCAGGCCGGGGCCTTGCCGCTCCGGGCCGCGACGCGGCGGATGACCTCGGCCAGGGCGCCCGTCTCCACGGGCTTGGACACGTGGTCGTCGATGCCGGCGGCCAGGAAGCGCTCCCGGTCCACGGGCATGGCGCAGGCCGTGAGCGCCACGATGGGCACGTCCGGCCGGGGCGTCCGGCCGGCCCGGATGGCCCGGGTGGCCTCCAGGCCGTCCATGACGGGCATCTGGATGTCCATGAACACGAGGTCGATGGCGCTTTCCTGCAAACGGGCCAGGGCCTGGCGGCCGTTTTCGGCCGTGACCACGTCGTGGCCGAGTTTTTCGAGCATGCGCCTGCCGGCCAGGAGATTGACCATGTCGTCCTCCACCAGCAGGATGCGCAGCTTTTTTCCCGGCCCCGGTTCGGGCGGGGTCGGGCGTTCCCGGGTGGGCTGGACCCCGGGCAGGCCCAGGGCCAGGGACAGGCAAAACGACGCGCCCTGGCCTTCCTCGCTGTCGATGGTCAGGTCGGCGTCCATGAGCCGGGCCAGGCGGCGCACGATGGAAAGGCCCAGGCCTGCGCCCTGGAACCGGCGGGTGTAGGCCCCATCGCCCTGGACAAAGGGTTCGAGGACCTCGTCGAGCCGCTCGGGAGGAATGCCGATGCCCGTGTCCACGACGCAAAAAAGCACTCGGACCCGGGCTGTCTCGTGGCGCACCAGGGAGGCTTCCACCCGCACGGAGCCCGCTTCCGTGAACTTGACGGCGTTGCCCACGAGGTTGAACAGGATCTGGCGCAGCCGGACCTCGTCGCCGACGAGCTCGGCCGGCAGGCGCGAATCCACGTCGAAGATCAGGTCGATGCCCTTGTCCCGGGCGGTCGCGGCGAAAAGGTCCAGGACCGCCCCGCGCAGGCCCGCCAGGGCGAACGGGGCCTCCTTGATGATCAGCTTGCCGGCCTCGATGCGGGAGAGGTCCAGGATGTCGGAGAGCAGGCGCGTCAGGCGCAGGGAGGACAGGGTGGCGGCCTGGACGTACTCGGCCTGCTCGGGGTCCAGGCGCGTGGTGCCCATGAGCTGGAGCATGCCGAGCACGCCGTTTAAGGGCGTGCGGATCTCGTGGCTCATGTTGGCCAGGAATTCCGACTTGGCGCGGTTGGCGATCTCGGCCGCCTCCTTGGCCGTGACCAGGGCCTCCTCGGCCTGCCGCCGCTCCAGTTCGCTGCCGGCCCGGGCCCCGGCCATGGTCAGCATGGACTCGACCAGGCGCTGGTTGGTCAGGGGCTTGCGGCCCACGGCGGCGATGAGGCCGTTCGGGCGGCCGGCGCTGTCCCACAGGGTGACGCCCACGTAGCTCTCGGCCTGCAGGTCGACCAGCATCCCGTCCTTGGGGAAAAGCGCCTGCACGCCCCGGGGAAAGCTCAGCACGGCGTTGCCGAGGGCCAGGCCGCAGGGCGTGTCGGCCAAGTCGTAAGCCATGTTGTCCTCGAAACGGCCGTCGTGGTACACGGCCAGGGTGGCGGCGCGCCGGCCGTTGGCCTCCAGCCGGTCGACGCACACGAATTCGACCCGCAGCGCCTTGGCCAGGTATTCGGCCAGGGACTGGAAGAAGTCCCGGCCGTCCTGGGCGTGGCCGCAGGTGGCCACGAAGGCCAGGGCCTGCTCCATGGTCTTGCGTTCGGTGATGTCCTGCATGGTACGCCGCAGCCCGGCGATGCGGCCGTCGGCGTCCCTGACCACCTCGCACCGGGAGCTGATCCAGATGGGCTCGCCGTCGCGCAGGGCCTGCAGATCCAGGCTGAAGCCCCGCCCCGTGCGCAGGGCGTCCTCCAGGGCCGCGTTCAAGCGCAGCCAGTCCTGTTCCGGGTACAGGCGGCCGCGCTGTTCGTCGAACGACGGCAGGGGCGCGCTGGCGGGCAGCCCGAAGATGGCGCGCAGCTCCTCGGAGGCGGTGCTGAGGCCGGTGCGGGCGTCATAATAGATGCTGCCGACATGGGCCAGACGCTGGGCGCTGCGCAACTCCTGTTCCGCCTGGCGCAGGGCGTCCTTGGCCTTTCTGCGTTCGGTGACGTCCTGGAAATAGATCGTCAGGCCCCCGTCTTCGCGGGGACGGCAGCGGTTGTGGAACCAACGTCCCCAGGGCGCGTAGTAGTATTCGAAGTCCCTGGGCTCGCCGGCGGCCGCCCGGCGGCATTCGGTCTCGAAGAAGGAGCCGAGGAGCACCGGAAAGACGTCCCAGCAGACCTTGCCGAGCAGGGATTCCCGGCGCATGCCGAGGAGCCGCTCGGCGCAGGGGTTGACGTAGAGGTAGCGCCAGCGGGCGTCGAAGGAGAGCACGCCGTCCGCGATGCTGTCCAGGGTGGCGGCGAGCTGGCGTTCCGCATTCTTGCGTTCCGTGACGTCGAGGAGGATGCCCCGGTAGCACCGCACGCCGCCGTCGGGGTCGAGCACCGGGCGGCCCACGGACAGCATCCAGCGCTCCCGGTCCTTGGGCAGGGCCGTGCGCCACTCCGCGGTGATGGGGCTGCCGCTGGCCTGGGCCGCCAGGAAGGCCGCCTCGGCCGCGCTTCGGTCCGCGGGATGCACGGCCATCTGCCAGGCCTTTTGGGCATGCAGCGAGGTCGACTTGTCCAGGCCCAGGAGGTCCCATACCTGGTCGGACCACGCACTCTCCCTGGTCTGCGGATTCCATTCCCAGATGCCGGCCCGGGCCGTGTCGAGAGCCAGAACCAGTCGATCGGACGATTCCTTGAGGGCCACCTCCAGCCGGGAGCGCTCGGTGACGTCCGTGAAGATGCAATGGGTGCGCTCGAAGCCCCCGGCGGCGTCGCGCTGGATGCGGCCGGAAAAGCTCGCTCGCACGAGGCGGCCGTCCTTGGCCAGCAGTTCGAACACGACGTCGTCGATGACGCCGGCATCCTTGAACTGCGGGAAGTTGCGCTGGAAATGCCCGACGAACTCCGACGGCAGGAAGTCGCAGATGGATCGGCCCACCACCTCGTGCTTTTCGTAGCCCAGGGTGTCGAGCCACTTCCGGTTGACGTCGAGGATGCGGCCGTCGACGTCCAGGGACTGGTAGGCCAGGGGGGCGTTTTCGAAGAGCTTGCGGAAGCGGGCCTCGCTTTCCCGCAGTTCCTCGTCCATATGCTCGCGCTCGGCGGCGTCGCGTTCGGTTGCCGACGCCCCGGAGCGGGCAGTGCCGGAATCGTCCGCCCCCGGGCCGTTCTCGGGCGGCGTATGCCCGCGCCTGTTCGGGGCGGCGTCGCTGTCGCTCATGCCTCCTGCCTCCGCTTCGTGCACGAAAACATCCGGCCGCACACGACGACCTTTTTTCAAGACGGGTTGCACTTACATTAGCATTGGTCGCCGGGGCCAGGCAACGGCCGGCATGGGGCGGCCTTGACGCCGCTGTCTCCCCGGGCGCATCATGTCGCTTGAGGTGCAACGTTCATCCCGGAGGGGAGATGCGCGCCGCCGTCAGCCTCTTTCCTGTCCTCGCCGCCGAAGGCCTGCGCCACGCGTTCGCCGCGTCGCGAAGCATGGCCGGCTCTTGCCCGCCCGATGCGGCGCAAAGCTCCGTCGTCCTCGTCGAGGCCGCCCAGCCCCTGGGCGCGGCCTGCATGGCCGACGGCCACGCCCGGGCCACGGGCCGCTTCGGCGTCTGCCTGGCGGCAGACGCCGCGCAGGCCGCGGCCATGGCCCCGGCGGCGGCAGCGGCCCGGGCCGACGCCTCGCCCGTGCTTTTCATTTCCGCGTCTCCCGATCTTGCCGCGTCCCTCGCAAACGGGCCTTCCTTGCTGGCTCCGGCCATGGCGGCGTCTTACATCGTGGAAGACCCGCGCCGGCTCCAGGGCCGTCTGCGGGCCGCCCTGACCCGGATGCTGGCCGGGGCGCAGGGGCCGACGCTCCTTGGCCTGCCTGCCGACGGCACGCCGGACGCGCCCGGGGACGGGGCCTGGACGCCCCTGGACGAGGCCGTCTACCGGCCGCGCTACGCGGACGCGGCGGCCGTGGAGCGGTTGTGGCGCGTCCTCGTGCCGGAAGGCGGCGATTTCACGCCGACGCGCCTGGCCGTGCTGGCCGGGGCCGGGGTGGAACGGGACGGGGCTGTGCGGCGGCTCATCGCCTTTGCCGAGCAGTTCGAGATTCCCGTGGCCACCACGGCGCGGGGCAAGGGGGCCTTTCCCGGCGACCATCGGTTGCATCTCGGCGTCTTCGGCCCGGGCGGACATGATCCGGCGGCCGGGGCGCTGCTGTCGCCGCGTCTGGAGACCCTGGTGGTCCTCGGCTGCGGCCTGCCCGAGGAGGACGGCCCGGACTGGGAGAGGTTGGCCGCTCCTTCGCGCCGGCTGGTCCAGGTGGACGCGGACCCCGGCGTCATCGGCCGTTCCTTCGGCGTGGACGTGCCCGTGGCCGGGGACTGCCGCACGGCGCTTACGCTCATGCTGGAGGGCGGCTCGGCCAGGATCAACCGGCTGCGGGCGGGCAACCAGGCCCGTGCCGCCTGGCTGCGCCAACTGCGCGGCGAAGTCCCGGGCCGTCCTGAACCGGCGGACCCGGCCGGGGACGAGGCCGCGCCGTCCCCGCCTGCCGTGGCCGAGGCCCTGCGCCGGGCGCTATCCCGCGACGGCTGTCTCGTCGTCGATCCGGGGCCGGTGCGGCAGGTCTTCACCCGCGCCTTTACGGTCTATCGGCCCCAAGCCTATTTCACGGCCTCGGAGGTCGCGCCGGCGGGCTGGGCCGTGGCGGCGGCCGTGGGCGTCCGGCTCGCCTTGCCGCAACGCCCCGTGGCCTGCGTGACGGACGTATCGGGCATGCTGTCCCTCGGCGCGGAGGTCGTCACGGCGGCGCGCCTCGGCCTGCCGGTCCTGTTCGTGGTGCTCGGCCAGGGCTCGCCGGCCGCGTGCGGGGTCGACTTCGCCGCGCTGGGCCGGTCCCTGGGCGCGCGGGGCCTGACCGTGGCCCGCGCCGGGGAGCTCGACGCCGCCCTGGCCGAGGGCCTGGCCGGGCCGGGACCGTGCCTGGCGCAGGTGCGTTGCGCCGCCCCGGCGTCGCCGGGGCTCCCCCAAGGAGTGGACGCGGCCCCGGCCTCGGGGTAAGGCAGGCGCTGCTTCCCCAACTCCAACCCTTCGGAACGCATGGACGACCGCATGCCGCGACGCGCCATCCCCTGGATCGGCGCGGGCCTCGCCCTGACCCTTGCCTGGGCCGTCCCCGGTTTCCTGGCGGGACGTTTCCCGACCTTCTACGCCGCCTGCGCCCTGGCCGGCCTCGCCCTGTCCTTCACGGGCGCGTTCGCGGGACGGCGGGCGCTGCTTTCGGGCCTTGGCGGCTTCCTGTGCGCCTGGCTGCTCCTCGGCATCGCGCCGGACGTGGTCGCCGAGCTGCGCGGCGCCCGCGACGCCCTGGTCCACGGCCTCGTGCCCTCCCTCATCGACGGCCGCGAAACGGTCAAGATTTGGCTCCTGACCCAGGGGCGCGGCATCTATCCGGACATGCGGGACTACCCGTTCCTGGTGACGCTCTACACGCCCATCTACCATTCCCTGGCCGCCCTGGCCGCCCGGACCGTGGTCCCGGGCGACGTGGCCGGCGGCGGGCATCTGGTGAGCTACGTCGGCTGGGCCGGGCTTCTGGGCGTCATGGCCTGGATCACCCGCCGCGAGGCGCGAAGCCTGTTTCTGGCCGCCCTAGTCCCCTTGAGCTTCGCTGCCGGGCCCTACATGGCCGGCTACATCCGCCAGATCCGGCCGGACCTGCTCGCCTGGTCCCTGGCCTTCGCCGCGACGGGGCTTTTCGCGGCCAAGGCCAGGGACCGGGTGACCCGGGACTGGCCGGTGGCCGCCGCCGTGTGCATGGCCGCCGCGCTTTTCACCAAGCAGCAGACCGTGGCCGTGTGCTGCGGACTGGTCACCGCCTGTCTGGTCGGGCAGGCGAGTGTGGGCCTTTGCCTGCGTTTCGCCGCGCTGACCGGGGTCATGGGCCTGGCGGCCGGCGCGGCCCTGTACCGGATCACGGACGGGGCCTTTTTGCTCCACTGCGTCATCTACCCGGCCCGGCTCGCCGCCGACGCCTCCATCACCAACCTGGACAACGCCTGGCCGCGCCTGGCCGCCTTTGCCCGGGCCTACTGGGGGCTTCTCGCCCTTTTTCTCCTGGCCCTGGCCGACGACGTCCGGCGGCGTCGGCTGCATCTTTTGGACTGGCTGGCCCTGGTCCATGCGCCCTTCCTAGTCAAGCTCGTGGCGACCTGGGGCGCTGACACCAACTATTTCCTGGGCTTTTGCATCATCCTGACCCTGCGGGCCGGCGCGCTCCTGGGCGAATTGCGGGCGGCCGGGGAGCGCGGCCGGGCTGCGGCCCTGGCCCTGGCCCTGCTCCTCTCGCCCCTGACGCCCGTGCCCCGGGACGCGGCCGGGGAGGGGGGCGCGGCCGCGGCCGCCGCCCGGGACGAGGCTCTGAGGCGCGCCGTGGGCGGGGCCGAGGCCCTGGTCAACGCCGAGGGGGCAGCGCCGCTTCTGGCCGGCGGCGGCGGGAAGCTCTTTTTCTTCGACGCCACGGAAAGCCAGTTCTTCGAGCGGGTCGGGCTGTGGTCCTTCGGGGATTCCCGGCTGGCCCGGGACATCGCCGCCCGGCGGTTCCCGGTGGTGGTGCTGCGCCCCACCTTCCAGGACCCGCAGGTCCTGCGCGCCATCGAGAACACCTACGCCCTGGCCGAGACCCTGCCCGACTACGCCGTCTACCGGCCAAAGCAGGGGGACATCGTGGTGCTGGCCGACCCCCTGGCCCCGGCGGCGGCCGGGCCGGTGCGCCTGGCCGAAAGCCGGGGCGTCGAGGCCGGGACGGGCTTCGGGGCGCGCTTCGTCGGCCGGCGCGCCGAGGCGCAAACGGCCGAGATCGTCTACGCCGTGGCCGCGCCGCGACCGGTGGCCCGGGCCGGGCTGACCTTCTACCCCAAAGTGTCCTCGCCCGGACCGGAGAGCTTCGTCGAGGCCTCCTGGTCCGCCGACGGCGTCAGTTACCACCCCTTCGCCCGCTACGCCGGGTCGGGAAACGACAACGCCACCGGGCTCTTCGAGCCCTGCCTGGAGGCCGGCTTCGCGCCCGACGCGGCCTCCTTCTTCGTCCGCTTCACGCTGTCCGGCAGCGCCAGGCTGTGGACCGGCGACGGCGCGGCCATGCTGCTGACGCTGCGCGATCGTGAGGGACCCTGACGCGGCATGGGGCGACCGGGAACCCGGGGCTCGTCCGGGAGCCGGTGATCGGGGGGTGCGACGCGTTGCAGATTTGCCGCAGAATCGTCTGCCAGCCGCCATGTCGTGTTGCAGAAACACCATCGACGCGGTCAGGTATGTTGCATATTTGCATGGTATGATGCGAATACGCAACAAGTGCCTCCCCGCCAGCCCCGGAAACCGATGCGGTCCGTGACGGCTTTCCGGTCAATTTCATCAATGAAAAAAGAGCGCTAACCCGAGCCCGCAACCGGCGCTCCCGCCCGTAGCATGCATTTTGCTGCACTGCATACCGGCGGTTGCGCAGCCTATCCTTCGCGCCCCCGCCGGCAAATGACCCTGGTTCGATGAAACGATCGATTCCCGATGCTCCCCGTGAGGGGCGGCGCTGCCTTGCGTCGTACCCGGGGGCTTTCGGGCGGCGACGGCGGCGAGGCGTTTTCGGGTGTTGCGCCCCGGCCGCCGCATGGCCAGGCGCGCGGACACGGCGGCCAGGGCGGAGGCGAGTGACGAAATACCCGGCGTGTAGACTCCGATAAACGCTTGCAGTCGAAAAGGAGATCAACGGATGGAGCCGAACATGGCCGCCTCCCTGGCGGAAACAACCAAATTCCAGAAGCTGTGCGGCATTCTCGACCACTACGGTCGCCACCCCGCCCGGCTGGTGCCCATTCTGCAGGCCCTGCAGGAAGAGTACCGCTACCTCCCCGAGGAAGTGCTCTCC
This sequence comes from Solidesulfovibrio sp., assembly GCF_029978005.1. Classification (GTDB taxonomy): domain Bacteria; phylum Desulfobacterota; class Desulfovibrionia; order Desulfovibrionales; family Desulfovibrionaceae; genus Solidesulfovibrio. Next base: position 23,990 of record NZ_JARKOZ010000013.1, on the reverse strand, counting down.
TACGTGGCCACCTCCCTGGGCATCCCCGAGGCCAACGTCTTCGGCGTGGCCACCTTCTACGCCCACTTCGCGCTCACCCCCAAGGGCAAGTACATCGTGCGCCTGTGCGACGGCACCGCCTGCCACGTCAAGCACTCCATCCCCATCCTGGACGCCCTGCGCGCCCGCCTGGGCGTGACCGAGGAAAAGGGCACCACCCCGGATATGCTGTTCACCGTGGAGACCGTGGCCTGCCTGGGGGCCTGCGGCCTGGCCCCGGTCATGGTCATCAACGAGGACGTCTACGGCCAGATGACCCCGGACCGCGCCGTGTCGCTTGTCGACGCCATCCGCGCCAAGGAGCTGCAATAATGGAAGGTCCCATTCAGGATTCCGCCAAGGCCCCGGGCAGCGAAGCGGCCTCGGGTCTGCGCCGGGTCATCGTCTGCGCCGGCACCGGCTGCGTGGCCAACGGTTCCAGGAAGGTGCTCGACGCCCTGGAGAAACAGATGGCCGAGGCCGGCCTCGACGTGGTTCTCGAATTCAAGCCCGAGGGCCACGGCGACGGCGTGCGCCTGTCCCACAGCGGCTGCCAGGGCTTTTGCCAGATGGGCCCCCTCGTCACCATCCTGCCCGAGAACATCCTCTACACGAAAGTCACCGAGGAGGACGTCGCCGATATTGTGGGCCTGACGCTCCTTAAGGGCGAGCCCGTCGAGCGCCTGCTCTACGTCGAGCCCCGGTCCAGGGAGAAGTGCCTGGGCCCGGACCAGATTCCCTTCTACCAGCGCCAAAGCCGCGACGTGCTCAAGGAATGCGGCTTCATCGACCCCGACGAGATCAAGGAATACGTGGCCCACGGCGGGTACGCCGCCGCCCGCAAGGCCTTTTCCGAAATGGACGCCAAGGCCGTGTGCGACGTCGTTTCCGAGTCCGGCCTGCGCGGCCGCGGCGGCGGCGGCTTCCCCACCGGCCGCAAGTGGGAGGCGGCCCGCGTCCAGGACAGCGCCAAGAAATACGTCATCTGCAACGGCGACGAGGGCGACCCGGGCGCGTTCATGGACCGCTCGGTCATGGAGGGCAACCCCCACAGCGTCATCGAAGGCATGATGATCGCCGCCCGGGGCATCGGCGCCGACGAGGGCTACATCTACGTGCGCGCCGAATATCCCCTGGCGGTCAAGCGCATGCGCAAGGCCGTGGCCGACGCCGAGGCCGCCGGGTTCCTCGGCGACGATCTGTTCGGCTCGGGCCAGTCCTTCCGCCTGGAAGTCATGGAAGGGGCCGGCGCGTTCGTGTGCGGCGAGGAGACGGCACTGATGGCCTCCATCGAGGGCCGCCGCGGCATGCCCGCGCCCAAGCCGCCCTTTCCGGCCCAGAAGGGCCTGTGGCGCAAGCCCACGATCATCAACAACGTCGAGACCCTGGCCCAGATTTCCCGCATAATCCTCGGCGGCGCGGCCAAGTACCGCCAGCTCGGCACCGAGAAGTCCCCGGGCACCAAGACCTTCGCCCTCACCGGCCACGTCTGCAACACGGGCCTCATCGAGGTGCCCTTCGGCACCACCTTGGGCGAGATCGTGCTCAACATCGGCGGCGGCGTCACCGACGACCGTGGCAACATCGAGAAGGCCGGCTTCAAGGCCGTGCAGATCGGCGGCCCCTCGGGCGGCTGCCTGACCCCGGACATGCTCGATCTGCCCATGGATTTCGACTCCCTGCGCTCCGTCGGGGCCATGGTCGGCTCCGGCGGCCTGGTCGTCATGAACCAGAAGACCTGCATGGTCTCCGTGGCCCGGTTCTTCATGGAGTTCACCCAGCGCGAGTCCTGCGGCAAATGCGTGCTCTGCCGCGAGGGCACCAAGCAGCTCCTGGCGCTGCTTGACGACGTCATCGAGGGCCGGGGCACGGCCAAGACCCTGGAGCTTTTGGAAACCCTCGGCCACGCCGTGCAGATCGGCTCCTTGTGCGGCCTGGGCAAGACCGCGCCCAACCCCGTGCTCTCCACCCTCAGGCACTTCCGCCACGAGTACGAGGAGCACGTCTTCGAGAAGCGCTGCCGGGCCGGGCGCTGCAAGGCGCTGGCCCGTCCGAGCATCGATCCCGCCGTCTGCAAGGGCTGCCGCCTGTGCGTCAAGGCTTGTCCGGTGGGGGCCATCATGGGCGAGAAAAAGCAGCCCCACAGCATCGACGAGGGGCTTTGCGTCAAATGCGGCGCTTGCGCGGCGGCTTGCAAGTTCGGCGCGGTGGAGGGAATCTAGCCATGACCAGGAATACCCAGAACTCCGTCGTCATCGATGGCAAGGTCGTCCCCATCGAAGGGGAGCGCAACCTGCTCGAGATCATCCGCAAGGTGGGCATCGACCTGCCGACCTTCTGCTACCATTCCGATCTGTCGGTTTACGGGGCCTGCCGGCTGTGCCTGGTGGAAGTCAAGAACCGGGGCATCATGGGGGCCTGCTCCACGCCGCCGGAACCGGGCATGGAGATCCGCATCCACACCAAGGAGCTGCGCGAGATCCGCAAGATCGCCGTGGAGCTTTTGCTCGCCAACCACGACCAGAGCTGCCCGACCTGTTTTCGCAACGGCATGTGCAAGCTCCAGGAGATCGCCCGCAAGCTCGGCGTGTCCCAGGTGCGCTTCAAGCCCATCCAGGAGCCCGTGGCCGTGGACGTGTCCTCGCCGTCGCTGGTGCGCGACCCCAACAAGTGCGTGCTGTGCGGCGACTGCGTGCGCATGTGCTCGGAGATCCAGGGCATCGGGGCCATCGGCTTCGCCTACCGCGGGCATAAGACCGCCGTGCTGCCGGCCTTCGGCAAGGGCCTGGCCGACGTCGAGTGCGTCAACTGCGGCCAGTGCTCGAGCGTGTGCCCGACAGGCGCGCTCACGCCCAAGTCCGAGATCGAGGACGTGTGGAATCTGCTCGCCGACCCGGAGATGACCGTGGTGGCCCAGATCGCCCCGGCCGTGCGCGTGGGCATCGGCGAGTGCTTCAGCACCCCGGCCGGCGAGCCCGTCATGGGCAAGGTGGTCGCGGCCATGAAGACCATCGGCTTCGACCAGGTCTACGACACCACCTTCTCCGCCGACCTCACGGTCATCGAGGAGGCCGAGGAGTTCCTGGCCCGCAAGGCCAAGGGCGAGAAGCTGCCCCAGTTCACCTCCTGCTGTCCGGGCTGGGTCCAGTTCGCCGAGCAGTACTACCCCGAACTGCTGCCCAACCTGTCCTCCTGCCGTTCGCCCCAGCAGATGTTCGGCTCCCTGGTCAAGGAGATGCTGCCCGAGCAGATGGGCATTCCGCGCAAGAAACTGGCCATCGTCTCGGTCATGCCCTGCACGGCCAAGAAGTTCGAGGCGCGCCGCCCCGAGTTCGGCCATGACGGCGTCCAGGACGTGGACTACGTGCTGACCACCCAGGAGCTGGCCCGCATGATCGAGCAGGCCGGCCTTCGCTTCAACGACCTGGAGCCCCAGGCGCGCGACATGCCCTTCGGCTTCGGCACGGGCGCGGGCGTGATCTTCGGCGCGTCCGGCGGCGTCACCGAGGCCGTGCTGCGCTACGCCGCCGAGAAGGTGACCGGCCAGACCCTCTACGACACCGACTTCACCGACGTGCGCGGCGATTCCGGCCTGCGCGAGATCAATATCGAAGTCGGCGGCGCGACCCTGCGCCTGGCCGTGGTCTACGGCCTGGCCAACGCCCGGGTGGTGGCCGAGAAGGTCAAGGCCGGCAAATGCGACTACGACCTCATCGAGGTCATGGCCTGCCCCGGCGGCTGCGTCGGCGGCGCGGGCCAGCCGGTCAACCTGGACCTGGCCGTGCGCAAGCGCCGCGCCCTGGGCCTGTACAAGAGCGACAAGGGCCGCCAGCTGCACAAGGCCCAGGACAACATCTTCGTCAACCAGTGCTACGCCAAGTTTCTGGGCGACATCGGCGGGCACAAGGCCCACGAACTGCTTCACACCGCCTACCAGAGCCGCCGCCGCATCACCGACGAGACGCTGGTGCTGCTCGGCGACGCCCGGGAGCCGCGCATCCAGGTGCAGGTGTGCCTGGGCACGAGCTGCCACCTGCGCGGGGCCCAGGACATCTTAAACGGCCTGTTGGCCCACATCATCGAACAGGGTCTGGAAAACGCCGTGGTGGTCAAGGCCTCGTTCTGCCACGAGTTGTGCGCCAGCGGCCCCAACGTGCAGGTCGGCTCCGAGATGCTCAGCCACTGCACCCTGGAAACGGTCCTGGCCGCTCTGGACCGCCACCTGCAAAACCCCCTGCCCCACGCCGCGGTCGGGGACGCCTGCGGCCACGGCTGCGGCTGCGGCAAGGGTTAGGACTCCTCGCCCGGACGGCCCGGACGGTCGGTGACCGTCCGGCCGCCGCGCGGGCCTGCTGGCGGGGCCGCTCCCTCGGGAGCGGCCCCGTTTCTTTTTTTGAGGAGGGGAGGCCGGGGCGCGGGCGTCAGGAACGCCCGCCCAGGTCGCCGCTGCGCTTGACGGCGCGCAAAAGCCGCAGGCCGATCACGATGGCCCACAGGCAGCCGAGCGCCCCGAAAAGCGAAACGCCGAAGACCAGGGGCGGCACCCGGCTGGACAGAACCAGGCAGGAGCCCAGGAACAACGCCGCCGTGACGATGCCGTAGACCAGCCGATTGACCGTGCCGTCCAGGCCCTTGTGGTCCAGGCGCACGTCGAGGCGGCCGTCGCGGGCCCGGCGCAGGATCTCGGCCGCGTCCCGGGGCAGGGTTTCGAACAGGGCGTTCCAGTCCCGGGAACTGCGCCGGAGCCTGCCGAAAATCTCTGCCGGGGAGAAGCGGCGCACCAGGATCTTCGAGGCGTAGGGCGTGATGACCTCGATCAGGGAAAAGTTCGGCTGCAGCGCCCGCGACGCCCCCTCCAGGACCACGAAGACCTTGATGAGATGGGCCACCGTCGGCGGCAGCAGGATGCCGTGGCGGCGCACCAGGGACGAGACGTCGAAGAGCGCCCCGCTGAGGTCGAAGGCCCCCACGGCCTGGCCGGCGTAGTCGGCCACGAACTCCTCCACGTCGGCGGCGAGCGCCTGCCGGTCGAGGCCGGGCGGCAGGCGGCCCAGGCGCATGACCTGTTCGGTGAGCGCCTGGGCGTCGCCCGAAGCCACGGCCAGAAGCGCGTCCTCGAGCGCCCGGCGCGTGCGCTCGTCGATGCGGCCGACCATGCCGCAGTCGAGCAGCCCCAGCCGGTCGCCGGGCAGGATGAGGATATTGCCCGGGTGCGGGTCGGCGTGGAAGAAGTTGTCGCGAAAGATCATCTCCAAAAAGACGTCGGCCGCGTTCCTGGCCAGCCGCGTGCGGCGCTCGGACTCCTCGGGCGTGGCCGGGGCGGCGGCCAGGGCGGCCACTGACTGCCCGTCGAACTCCTCCATGGTCAGCACGCGCCGGGCGCTTAGGGCCGGAAACGTCCGGGGAAAGGCCACCCGGGCGTCGCCCGCGAAGTTGGCGGCGAAATGGCGCATGTTTCGCTCCTCGCGGGTGAAGTCGAGCTCGCGCAGGATGGTGCGGCGCATCTCGGCGGCCACGGCCAGGGGCTGGTACAGGCGCAGTTCCACGACGCCGCGCTCGGCCAGCTCGGCCAGGCCCATGGCGATGTCGAGGTCGGCGCGCACGTCCTCCTCGATGCCGGCGTGGCGCACCTTGACCACCACCCGCGACCCGTCGGCGAGCGTCGCCCGGTGGACCTGGCCGATGGAGGCCGAGGCGACGGGAATCTCCTCGAAGGTGGCGAAAAGCGCCTCGGGCGGCGCGCTCAGATCCGCCTCGATGGTGGCCCGCACCACCTCCGGCGCGTCGGGAGCTGTGTCGTCGCGCAGTTTCGCCAGCTCCGCCGCCGTCTCCGGCCCCACGAGGTCGGGCCGGGTGCTGAGTATCTGGCCGATCTTGACGGCCGTCGGCCCGAGTTCGGTCATGGCCAGGCGCAGGCGCTCCTCGCGCTTGAGCCCGGAAAGGGCCGCGCCGGCCGGCCCCTTGAGCCGGCCGCGCAACAGGGACGTGTCCGTGGCGGCCAAAAACTCGGCCAGCCCGTACTTGGCCAACACGCCGGCGATTTCCGTGAACCGCCGGGCGTTTCGGGCCAGATTCGGGATGGAGGCCAGGGAGAACATGGAGCCCCGGCCTAGCCCGCCGGGCAAAGGGGTTTTTCGCGCCGCCAGCGGAAGGCCTCCACCGTGTTGGCCATGAGCGTGGCGATGGTCATGGGCCCCACGCCCCCGGGCACCGGGGTGATGGCCGAGACGAGGTCCAGGACGTTTTCGTAGTCCACGTCGCCGCAGAGCTTGCCGTCGGGCAGGCGGTTCATGCCCACGTCCACGATGACCGCCCCGGGCTTGACCATGTCGCGGGTGATGAGCTTCGCCTTGCCGATGGCCGGCACGAGCAGGTCGGCCTGGCGGCACACGGCGGCCAGGTCCGGGGTGCGCGAGTGGCACAGGGTCACGGTGGCGTTGCCGAAGGGCGTCTGGGCGGAAAGGAGCATGGCCATGGGCTTGCCCACGATGTTGCTGCGCCCGACGACCACGGCCTGTTTGCCGGCCGGCGAGAGGCCGTAGTATTCGAGGAGCTTCATGACGCCGTAGGGCGTGCAGGGCTTGAGCCCCGGCAGGCCGATGGACAGCCGGCCCACGTTTTCCGGGTGGAAGCCGTCCACGTCCTTTCTCGGGTCGACCAGGGCCAGGCAGCGGTTGGCGTCCAGGCCCCGGGGCAGGGGCAGCTGGAGCAGGATGCCGTCGATGTCGTCGCTTTCGCAAAGCTCGGTGAGGTGGCGCTCCAGGGCGCACTGGGTGGTCCCGGCGTCGAGCCGCCAGATGCGCGAGGCGATGCCCACTTCCTCGCAGGCCTTTTCCTTGTAGCGCACGTAGACCTGGGAGGCCGGGTCGTCGCCGACGAGGATGACGGCCAGATGCGGCGGGCGGCCGTATTCCCGGGCGATGGCGTCCACCTCGCTTCGGACTTTCAGGCGCAGTTCGGCCGCGACTTTCTTTCCATCGATGAGCAGCATGGCGGTTTCTCCTTTGCGTGGCCGCGACCCGGGGTCGCGGGCGAAAACGGCGCGACCGGAAGGCTTGCGCGTCTTCCCTCCATTAGCCGCCAAGCCCGGCCCGCGTCCACCCTTCAGTCGGCGTTTTCGCCCAGCCTGCGGCCGAGGAAGTTCACGGTCAGGGCCTGGGCCTTGCGGGCGTCCTCGCCGGAGAAGCCGTGTCCGGCCCCGGGAAAGACAGTCATCGCGGCCGATTGCCCGAGTCGCCGGGCCAGATCGACCAGGGCCTTCCCTTGCGCCGGGGGGACGACGTCGTCGGCGTCGCCGTGCAGTTCCAGAAGCGGCGGCAGCCGCCTGACGGCGTCGCGAAACACATCCGGGACGCCGCCGTAGCAAACCACGAGGGCGTCGATGCGCGGGTCCGCGCCGGCGACGCCGACGGCCAGGAAGCCGCCCTGGGAAAACCCCAGGAGTCCCACGCGCCCCGAGGACCTGGCGTCGGCCAGGACGTCGCCGACGACGTCGCGCACGAGCGCGGCCCAGGCAGGGGCCCGTTCCCGGAAAAGCGCCTGCCGCGTCGCGGCGACCGGGTCGTTGGCCCGGGCCGGGTCCGTCTCGTCGTAGTAGGTGAAGAGATAGGCGTCCAGGCCCGCCCGGGCCAGGGCCAAGGCCTGCCGGCGGTAGAAGTCCGCGAAGGGCGTAAGCCCCTGCCGGCCGTGCAGGAGGAGCACGGCCGGACGCGGCGCGTCACCGGCCGCGACAAAGCGCGTCGCGGTCACCGGATGCCGCGCGGCGGGCAGGGTCACGGTCCGGGTCGCGATGTCCTCGCCGGCCGCGCGGGCGACCGGGGAAACCAGCAGCAGACACAGGCAGGGGAGCAGGCCAAGCCACAGGGCGCGCGGGTTCGCTGGGGCCAAGGGCGCAACCTCCGGGGAAAAAACAAGCGCGCCGGGAGGCCTGACCTGCCCGGCGCGCCGAAAGGGGAACGGCCAAGCGCCTATTCCGTTTCGTCTTCCTCGACGTCGTACCAGTTCTCGGCCATGTAGGGGCCGTAGAAGATGGCCGCGTCCTCCAGCTCCTCCTCGATGCGCAGGAGCTGGTTGTACTTGGCCAGGCGGTCCGAGCGGCAAAGCGAGCCGGTCTTGATCTGGCCGGCGTTGATGGCCACGGCCAGGTCGGCGATGAAGCTGTCCTCGGTCTCGCCCGAGCGGTGGGAGACCACCGTGGTGTAGGCGGCCTGCTTGGCCATCTCGATGGTGTCGAGCGTCTCGGTCACGGTGCCGATCTGGTTGAGCTTGATGAGGATCGAGTTGGCCACGCCCTGGCGGATGCCCTCGTCGAGGATGTCGGGGTTGGTGACGAAGATGTCGTCGCCCACGAGCTGGATGCGTTCGCCCAGTTCCATGGTGAGCTTCTTCCAGCCTTCCCAGTCGCCCTCGGCCAGGCCGTCCTCGATGGAGATGATGGGGTAGCGGTCCACGAACCCGGACAGGTAGGCGACCATCTCGTCGGAGCTCATGGAGCGCTTTTCGCCGCCGAGCACGTACTTGCCGCCCTTGTAGAACTCCGAGGCGGCCGCGTCGATGGCCAGGGAGATCTCGTTGCCCGGACGGTAGCCGGACTCCTCGATGGCCTTGATGATGTACTTGAAGGCCTCGTCGTGGTCCTTGAGGTTGGGGGCGAAGCCGCCCTCGTCGCCCACGGCCGTCATGTGCCCGTCGGCGGCCAGGATCTTTTTGAGGGTGTGAAAAGTCTCCGCGCCCATGCGCAGGGCGTCGGCGAAGGTGCGCGCGCCGAGCGGCACGATCATGAACTCCTGGATGTCCAGGTTGTTGGGGGCGTGGGCGCCGCCGTTCACGATGTTCATGAGCGGCACGGGCAGCACCTTGGCGTTGATGCCGCCGAGGTAGTTGTACAGCGGCTGGCCCAGGAACATGGCGGCGGCGCGGGTCACGGCCATGGACACGCCCAGGATGGCGTTGGCGCCCAGGCGCGACTTGTTCTCCGTGCCGTCGAGGTCGATCATGGTGTTGTCGATGGCCACCTGCTGCAGGGCGTCCATGCCGATGACGGCCTCGGCCAGTTCGCCCTGGACGTGCTCCACGGCCTTGGTCACGCCCTTGCCGCCGAAGCGGGAGGCGTCCTGGTCGCGCATCTCGAGGGCCTCGCGGGTACCGGTGGAGGCGCCGGAAGGCACGGCGGCCCGTCCGGACGCGCCGGATTCCAGGGTGACCTCCACTTCGACGGTGGGATTGCCGCGGGAATCAAGGATTTCCCTGGCCCAGACGGCGGCAATGGTGCTCATGAGCGTCTCCTTGTTCGGTCTTTTGGGTCGGTGTGGCGTGTTTGGAAGGCGGGCCGGGCGGCCCGCCGCTACAGGCTGTAACGCAATTCGCGGCGATTTATAAGTCCCGGCGTACGGCGTTTTCGCGACGGCGTGCGCGTGTTGTCGGGACGCCCCGGGCCTTAGAGTTAGAGGGAGATGTCCGGGAATTCGACCTCGGACAGCACGCCCTCGCGCCGGCGGACGTGGCGCAGGAACTTTCGGGCCTCGGAAAAGTCCGGATCGGCGGCCACGGCCTTTTCCAGCAGGTCGCGGCAGCCGGCCAGCTCGCCCTGTTCGTAGAGCACCCGGGCCAGGTTGAACATCAGGCGCTCGTCGCCCGGAGCCAGTTCCAGGGCGGTGCGGTAATAGGCGGCGGCGGTCTCGAAGTCCTTCTGCTTGCGCAGCTCGATGCCGAAGGCGTTGATGGTCCTTTTCTGGGCGTCGCCGCCGCTGGTGGCGCCGCTGCCCGTCAGCACCGCCAGCACGGCCCCGTCGCTGTCGTCGTGGCCGCCGGCGGAAAGGGCCACCAGGATGACGGTGAAAAGGGCGCGCTCGGCCTCGGGCAGGGCGTTCTGGTCGATGGCCGTGCCGCCGCTGCCGCCGAGCAGCCGGCCGAGGACCAGGGCCGCCGGGGCCAGCTGCTCCTTGAAGACCAGAGGCGCGGGCAGGAAATGCCCCAGGAACTCCTGGGGCGTCACGGTCTTTTGCAGGGGCATGGGCAGGTTCTTGTCGTTGAGGGGAAAGATCAGGATGCGGGCCGCGTCCAGGCGCATGGCCAGCCAGTTGATGCGCTGGGTGAAGTCGCGGCCCGAGCCCGCGGTCTTGCCCATCTTTTCGAGCTTCTGGGATTGGTAGCAGCCGAGCAGTTCCGGGAGCATGGGGCGTTCCTGGTTGGGCGCCGGCCTGGCGGAAAGGCGGCCCTCGCCGTTTCTATCGTTCGATTGTGCGACGGGGAGAAGATTATGACAATCCCTTTTTTGTCCCTGCCCGCGGCGGCTGGTGTCCGAGCCACAGCCGGCGCAGGCCCTCGAGGAGAAGATCCGGGCGCACGTCGCGCAGCACCGGGCAGATGGGGGCCAGCTTTTCGGCGAACCCGCCCGTGGCCAGCACCCGCACCTCGCCGCCGAGGTGGGCGGCCAGGCGCGTGGTCACGCCCTGCACCATGTCCGCGAAGCCGAACACGAAGCCCTGGTTGATGCACTCGGAGGTGGACCGGCCGATGGACAGGGCCCCGTCGGCCGGGGGATCGAGGGCCACGTGGGGCAGCTTGGCCGTCTTGCTGACCAGGCCCGAAAGCGAGGTCAGTAGGCCCGGGCAGATGAGCCCGCCGAGAAAGGCGTCGTCCCGTACGCAGTCGAAATTGGTGGCCGTGCCGAAATCGATGACGATGACCCCCGCGGCATCCACGGCCATGCGTCCGGCATAGGCCGTGACCAGCCGGTCCGCCCCGACCTCGTGAGGCCGGCCGTAGAGGTTTTTGAGCGGCACCGGCACGTCCGTCGGCACGAAGCGCAGCCGCACGCCGAGGTAGCGCGACACGGCCCCGGCCAGGACCGGCGCCATGGGCGGCACCACGCACGAGGCCACGGCCGTCTCCACGTCGGCCGGGGCGCAGCCGTGCAGGGCCAGGGCCGTGACCAGGGTCAGTCCCAGGCTGTCGGGCGTGGCCGCGCGGTCCGTGGGCACGGCGAAGGACGGCCCGAGGCCCTGGCGCTCGGCCAGGCCGAATTTGATGTTGGTGTTGCCGACGTCGATGAGCAGGGCTGGCATGGCTGTGCGTCAGGGGTTTTGGGCTTTCGTCCGGTCGATGCGGTCCAGGAAGGCCTCGGCCGTGGGCAGGATGCGGGCCACGACCTCGGCCACGCCCCGGGCCGTGGGGTGCAGGCCGTCGGGCTGGGTCAGGTCGGGCCGGCCGGCGACGCCGTCCAGGAAGAAGGGGTAGAGCAGGGCGTCGTATTTTTTGGCCAGTTCGGGATAGACGGCGTCGAACTCGGCGGCGTAGTCCGCGCCGAAATTCCTGGCCGCGCGCATGCCGCACACGAGGACCGGGATGCCGGCCTCGGACAGGCGCTTCATGACGGCCTCGAGGCCCGCCCGGGCCGATTCCGGGTCCTGGCCGCGCAGCATGTCGTTGGCCCCGAGCTCCAGGATCACGCCGTCCGGGCGCATGGCCAGCACCTGGCCGAGCCGGGCCAGGCCGCCGGCCGTGGTGTCGCCCGAGACGCCGAAATTGACGATGGTCGCCTGCCGGCCCCTGGCGGCCAGGGCCTTTTCCAACTGGGCCGGAAAAGCCTCGTCCGCCGGCAGGCCGTAGCCGGCGGTCAGGCTGTCGCCGAGGGCGGCGATGCGGGGGCCGGCGGCCAGGGCTGGCGGCGTCACCGGGCCCGCCCAAAGCAGGCAGGCCAGGAGCGCGGCCATGGCCGCGAACCGGGTTTGTCTTTTGCCGACAAGCTGGTATCCTTTGACGGCGACGTGGCCGGAGGTTTTTTTTCGCATGGATGCCGGAGCCGGAGACATCATTTCGCTGTCCGACGTGCGCCTGACGTTACAGAGCCGGGCCGGCACGGTCAACATCCTGCGCGGGGTGGACCTTCGGGCCGCCCCGGGCGAGCGGCTGGCCATCATGGGGCCTTCCGGAGCGGGCAAGACCACGCTGCTCATGCTCCTGGCCGGCCTCGAACGGGCGTCCTCGGGCACGGTGCGGGTGGCCGGGCACGACCTTTCGGCCCTTGACGAGGACGGGCTGGCGGCCTTTCGCCGGGAAAACGTGGGCATCGTGTTCCAGGCCTTCCATCTGGCCCCGGCCATGACGGCGCTGGAAAACGCCGCCCTCTCCCTGGAATTCTCCGGCCGGCGCGACGCCTTCGCCCGGGCCGGGGAGGCGCTGGCGGCCGTCGGGCTTAAGGACCGGCTGGGCCACTACCCGGCCGAGCTTTCCGGCGGCGAGCAGCAGCGGGTGGCCCTGGCCCGGGCCCTGGCCCCGCGGCCGCGCCTGCTTCTGGCCGACGAGCCCACGGGCAACCTCGACGGGGCCACGGGCGAGATGGTGATGGACCTGCTTTTTTCCCTGTCCGAGGCGGCCACGCTCGTGCTCGTCACCCACGATCCTGGCCTGGCCGGGCGCTGCGGCCGCATGGTCCGGGTGCGCGACGGCCGGGTGGAGGACGGCGGAGCGGCGGACGGGTGAGGCGGTTTTTCTTTTCGCCGCGCGGCGGCCGGCCCCTGGAGCGTCTGGCCCGGGGGGCGCTCCTGGCGGGCGTGTTCCTCCTGGTCGTCGTGGCCTATCAGAGACATTTCAACGCCGTGATCGAAAAGGCACGGACCAAGGGGACCGTGGCCGACGCGACGGGCGTGCTCGACGCCGCCGACCGGGACCTGGTTCGCGACCTGGCCGGTGCCCTGCGATCGCGCTTCGGGCTGGAACTGCGGCTGCGCCTGGGTGGCGCGCCCCCGGACGACGTCGTCCCCGGGGCGAACACCGCCCTCGTCTACGCCGACCCCGACTGCCGGGCCAGCCGGGCGATCCTCGCGCCCCTGGCCGTCTCGGCCCTGCCGCCGGGATTCGCCGAGGACCTCGGCCGGGAGCACCTCGACGCGGCCTGCCGGGAAGGGCGGCTGCGCGAGGGGGCGCTGGCCGCCGTGGGACTGCTTGTCGACGCCCTGGACGCAGCGGCGGGCCGGGGCAAAGGAGAACGACATGACTGAGACGACGATGCCGCCGCTTGTCATCCACACCGACGGGGCGTGCCTGGGCAATCCCGGCCCGGGCGGCTACGCGGCGGTGTGGGAAGCGGACGGCGAGCGGATGGAGCTTTTCGGCGGGAGGAAGCTCACCACCAACAACCGCATGGAACTGCTCGCCGCCATAGTGGCCCTGGAGGCGCTGGTCGAACCGACCAAGGTCATCCTGGTCACGGATTCGCGCTACGTCCATGACGCCATCGAGAAGCGCTGGCTGGTCGGCTGGCAGAAGCGCGGCTGGGTCAACGCCGAGAAGAAGCCGGTCAAAAACCAGGACCTCTGGCAGCGGCTCATCCCGCTGCTGGCCCGCCACGCCGTCCGGTTCCAGTGGGTGCGCGGCCACGCCGGCCACGCCGACAACGAACGTTGCGACGTGCTGGCCAAGCAGGCGGCCAATTCGCGGGGGCTGCCCGCCGATGAGGGCTACCCGGGCTAGGCCGCGCCTTCCCGACCGAAAGGCCCAGGAGGGACATCGTCCCTCCTGGTCGCCCGAGGCGGTTTCCTCCCTCTTTTTCGCTCCATTACAGGAGCATGCCGCCCGAGACCTCGATGCGCTGGCCGGTGATCCAGCCGGCGTCGTCGTCGAGGAGCAGGGAGAGCGCCGCGCCGATGTCGTCGGCCTCGCCCACGCGCCCCAGGGCGGTCTGGGAGGCGATGAAGGCGTTGACTCCCGGGTTGTCGCGCACGACGCCGCCGCCGAAATCCGTGGCGATGGCCCCCGGGGCCAGCACGTTGACGGCGATGCCGCGCGGGCCGAGCTCCTTGGCCATGTAGCGGGTCAGCGCCTCCACGCCGCACTTGCACGAGGCGTAGGCGGCGTAGCCCGGAAAGGAAAAGCGGGTCAGGCCCGAAGAGATGTTGACGATGCGCCCGCCGTCGCGCAGCCGGGGGAGCAGGGCCTGGGACAGGAAGAAGGGGGCCTTGAGGTGCACGGCCACCATCCGGTCGAACTGCTCCTCTGTGGTGTCGGCAAAGGGCGCGTCGATGCCGAAGCCCGCGTTGTTGACCAGGAAATCGAAGTCCGTTCGTCCCCAGACGTCGCCGAGCGTCCGGCCGAGGGCTTCGGCGAAGGCCGGGAAAGCCGCGCTGTCGGCCACGTCCAGGGGCAGAGCCGCGGCCCTGCGGCCCATGGCCTCCACGGCGGCGACGACCTCCCGGGCCTGGGCCTCCTTTTCCCGATAGGTCAGGACCACGCCTCGGCCCTTGCGGGCCAGATGCAGGCACATGCTTTTGCCAAGGCCCCGGCTGCCGCCGGTGACGAGCGCGATTTTCATGAAGGCCTCCTTTGGGAGCGGGTTCGCGCGGGTTGCGCGCCCCGAGCATACGCTGCGCAGCGGCGTTGTCGATGCCCCGGTCCGTCAATTTCCGGTCACGGCCCGGGCGGCCGCAAGAAACCGCCCGGCCAGCTCCTTCCCGCCGCTGGCCTCGGCCCAGTGCAGGTAGAGCCGGCGCAGCACGCGTTCGTGAATGTCCCGTGCCCGGGCGACGCGCCCGGCGGCCAGGGCGGACAAGGGCTTTTCCAGGAACCAGTCGGCGAAGGCCCGGGCCCGGTGGACGGCCCGATGCCCGGCGTCCACCTTGGCTAGGCCCGAGGCCGCGGCGCGCCGCCGGCGTTCGGGATCGGCCAGCAGCCCCTCCACGAGTCGGCACAGCCCTTCGAAATCCCCCTGGTCGTAGAGGAAGAGGTCCTGGCCGTCGGTGAAAAGCCGGTCCAGGCCGTGGCCGATGCGCGGCGTGACCAGGCAGGCCCCGCACCCGAGCGCCTCGAACACCCGGTAGTTGAGGTCCCCGTGCTCGGCGATGTTAAGTACCAGCCGCGCCTGGCGAAAGGCCTGGCGAAAGGGGCCGGTCATGGCGGCGAATCCCGGGAGGCGCTCCCGCAGGCGCGCCAGCAGGGCGCTTCGCACCGGGGTGAGGATCGGGTCGTCTTTGCCCACGAACACCATGTCGTGGCGCTTGGGGCCGTCAAGGCCCGCCTCGCCCGGCCGGTCGGCGGCGGCGGCGAAGGGCGGCGACCACAAAAGCCGCGAGGCGTCGCCACGCGGCCCGGCAAAGGCGGGCAGATGATCGGCCAGCCCGACCAGGCACAGGTCGAAGGCCTGGGCGTAGAGCGGATACCAGGCGTGGATGTGGGAATCCACGCAGGCGAAGACCGTGGGGCAGGGGTAGCGCTCCAGGCCGAGCAGCATGGGCGGCACGCTCATGTCGCCGTAGACCAGGGCGTCCGGCGCGAAGCCGAAGGCCGCGACCAGATCGTCCCAGGCGAAGAAGCGGTGGGCCGGCACGTGCACGTGGGTCACGCTCCAGCCGTGGGGGGCCAGCGCCGGCCCCAGGTCCGGGGCGAACAGAGGGTTGGCCAGCCAGGCCAGGCGCTTCACGGCCGCTGCCCTCCCCCTGCGTCCCCTTCCATGACGGCCTCCTCGCGAAGCCAGGGAAAGCCGGCCACGACGGCGCGCAGCTCCGTCTCGTCCATGGCCTTGACGCGTTCGTATTCCGCGGTGTTGGCGGCGTAATGGGGGTTTTTTTCGGGATGGCTGTCGGCATGGCGCGGGTGGCGCATGTGCAGGACGCAGCCGGGGATGCGCGCGACGGCGTAGCCGAGCGTCGTCATGCGGTGGAGCAGTTCCCGGTCCTCGTGGCCCCAGGACCGGAAGCGCTCGTTGTAGAGGCCGGCGGCGACCAGGCTGGCCTTGCGGAAAAACACCACGCCTCCGGTCGCGTCCGGGTAGAGCGTGCGGCATTCCCCGGGGCCGGGAAAGCCGGCCGGCGGGCCGAGGAGCCGCGGGATGAGCGCTTCCGGCACGTCCAGGCAGCGGCCGTCGTGGGGAAAGGCGACGTCGGCCCCGCCAAGGACGGCGTCCCGGGCTCTCCTCAGCTGGGCCGGATGGCAGATGGCGTCCACGTCGTAGACCACGACCAGGGGCGTGGCGACCTGGCGGAGCATCCGGTTGAGCAGCCGCGTGCGGTGGAAAAAGGGGCTGTCGTCCGGCACGAAGGCATAGCTGGCGCAGGCCGGCAGCGCCCCGAGGTGGGCCTGGAAGCGGGGAGCGTCTCCCGTTTCGTGGAGCAGCGCCCGCGTGGCGACGTGGCGCTCCAGGAAGCGCAGCACGACCATGAGGTTGCGCACGCGCTCCACGGAATCGAACTTGAGCGTCACGAGGACGGTGGCCTGGGTCAGGTCGATCTTCGCGTGCATGGCGATCCGGTTCAGACGGCCGGGGCCAGGATGGGGATGCCGGCCCGGCGGAAGTTGGCCTGCCAGCCGTCCGGGCTGAGGGACTCCGGCAGCACGGAGCGCCGGGGGGCGCCCGCCCCGGCCAGGGCGGCGGCCGCGGCCTGGTCGAGGACGGCCGCCGCTGCGGCCGGGCGGTGCATGGGCGCGTTGCGCACCGCCGGATGGCCCTTGGACAGGTCCTTGCACGGGTAGGCGTTGGTCACGACCTCCAGGCCGAAGGCCGCCATTTCCAGCGGCGGATAGGACGGATGGGGGGAGGCCATGAAGGACAGGCCGACATGGGACTGGAGCAGCGTCGCGACGTAGTCCGGCAGGGAGAGCATGCCGTGGCTGACCAGGGTCGAGCCGTCGGGAAAGGCCACGTCCTCGTGGGGCGTGCCGGCGCTCACGAGGTTGACGGGCAGGGCGCGGGCCGGCCGGAAGGCGGACAACCAGGCCCACAGGCAGGCGAGCAGGGCCGGGAAGCAGTTGCGGTGGTGCCCGGGCCGGCCGTAGACCAGGATGTTGAGCCGGTCCGCCGGGCGCGCCGGCAGGCGGCGGCCCAGGGCCGACAGCGCCTCGGCCAGCACGGGATTGAGCGATGGCCGCAGGGCCACGACCTGCCCAAGGGCGTAGCGTTTCTTGGCCAAAAACCGGGCCAGCTCCAGGGAGTTGACCACGGCCGTGCAGGCCTGGCCGTGGCCGTAGGTGGCCTCGGCCAGCATGTGGTCGAGGCTCATGGGATAAAAGCCCGGCTCCCAGTCCTGGATGAAGTAGTAGAAGGGATTGACCGGCCGCCCGGCCCGGCGCAGCAGGTCGGAGAAAGCCTCCCAGACCGGCACGGCCCGCCAGAAGGTGCAAAGGAAAACGTCGCCCCCGTGGACGGTGAGCGTCGCGTCGTCGTGCAGGGAGACGACCTCGGGCGGCGGGCCGTCCCGGCGGCCGAGGCAGGCGGCCGCGTCGAGGCGGTCGGCTTGGCCGGGCAGGGGGGTGAGGCTTAAAAAACGCACCTCCGGGTAGTGCGGGGCCAGGAACCGGGCCAGTTCCAGCACGGAGCCGAGGCCGCCGAAGACGTGGTCCTTGTGCAGGTGGGGCAGGCACACGGTCAGGCGCGGCGGGCGCGGCCCGGACTCCAGGCGAAGCCTGGCCGGGTCGAGGACCGTGGCGGCGAACACGCCCGGATCGTAGCGCGCGGCCTGGGACACGGCCTAGCCGTCTCCGGGCGCGGCCTCGCCCGGCCCCGGCGTCTGGCCTGTCTGGCCCGTGGGGGCGGACGGGGCCGGCTGGGGCGTCGGGGGCAGTTCGCCCTTCCTGGCCGCCTGGCCGCCGCCCGGCAGCATCTCGGCATCGGCCAGGATCATGATGAGCCGCTTGAACATGGTCCGGTCCAGGGTCTCCTTGCGCGCCTCCATCTTGCGCAGGGCCTCGAAGGGCGGGTAGGCCGGCCGCCAGACGCAGGCCCGGGTCAGGGCGTCGTAGGTGTTGCACACGCAAAGGGCCTTGACGTAGGGCGGAATGCCCGTGCCCGGCAGGCCGGCGGGAAAGCCCCGGCCGTCCTCCTGCTCGTGGTGGAAGAGGATGCAGTGCATGGTCTCGGCCGGCAGGGGCAGGCCCACGCACATGCCGACGCCAAGGGCCGGATGGGAGCGGAAGGCGACCTCGTCCTCGGGCGTCCAGGTCTCGGGCCGGCGCTCCAGCAGCCCGGTCGGCAGTCCGAGCTTGCCCACGTCGTGCAACAGCGCCCCCACGCCGACCTTGACCATGAGGTCCTCGTCGGCCCCGGGCCGGTCCATGAGCACGAGCGAGGTGAGCACCATGACGGCCAGGCCGTGCTGGTATTCCTGGTAGCCCTTGCTGATGAGCCGCCCCACGTTCTTGACGGCGTCCTGGGCCTGGAGGAAGCCGATGGACTGGCGCACGAGCTTGCCGACCTGGTCGAAGCGGGCGCGGCTGATGTTGTGGGGGAGCTTTTCCTCGAGCACGCCCCGGACCAGGGTCACGGCGCTGGCGTGCCAGACCTCGGCCCGGGCGGCCAGGGGGATGGATTCGTCGAGCAAAAGCTCGCCCAGGGATTCGCGCAGGTAGTTCTCGTAGTGGCGCTCCTCGCCCTTGTGGATGTAGACCGTGCCCACGCCCATGGCCCGCAGCCTGGCCAGCTGCTCGGCGGTGAAGGCCGCGCCGCGCGTGGCGTAGAGCACGAGGCCGCCGCCCTTGCGCACGTAGAGGGAAAAGCGCCCCTTGCCCCAGGGACGCAGGGACAGGGTCTTGACGGGCAGGTAGGACTTGAGCTCCTGGGCGGACACGGCCTCTTCGGCCGCGCAGGCGTCGCGGGTCACGACGCGCCTCCCCCGGAGCCCGGTTCATTGAGGGGCAGGCGCATTTCCACGACGTCCTCGTCGTAGTTGCGCACCACGGAAAAGCCGAGCTTCTCGGCCAGCCCCTGCATGCCGCCGTTTTCCATGAGCGCCTGGCCGGTCAGTTCCCGCGTGCCGCGCCCCTTGCAATAGCGCACGATCTTCTCCATGAGCAGCCGGCCAAGCCCCAGGCCCTTCAAATCCGAGCGGATGATGACCGCGAACTCGGCCGAGGCGTTGTCCGGCCGGGTCGAGGCCCGCACCACGCCGAGCGTTTCGGGCTTGCCGTCCTCGCCCGGGGCCGTGGCGATGAAGGCCATTTCGCGCTCGTAGTCGATCTGGGTGAGCTTGGCCATTTCAGTATGGGTCAGCTCGCGCACGACGCCGAAGAAGCGGAAGCGCAGGTCTTCGGGCGAGAGGTGCTTGAAGAATTCGAAATGGGCCGGTTCGTCCTCGGGCCGGATGGGGCGAAGAAGGGCGTGGCGGCCGTTTCGCAGCGTCACGCACTCCTCGAGCTCGCGCGGATAGGGCCGGATGGCCAGGCGGTGGGCGTCGGGCTCGGCCTCGGCGGTGAGGCGTATGGCCGCGCCGATGACCTGTACGCCGTCCGGCTGGGCCAGCACCGGGTTGAGGTCGATGGCGGCGATGCGCTCCAGGTCGGCCACGCACTGGGAGACCTGGTTGAGGGTGAGGCAAAGCGCGGAAACGTCCACGGCCGGCTGCCCGGCCTCGCCGCCGAAGGAGGCGGCCACCCGGGTGCGAAAGACGAGGTCCCGGGCCAGGGACATGTTGAGCGGCGTGAGCGCCACGGCCCGGTCCCGGGTGATCCTGGCGGCCAGCCCGCCCTGGCCGAAGACGATGTACGGGCCGAACACCGGGTCCACCCGGGCCTTGATGGTCACCTCGTACGCCCCGGCCCGCCGGCCCATTTCCTGGACCACGTAGCCCTCGACGCGCGCGCCGGGCACGTGCTCGCACACGCGCTGGCGGGCGGCCTCGGCCGCCTCGCGCACGGCCTCGGGCCCGGCCAGGTCCAGGACGATGCCGCCCACGTCGAAGGGCTGGGGCACGTCCGGGGAAACGACCTTGACCGCCACGGGAAAGCCCAGGGCCTCGGCGGCGGCCACGGCGTCGTCCACGTCCTCGGTGAACTGCGAGGCCACGGCCCGCACGCCGTAGTAGCCGAGCACCTCCTTGGCCTCGGGGTCGGTCAGGATCAGCCGGCCCTCGGCGAAGGCCCGCTCCACCACGGCCCGGGCGGCGTCCGGGTCCGGGGCGTATTCCAGGGGCAGGCTGGCCGGCATCTCCATGAGCAGTTCCTGGTTGCGGCGGTAGCGCAGCAGGTGCAGAAACGCGGACACGGCTTGGTCCGGAGTCTCGTAGGTGGGTACGCCGGCGTTGTTGAGCGTGGTCAGCGCCGCGCCCGAGGCGGGGTCGTAGCCCATCCAGCAGGCCAGCACCGTGCGGTTGGTCCTGGCCAGCACCTCGGCCATGGCCTTGGCCGCCTCGTCGGCGCTCACCCCGGGGAAGGGCACGTGGATGACCAGCACGGCGTTGACCCCGGGCGCGCGCAAAAGCGCCCGCAGGGCCTCGGCGTAGTCGGCCGGGGCGGCGTCGAAGCTCATGTCCACCACGCCGTGGCGCAGCCAGTTGGGGCCGAGCAGCCGCGACAGGGATTCGCGCGCCTCCTCGTCGAAGGCGGCCAGGTTTCCGCCGCCCTCCAGGAGCGCGTCGGCGGCCATGATGCCGATGGAGCCGCCGTTGGTCAGGATGGCCAGGTTCTCGCCGCGAAGGGGCCTGGAGCGGGCCAGGGTCTGGGCGGCGTCGAAGAGCGCGTCGATCTCGCCCACGCGCAGCATGCCGGCCCGGCGGAAGGCCTCGTCGTAGACCTCGTCGCGGCCCTCGGAAGGGTCGGGCGGAAAGACCGACCACAGCTTGCGGCCGGGCTTGATGACGAGCACGGGCTTGTTGCGCGCCGCCGCCCGGGAGGCGCTCATGAACGACCGGGCGTCGGTGATGGATTCGACGTAGAGCAGGATGGAGCGGGTGTTGGGGGCCTGGGCCATGTAGTCCAGGATGTCGGCGTACTTGAGGTCCACCCGGTCGCCGAGCGACAGGATGTGGGAAAAGCCGAAGCCCTTGGTGCGCGCCCAGTCGAGGACGGCGGTGAAAAGCGAGGCGGACTGGGAGATGAAGGCGATCTTCCCGGGCAGGGCGTCGGAGGCGGCGAGGGAACAGTTGAGCCCGATGCCCGGCACGACGAGGCCAAGGCCGGAAGGGCCGAGGATGCGGATGCCCGAGGGCGCGGCGGCCTCCAGCATGCGGGCCTGGAGCACCCGTTTGTCGTGGCGGGGCAGCTTGGCCCAGCCCGGGGGCAGCACCACGGCCGCGCCCACGCCCCGGCGGCCGAGCTCGCGCAGGTATTCCGGAACGGTCGCCGGCTCCGTGGCGATGACGCCGATGTCCGGCGTCAGGGGCAGCGTGTCCACGGACTTGTAGCACAAAACGCCCGAGACGGCGTCCAGGGCCGGGTTGACCGGCATGACCGGGCCCAGGAACTTGCCCCCGAGCAGGTTCTTCATGATCACCGCGCCCGGATGCCTGGGGTCCGCGGACGCGCCGATCACGGCCACGGAGTTGGGACGGAAGAGGGGATCGAGGCTTCGGGCGCTCAACAGGGGCTCCGTGGGTATGTTGCAGGGTTGCGCCCAAGGATAGAAGGCCCGCCCGGGCAAGGCAAGGGGTTTCGCGGATTTCGGCACCGGGCGCGGGAAGGGGCGGACGTGTTGACAGGACCCGGCGGCGGTGGCAGCTTCCAATAAAGACGCCGGCTTGCATCAGGCCTGCCGCCGGCGTGCCGCGAAACGGCCTCGAGTCCGCAAGGAGGGCACCATGCAAGCCGCCACCAGCCTGGTCACGGACAACGAGTTCTTCTCCGCCGAGCGGCGCGACGCCGTGCTCATCGTGCGCGGCAAGCCCCACTTCACCCGCCACGCCCGGGACCTCAAAAAGATCGACACCTTCTTCGACCACCTGGAGATCATCGCCCACACCGACCAGGTGCGCGTGGTGGTCTTCATCGGCTGTCCCCAGAAGGAAGGCGCGGCCGACACCCTGGAATTCTTCGACGAGTTCCTGGTCTCCCGGCGCGAGGACTTCCTGCTCCAGCGGCTGTTCAACCTCGTGAACAACTACACCGTGACGATGGCGGGCCTCAACAAGGTCACCATCCACGCCGACGCCGGCCATATCTCCGCCTTCCACCTCAACCTGAGCCTGGCCTGCGACTACCGCATCGTGGCCGAGCAGAGCGTGTTCGAGAACGCCTCGGCCCAGCTCGGCACCATCCCCAAGGGCGGCGGCGGCTACTTCCTGTCGCGCCTGCTCGGCGGGGCCAGGGCCGCGGACGTGCTGCAATGGCCGCGCTTCACGGCAGAGGAGGCCCTCACCCTCGGCATCGTGGACAAGATCGTGCCGGGAGCCAGGCTGGAGGAGGAAGCGCTCAAGGTCGCGGCCTATTACCAGGAGCCGCAGGTGGCCACCATGCTCGCCCTGCGCAAGCTGCTCAAAAGCGACATCAACGAGCTGCGCCGGTCCCTGGAGACCGAGGACATGCTGATTCTCAACCGGCTCAATTCGCAGGAATTCAAGGCCGCCCTGGAACAGCGGCGCAAGGATCGCAAGGCCCAGTGACGTCGGGCCGCGCCAGGACGGACACGGGTGACTTCCGGCCCCTTTTGGGCTAGGGGAAAAACGCCGGCTTCCCCGGGGGACGTCAGGCAAAACCACCCCGTCGAGGTCCCATGCGCCTTTTCCTGACCACGCTCCTGCTTCTGGCTCTGGCGTCGGCCGCGCACGGCGGCAATCTGGATTTCACCCTGCACAAGCTCGAGTCCGGCCGCCCCGGACCGACCATCCTCGTCGTGGGCGGCATCCAGGGCGACGAGCCCGGCGGCTTTTTTACCGCCGCCCTGCTGGTCTCCCACTACAAGATCACCAGCGGGGCCGTGTGGGTGGTACCCAACCTCAACTTCCTGTCCATGATCCACAACTCCCGGGGCATGCACGGCGACATGAACCGCAAGTTCGCCGATCTCGATCCCAAGGACCCGGAATACGAAGCCGTCCAAAAGATCAAGTCCATCATCACCGACTCCCGCGTCGAGGCCGTGCTGCACCTCCACGACGGCTGGGGCTTTTTCAGCCCCACCTACGTCTCCGAGTGGCAGAATCCCAAGCGCTGGGGACAGTCCGTCATCATCGACCAGCCCACCGTGGCCGCCTCGCGCGTCGGCGACCTGGCCGCCCGGGCCGAAACAGCCGCCGCCGACGCCACCGCACGCCTCTACGACCCCATGCACGCCTACCACGTCAAAAACACCCACACCCGTGACCTCGACGACGAAACCGCCAAAGAGATGTCCAAGACCCTGACCTTCTTCGCCATCAACCACGGCAAGCCGGCCTTCGGCATCGAAGGCAGCAAGAACGTCAGCCCCTTCATGTCGGCCTATTACCATCTGGCCGTGGTCGAGAGCTTCCTGCACTCCTTCGGCATCGGGTTCGAACGCAGCTTCGAACTGACCACGCCCAATGTGGCCGAAGCCCTGCAAAGCAACGTGGCCGTGTCGTTTTTCGACAACAAGGTCTACCTCGACCTGCGAAACGCCAGGGAACGGCTGCGCTACATCCCCCTCAAGAAAGACAGCGCCGTGGAATACCGCCCCGGCAGCCCCATCATGGCCCTGGTCTCGGCGGACAAAAGCCTCAAGGTCTACTTCGGCAACAAAAACGTCACCGAACTCGATCCCCAATACTGCGAATACGACGGCAGCGTCGAAGCCGTGCCCATGGAAATCGACGGCGTCAAACGCGTCGTCCCCTTCGGCCGGGTCGTGCCCGTGGCCAAATCCTTCCGTGTCGAACCAAGTCGGGACTACCGCACCAACGTCATCGGCTTCTCCAAACCGGGCATGGCCGACGAGTCCGGCGTCACCCTCACCCGCGCCGACCTTCAGACCAACTACTCCGTGGACAAGGCCGGCTCCATCTACCGCGTCGAAGTCTACAAGGGCGACAAATTCTGCGGCATGATCCTCACCGCCTTCGACGCCAAGCCCCCGGCGATGGCCGGCGGCGACAAGCTGCTGCGCAAGCTGCAAAAAAGCGGCGAACTGGAGCTTGGACGGTAAGAGCGGAGAGGAAGAATGCCTCCGGCGGCCGGGAGGGGGTGACCCCCTCCCGGACCCTCCCCGACGGGTGCGGGTGGGGAGGTGTGTGGGAACGGCGGGCGGCGGGGCGTCGGCCGGTGCGGTCGCGGAAATGGGCCGGGCGACGCAGGCCGCAAAGCCGGCCAGCACCGCCCGG
>NZ_JARKOZ010000011.1 GCF_029978005.1 Solidesulfovibrio sp. | reverse complement strand
CGAGCCTGCCGCGAAGCGGCGGCATCGGCAGGCGAAATTCCGCCCCCATCTTCGGTCCGCCAACGCCAACGCCAACGCCAACGCCAACGGCACCGGTGACCGCAGCCTTCCCCGCGCAACCACGCCGGACGGGGGGGCTGGGGGGAGTGACTCCCCCCAGTGGGGTTCGGGGCAACGCCCCGATTCCTCCATGGCCCACGGCGCATGGCTTCGCCTGTGCTTTTCCTTTTTCGGGCGTGGCGTTACAAGGGGAAAAAGCCATCCCCGGGGGTGAAGGTGAAACGGATCGTTTGTGCGGCGCTTGTGGTCTTGTTTGCCGGCGGCGTTTGCGGGGCCGCCTCGCCGCCGGTCCGGACGCAGATCCGGCCTGCGGCTCCGCCCCAGGCGCAGCCGCACGGGGAGCCGGCCCAGGCGGCCGGCCGGGATCAGGGCCGGGAGGCCATGTTGCAGACCATCGGCCTGCTGGCCGGGCAGGGGTTGGTGCTGGGGCACGAGGCCCTGGCCGGGGTGTACGGCCGGTACGAGAAGCGGCTGCTCACCCGGGAGCAGGCGGAGCGCGCGGCTTCGGACCAGATGCGCTATGCCGAATGGGTCATGTCCGCCTTCAAGGACAGGCTCATGCGCCAACTCGGGGAGCAGGAGCGCAAGGACCTGGGGCTTTTGATCGGTTTTTACGAAGTCGAGCGCCAGGCGGCCCAGGCGCTCGTGGCCTACGTCAAGGATAGCGGGTCGAAGAACCGCGAGGCTTTCGAGGCGGCCCAGGAGAGGGTGGCGGCCATCATCCGCCAGATCAGCCTGGGCGGGACGCCTTGAGCGACCGGCTTTGGCGCGGCATCTCTTGCCATTGTCCGGCGAGTATGCAAGAGAGGCAATCGTGGGGGTGCGCTACGCGTCCCGAGCGCGTCGCCCGCTGAGGAGTGGTTATGAACAAATTGCTTTGCCTGTTGCTGCTGGCCGGCATCCTGACGGCTTCCGTGGTCGTCGCGGGGGATGCCGAGGCCCGGCCGCCCTGTCCGCCGGGGTATTTCTGGGACGGGCCGCGCGGCTGCATGCCCATGCCGTACTACCCGCCGCCGCCGGCCTACTATCCGCCGCCGGCCTATTATCCGCCGGCATGTCCGCCGGGCACCTTCTGGAGCGCTGGGGCCTGCCGGCCCGCGCCGCCCGCGCCGGGCGTGCGGGTGTTTCTGCCGCCGATCTACATCGGGCCCTAGTCGCAACGTCTCTTCGCGGCCGCCCGGAGCTTTCCGGGCGGTCGCTTCATTCCCGGGCCACGGCGCACAGCAGGCCTCGCAGCTGGTAGGAGCCGAAGGCCGGGTCGTAGGGCGGCGCGTCGCTGGTCAGCACGTTGGCGTTGGAAGCGAAGGCGTCGAATCCGCTTGCCCCCCGTTCGGGGAACCACCAGCCGTGGTCCAGGCTGACCACGCCTTCCATGATGTCTCCCGTCACTTTGGCCCGCATGCGGATTTCGCCGCGCGGGCTTTTCACGCGCATCCAGTCGCCGTCGACAATGCCATAGCGCGCCGCCGTGGCCGGGCCGAGCTCGGCCGTGGGGTCGGGCCGGCGGGCGCGCAGGCGTTCGATCTGCCGACCGTCGCTGTGGAAGAATTCCGGCCGTCGGGCCCCGGTGGTCAGGACCAGAGGGTACTCCTTGGCCGTTTCCGGCGTGGACACCGGGCTTTCCGGCGGCTCGGCGAAGGAGGGCAGGGGATCGTAGCCCAGTCGGGCCAGGGCCTTGCAGGAAAGCTCCACCTTGCGGCTCGGGGTGCGGAAGCCCTTGTCTAGGTAACGCCGGTAGCGCGGCGCGGCCATGACCATGAAGCGGTCGGCCAATTCGTCGAACGTGAGGCCGAGGGGGGCCAGGCGTTGGTCGAGGATGTCCGTGAGGCTTTCGTGCGCGCCGGGCAGGTCGAGGCGGCGGGCCAGGTCGCTCAATATCAGCTCGTTTTGGCGGCATTCGCCCACGGTCGCGAGTTTTCTGTGGGCGAAGACGGCGCGCGGCGCGACCAGGGGCAGCTCGATGATCTGGTCGATCTCCGGCCAGTAGGCCGAGGGCAGCACGTAGTCGGCCATGGCGGCGGTGGGAGTCAGGAAATGGTCGGCCACGACCAGCAGGTCCAGGGCGCGCAGGGCCTCCTGCACGCCCCGACTGTTGGCGACGGTGGCGAGCGGGTTGTTGCCGAAGACGAGGAGCGCCCGCACCCGGTAGGGCTCGCCCGTGCGCATGGCCCCGAAGAGTCCGGGGATGTGGGCCGAGGGCATGAAGGCGCGAAAGCCGCCCAGGAGCTTGAATCGGTCCGCGCCGATGCGCTTGGCCGGGGCGTCCGGCGGCAGGGCCTGGCGCAGCACGGGATAGGCGGCGACGAGATCGCTGCCGAAGACGTCGGAGCCGGGCGCGTCCAGGTTGCCGGTCAGCCCCCGCAGGAGGGCCACGGCCCGCACGGTTTGCAGGCTGTTGGGGTTCTGTTCCAGGGACACGCCCCATTCGAGGATGGAAGGGCGGTCCAGGGCGTAGCGCCGGGCCGCCTCGAGCATGGACGCGGCCGGCACGCCGGTCACGCCCTCGGCCCATTCGGACGTGGCCGGGGCCACCCGGGCGCGCAGGTCGTCGAAACCCGCGCCGTAGGCCTCCACGAAATCCTTGTCGTACCAGCCTTCCTCGATCACGGCCCGCAGCATGGCCAGGGCGAGCGCCGCGTCCGTGCCCGGGCGGATGGGCAGCCACAGGCCGCAGCGTTTGGCCGTCTCGCTGCGCCGGGGGTCCACGGCGATGCCGTAGGCCCCCTTCGCCAGTGCGTCGCGCACCGGAAAGGCCAGTTCGCCGTCCGGACCCGAGACGAGCGGATTGTGGCCCCAGAAGAGGATGGTGCGCGGCGGCGTGTCGCCGTAGTAGTCTCCGGCCACGAAGCCGCCGTAGGTGAGGTTGGAGACGGTGATGCGCGGGATGAAGCAGTTGGCCAGCCCCGGCTCGTACCAGTTGGGCGTGCCGAAGGTGTTGGCGAAGCGGATGACGTGGAAGTAGTGGTGCCGGCCCGTGCCCTGCCCGAGCGCCACGGATTCCGGGCCGCTCTCCTTGCGGAAGCGGTCCAGGCGGGCGGCGATGTCGGCCAGGGCCTCGTCCCAGGAAACGCGGACGAATTTGCCCTCGCCGCGCCCGCCCGCGCGCTTGAGCGGGTGGGTCAGGCGGTCAGGGTGGTGCATGGCCTCCGGGGTGGACAGGCCCTTGACGCACATGCGGCCGCGGTTAAACGGCGAGCCCGGCCAGGGGCGCACGCGCACGACCTTGCCGTCCGCCACGGTCACCCGGGCGGCGCAGCCGCCGTGGCACACGCGGCAGATGCTGCGAAACTCCCCGTCGCAAAGGGACATGGGCGCTTGTGTCGTAGGAATGGGGAAAGCCTCCGGCGGCCAAAGGGCTTTCGCCCTTTGGAATCCCCTAAAGGGTCAAACCGGGCAAGGATTCCTTGCGCCTTGTTCCGGGTGATCCGGCCGTCGCACGCGGGACATACGTCCCACTGGGACACGACGCTACCGGATCGCGGCGAAAAAGCACAGCACGGCCAGGAACCCCAGGCCGGTGCGCACGCCGTGCAGCAGGTTCCACTTCTCCAGAAGCGCCCGGGTGGCGGCGTCGGCCGCGTCGGGGTCCGTGGCCATGAGCGTCCTGTTGAGGGGCATGATCCATTTGTAGGTCACGACCCAGTTGGCGATGGAGAAAAGCGCGCCCGTGAGGTTGAGCGCGCCGCCGGACCACAGGAGCGCCAACAGGCCGAAGAAGAAGCCGGCCATGGCCAACGAGGCCTGCATCCGAAGCGCCCTGGGGTAGCTGCGCTGCCACTGGACCAGCATGTCGCCGTCCAGGAAGTCGCGCCGGGCCGGGTGCTCCACGAAGTTGATGTAAAAGGCCGCGCCGGTGAAGGCGGCCATGACGGCCAGGGCTATCGCGGTGAATTCCATGCGGTCTCCTTCGTCGGCTATTCCCCGAGGGCGGCCAGGGTGTCGCGCAGGGCGGCGATGGCCGTGTCCTGTTCGGCGTCGGAAAGCGACGGGTACATGGGCAGGGAGAAGATCTCCCGGGCCGCCCGCTCGGTCTCGGGCAGGTCGCCCTCCTTGTAGCCCAGATGGGTGTAGCCCGTCATGGTGTGGATGGGCCAGGGGTAGCTGATGTTGCAGTTGACGCCGCGTTCCTTGAGGCGGGCCAGGACGGCGTCGCGCTTGGGGTGGCGGGCGACGTAGAGGTAGTAGGCGTGGCTGTTGCCGGGGGCGGTGGCCGGCAGGATCAGGGACGTGCCGGCCAGGGACGCGTCGTAGCGGGCGGCCAGTTCCCGGCGGCGGGCGATGTAGCCCGGCAGGTGCTTGAGCTTGCCGCGCAGAATGGCGGCGTGGATCTCGTCCAGGCGCGAATTGAAGCCGTGCTCCAGGGCGTAGTAGGTCTTTTCCATGCCGTAGAAGCGAAGCCTTTTGAGCCTGGCCGCCACGTCGTCGCGGCTGGTCAGCACCATGCCGCCGTCGCCGTAGGTTCCCAGGATCTTGGTCGGGTAGAAGGAAAAGGCGGCGGCGTCGGACATGGACCCGGCGACGCGGCCGTTTCGCGTCGCGCCGTGGGCCTGGGCGCAGTCCTCGACGACGGTCAGGCCGTGGCGGTCGGCCACGGCCTGGACAGCTTCCATGTCCACGCACTGGCCGAAGAGGTGCACCGCGATGACGGCTTTCGTGCGCGGGGTGACGGCCGCTTCGAGCCTGGCCGCGTCCATGAGATACGTGGCCGGGTCGATGTCCACGAAGCGGGGCGTGCCGCCGGCGCTGACGATGGCCGAGACGGTCGGCACGGCGGTGTTGGAGACGGTGATCACCTCGTCGCCGGGCGCGATGCCGCATGCGAGCAGGGCCAGCATGACGGCGCTCGTGCCGTTGTCGCAGCCCACGCCGTGCTTCGCGCCGCAGTAGGCCGCGAACTCCTCTTCGAAGGCGGCCACGTGGGGCCCGAGAATGAGCTTGCCCGAGCCCAGCACGTCGGCGACAGCGGCCATGATCTCCTCGCGCTCGGCCTCGTATTCCTTCAAATATCCCCAAACATTGACTGCCATGGCATCTATCCTTTCAGGTTGCGGCAATGTGAAACATACCCGCCGGGGCTAGGCCCCTGTCGGGGAGGTCCAGGAGGGGGTCACCCCCTCCTGGCCGCCGGAGGCGCTCTTCCGCAGCATCTCCAGCGTCCCGGCGTCGTCCACCAACGCCTCGAGCAGCTCCTGCCTCCCTTCGCCCGTGCCCATGGCCGCGAAGGCGCGACCGAAGAAGGCGGCGAAGGCGTCGGCGGCGGGGACCGTTTCCGTGCGCGCGCCGGCCGGGGTGTTGAGGGAAAGGGGCAGGTCGGCTCCGGGCGGCGGGGTGAAGGCCCGGTCCATGGCGGCGGCCAGCCCCGGCCCCAGGACCTCCAGGCGGTTGGCGTAGCCGGTGTCGAAGCCGAAGGTGCCGGCGAAGCTTTTGCCGCCGGGGTAGAGGAGCAGGCAGGCGAAGGCGGTCTCCACGGCCGGCCCGTGCGAGAGAATCCGGCAGAAGGCGGCCTCGGGGGGCTGGCCGAAGAGCACGCGGCCGGGGCTCGCGGCATAGGGGCCGAGGTCGTAGAGCGCGCCGCCGCCGCATTCGGGCCGGTGGCGGAAATTGCCCGGCGGCAGCGGCGGGAAGGAGAACACGGCGGAAATCCGCGTCGGCGCGCTGCCGGCCGCGGCAAAGGCTTGGCGCAGGGCGGCCAGGCGCGGATGGTCGGCCCAGACCGTGGCTTCGGCCAGGACCAGTCCCTTTTTCGTGGCCAGATCGGCGGCGCGCGCGGCCGCGGCCTCGTCCGGGAAGGCCGGCTTGTCCACGATCACGTGGCGGCCGTTTTCCAGCGCCGCCATGGCCAGGGCGGCGTGGCGGCTGTTTTCCGTGGTGACGTAGACGGCCTCGGCATGGCTGTCCCCGATCGCGGCCAGGGCGTCGTCGCGCCGGGCGACGGGCAGGGGGACCTCGCCCGGGGCGCGCCGGCCGCTTTTCGAGGCCACTTCCACGGCCGTGACGCCAAGGCCGGGCAGGCCGGGCAGCACGCGCCTGAAGAAGATGTCCGAGCCGCCGCAGACCAGGAGCTTCATTGCGGGTTTTCCTCGGCCCCCAGGCAGGCCAGGAGGTTTCGGGCCTCGATATTGACGTGGCCGTGGCGGGCCATGCGCCACAGCTGCCCGAGGGTCAGCCAGATATAATGTTCGGGGACCGGCGGTTCCTGCCCGGGCGGGATCTCGACGATCATGTAGCGGTTGCAGAAGTGGTGGAAGCGGCCGCCCTCCTCGGACTGGACCGCGTCGTAGCGCACCATGCCCCGGGAGGCGTCGAGGAAATGCTCGAGAAAGCGCGGCGCGCAGACTCGGTTGGCCCGGGCGGCCACCTCGGAGCAGGCCACTGTGGGGCCGATCTGCATGCCATCGCGGTTGCCGGGCTCGAGGCTGCCCCGGGCCAGGAAATGGAGCGTACCGCCCTGGCGTTGGCACAAAAAGCCCACCAGCCCTTCGCCCTGGTGGTGCAAAAGCGGCTGGGACCAGCGCGTGGCTTCGCGGGTGCGGGCTTCGACGTCCACGCCGATGACGGAGAAATACAGGCCCGTCTCGTGGAAGATGGCGTCGTCCGTCACCTGCCAGCCCCGCAGCCCGTCCAGGGGCAGGGGCGTGACCTGCATGGCATGGCGGGCTTTCCCTTCGGTCAGCCAGGTCATGATGGCGTCCATGGAGTGGCGCTCCCGGTCCGAGCGGCAAAAGGACAGGTAGGCGTCGCGGCGGAAACCGCCGACGCCGTCGAGCAATCCGTAGTCCGGCGACTCGTCCGGGTCGGACATGGGGATGAGCGACACCACGGTGCGGGCGTCCATGTTGACGATGTTGTCCCGGGCGAGCAGGGACTTGATCTGGCCCAGGGTGAGCCAGCAGAAGTCCTCGTGGGCCGGCACGTCGTGGTCGACCTGCACGACCATGTTGCGGTTGCGCTTGTAGAGGAACCGCGCGCCCTGCTCGGGCTGGAGCTGGTCGAGGAGCACCCGGGCCCGGCCCGGCTCGGCGAAGTATTCGAGGTAGCGGGGGGCGTGGCCGCCGTGGACCCGGGAATAGTTGCTGCGCGTGGCCTGGACCGTGGGGGAGAGCTGGAGCACGTTGACGTTGCCGGGCTCCATCTTGGCCTGCATGAGGAAGTGCAGCACGCCGCCGATCTCCCTGGCGAGCAGGCCCAGGATGCCCACCTCGGGCTGATTGATGATGGGCTGGTCCCAGGAGGGGACGGGTCCGAAGTCGGTTCGCGCCCGGATGCCTTCGATGGTGAAGAACTTTCCGGAGCGGTGCCCCAGGCGCAACGGGTCCTGGAGGTAGATCCACCGGTCCAGGGCCGTGAGCGGCACGCGTCGCACCGTGAAGCGGTCGCGACGGTCCTTGGCGGAAAACCAGGCCATGACCGCGTCCATGTCGGCGAAGACGCCGGAAAGCGCCCGGCAGGAGCGCGAAAACGACAGTCTGGCGCGAGCCGAGCTCATGGCCGGGCGACGGCCTCCAGGTAGGCCGGCAGGGAACGGATGACGCCGGCCGGGTCGTAGCGGGCGCTGGCCAGCACCAGGCAGACGGCGTCGGGGCTGATGTCGCGGATGTCGAGGAAGACCATGGCCGGCAGATAAAGGCCCTGGCTCGGGTCGTCAAGGACGTAGGAGGCGTGGCCGAGGCCGTCGGTGAGGTCCAGGCGCAACGAGCCGGCCACGGCCAGGATGCACTGCTCGGTGTCGCGGTGGGCGTGTCCGCCCCGGTCGGCGGTCATGCCATGCATGTAGAAGACCCGGGCCACGGGAAAGGGCACGTGCCGGCCGCCTTCGATGACGGAAAGCGCGCCCCGGTCGTCGCGTATGGTGGGGACGCCGACGCGGCGCACGGCCTCAAGCCTCGGGATCATGGCCGGCTTCTCCGCACGGGCGGGCGGGGCCGCCGTGGATTTCGCGCACCACGAACTGGGGGGCGCGGTTGCATTCGAGCAGGGTGCGGCCCACGTATTCGCCGACCAGGCCGAGCATGAGGAGCTGTATGCCGGAAAAGATGATGATGGTGATATAAAGGGTGGTCCAGCCCGTGGGCAGCTCCACGCCGAAGAGCTTTTCCAGCAGGCTCCAGACGGCCATGACCAGGCCGAAGCCGGCGATGCAAAGGCCGAGCACGGCGGAAAAGCGCAGCGGAGCGATGGAGAAGTTGACGAACATGGTCAGCCACAGGCGCATGAGCTTGAACAGGGTGTAGCCCGACTGGCCCGCCTCCCGGTCGCGATGCTCCACCTCCACCTGGCCGATGTTGCTCGTGGTGCGCAGGATGAGCCCGTCCACGTAGGGGGCCGGGCCGGCGTAGCGCGTCACCTGGTCCACCAGGAAGCGGCTGAGGCACTTGAAGCTCGAAAGGTACAGGTGCGGCGGCTTGCCGAGCAGGGAGGTGGCCACCTTGTCGTTGAACAGGCTCCCCCAGTTGCGAAGCCTGCCGTGGCGTTTCTCCCGGAAGGCGGCGTAGACCACGTCGTAGCCGCCCGCAACCGTTGCCGCCAGCAGTCCGGTCACCTCCTCCGGCGGATTCTGGAAGTCGTCGTCCATGACCACCACGTAGTCGCCCCGGGCCTGGTTGAGGCCGGCCATGACCGCGTTGTGCTCGCCGAAGTTGCGTGCCAGGCGCAGGTAGGTGACGCGACCGGGAAAGCGCCGGCAAAGTTCCAGGCAGACGTCGTGGCTGCGGTCGCGGCTGCCGTCGTTGACGAGCACGATGTCGGTCTCGGGCGCGGGCGGCGCGGCCAGAAGCGTCTGCGTCAGCCGACCGATGGTGGCCTCGGCGTTGTACACGGGAACGACCACGGTCAGGGATGGGGACGGGGAAGTCTGTTGCATCGGCGGTCTATGTCCGGGATTGGCGGTTCGGCCGCGAGGCCGCCAGGGGGGCGCGGGCCACGGCGAAGACGGAAAGCCCCACGGGCAGGGGCAGGCCCCAGTCCACGGTCAGGATGTTTTCGAGCCGGCGAAGGCCGGCCAGGGCGGCGTTGACCGCCGGCGGCAGCGGGGCCAGGTCCGACCGGGGCGGTCGGCCCGGTCGCGGTCGCCGTCGCCACAGCCGCACCAGGGCGGCGGCGGGGAAAAGCAGGGTGTTGCCGTAGGTCAGGCGCTGCGTGGTAAAGCCCGCCTCGGCCAGCAGCCCGGCGAGCTGGGCGCGCGTATAGCGGCGCACCACGCCCACGGCCCGGTCGTGCTCGCTGTAAAGCGCCTGGAAGGCCACGATGTTGCAGACGAGCCGGCCGCCCGGGACCAGCACGCGCCGGCAGTCGGCCAGAGCTCGCGGCAGGGCGGCGGGGGGCAGGTTGGCCAGCACGTCCAGGGAGAGCACGACGTCGAAGGAGGCGTCGGCGAAGGGCAGGGCGGCGGCCGAGGCCCGGGTCAGGGGAAAGGGGCCGCGCCGTCCGGCCAGGGCCAGGGCCGTGGCCGAGAGGTCGAGGCCCGTGACCGCGTGGCCGTCGGCGGCCAGAAGCGCGGCGACCTTGCCCGTGCCGCAGCCGGCGTCGAGGATGCGCAGAGGCCTGCCCGCCTCCCGGCGGCACAGGGCCACGGCGCGGCGCACCTGGTCGTGCAGGCCCCGGTACCACCAGTGGGTTTCCTCGGCCGCGCGCATGACGGCGTATTCGGCTTCAAGCATGAGGACGCAGCCGAAGGTGCGGGCGGGCGACGACGCGCTTCCCGGGCACGGGGTTACAGTTTGTGGACATGGGCCGCCAGCCTAGCGGTTTCGTCGAAAAAAATCTATTGCAGCTTCGCACGGGCAGGGGCCCGAACGAGGCTTGCATGACTGCAACGCGAGGCGCACGACCCTTTTTCTCCGTGGTGATTCCCGTTCTCGACGAAGCGGCGGGCATCGACGCCGTGGTCGATCACGTGCGCGTGGTCAGTTACGGCGAGGACGTGGAGATCATCGTCGTGGACGGCGACCCGTCGGGATCGACCCTTGCCGCATTGACCCGGACCGGCGTCACGGGCCTGACGGCGTCCACGGGCCGGGCACGCCAGCAGAACGCCGGCGCGGCGGTCGCCGCCGGGAGCAACATCCTGTTCCTGCACGCCGACACCCGCCTTCCGGCCGGGGCGTTGCGGGCGGCCGGCGCGGCCCTCGACGCCGGCGCGGCCCTGGGCGCGTTTTCCCTGTCCATCCGCTCGCCCAGCCCCTGGCTGCGTCTGGTCGCCGCCGGAGCCACCCTGCGTTCGCGGCTTTTTTCCCTGCCCTACGGCGACCAAGCCTTTTTCCTGCGCCGCGAGATATTCTGCGCCCTGGGCGGCTTCCCCGACGTGCCGCTCATGGAGGACGTGGCCCTGGCGCGGGCCGTGCGCCGGGCCGGCGGCCGGGTCCGCGTCCTGCCGCAGCGCGTCGTGACCTCGGCCAGGCGTTACGAGGCGGAAGGGGCGCTTAAGGCCACGGCCCGCAACCTGGCCCTGCTGGCCCTCTACGAACTCGGCGTGCCGCCGGCGCGCCTGGCCCGGTTCTACCCGGCCGGCCCCGGCAAAGACACGGGGATCTAGCCCGTGGCGGCGCGGCTTCTTGTCATGCTCAAGGCCCCCATACCGGGGTTGGTCAAGACGCGCCTGGCCGCCGCCGTGGGCGAGGAAGCGGCCCTTGGGGCCTACGTGGCCATGGCCCGAAACGTCCTGGCCGCCGCGTCCGCCTCGGGTCTGCCCACGGCGGTCTGGTACGCCCCGGCCGGGGAGCGGGCGCTCATGGAGGATTTCTGCGGGCCGGGCGCGACGCTTTTTCCCCAGGCCGAGGGGGACCTCGGCGCGCGCATGGCCGACGCCTTCGCCCGGACCTTCGTCGCCGGGGCCGGGGCGGCGCTGCTCGTCGGCGGCGACCTGCCGCTGCTCGACGGGCCGCTTCTGGCCCGGGGCGCGGCCCTGCTGGGGGAGGCCGAGGGCGTGCTCGGTCCGGCCCTGGACGGCGGGTACTACGCCGTGGGCTTCACCAGGGAAGGCTACGTCCCGGAAGTCTTCGCGGACATGCCCTGGAGCGGGCCCGAGGTCTTTTCCCGCACGCGCGAGCGGCTGGCCCGGGCCGGCCGGCGCACGGCCCTTTTGCCCGAACTCCCGGACTGCGACACCGTGGACGACCTGCGCCGCCTGGCCCGGGAGCCCTGGCGGTCGCGCCTGGCCGGCACGCCTTTCGGCGCGTTTCTGGCGGCCCGGACCGGCGATCCGTTTGACCGCGACCCCGACAATCGTTTATCCGTACCCTGAACGCATGAGGGGGCGCGGCCGGCGCGGGCGAGGCCCGCCGCGCGCCGGGAGGCGGTGCGCCTTTGGCGGAATTACGCGGAGAGCTTAAGACCAGGACGCTCGTGTCCTGTTTTTTGCGTTGCTACCTGATCGGGGCGGCGTACAACACCCGGGGCCTCCAGCACGTGGGCCTGGCCTTCGCCATGGAGCCCGGGCTCGTGGCCCTGTACCCGGATCCGGCGCAGCGCGACAAGGTCTTCAAGCGCTACCTGGACCTGTACAACACCCATTTCTTCTGGACGCCCCTTTTGGTCGGCCTGTTCCTCTCCCTGGAGACGAAGATCGCCCGGGGGCTGATTCCGGCGGAAATGCTTGACAACGTCAAGACCACGACGGCATTCACCCTGTCCGCCATCGGCGACACGTTTTTCTCCGCCAGCATCATGGGCCTGTGGGGGCTGTGCGCCGCCTGCCTGCTGGCCGCCGGGCAGTACGCCGCCCTGGGCGTTCTGGCCGGCGGGCTCTTCGCCGCCGTGCAGGTATTTAAAGCGGTGACGTTCCGGGCCGGCTACCACGAGGGCTTCCACGTGCTGCGCCGGCTCAAGCGCTGGGACCTGGTCAACCTCGGCCGCAAGGTCAAGGTGGCCAACGCGGTCCTGCTGACGGTTTTCTGGATTCTGGCCAAGCCCATGGGAAGCCGGGCTTCCCTGGCCGACGCGGTGCTGGTGGCGGTGCTGGCCGCCTGGGCCGCCACCCGGCCCTCGGTGTCCCGGGAGATCGCGCTTCTGGCCCTGGCCGCCGGCTGGGTCCTGACGCGCTCCATGTGGCCGGCCTCGTAGCGACCGAGCCGACGAAAAACATATCCGCTTTTTGTCGGCGGGAACGTATGGATGCAAGACGTGCCGCATCCCGGCGCAGAGCCGGGAACGACCGGAAGCGACACGAGGGCCGGCGTATGCCCGGGATGCCCCGGGCCAACCTCCGCAGACGCGGTGGACAATGAGCAACGAGACGCACGAAACGGCCGGTTCGGCCCAGGAAGACGTCGCGGTCAGCGGCGACGGGTTCGCCCTGCGGGTGCGGGTGCTCAACGAGCAGGGCCTGCACGCCCGGCCGGCCGCCCGCCTGGCCCAGGAAGCGCAGAAATTCGCCTGCGACATCTCCCTGGCCATGGGCGACGAGGTCGTGGACGCCAAGAGCATCCTCGACATCCTGACCCTGGCCGCCGGCCATGGCAGCGAACTGGAGCTGCGCGCCGCCGGGCCCGAGGCGCGCGACGCCCTGGCCCACCTGGGAACGCTCATCCGCAACCGGTTCCGGTAGGCGTCGTGGGCGCGCCGCTTGGACCAACGCACCGTCCCGACCCGGCCGCCAGGCCGGCCGGATGCGAGGACCGACCCAGACATGGACACCCTTAAAGGCATACCGGTTTCGTCCGGCATCTCCATCGGGCGGGCGTTTTTCCTCAACCGCTCCGGAGTCGGCCCCCTGCCGCGCCAGGCTCTGGCCGAGTCCCTGACCGCGTCCGAGATCGAGCGCCTGGACCGGGCCTTCGAGCAGTTCAGGCGCGAGATCGAGCAGGCCAGGGACCGCATCCCGGCCGAGCTCAAGGAACACGCCCTGATCCTCGACTCCCACCTGATGATTTTAAAGGATCCCAAGCTCGCCGGCGCGGCCAGGAAATACATCCAGTCCCTGCGCATCAACGCCGAATGGGCCCTGACAAGGCCGTGGACGACCTGGAAAAGGCCTTCGCCGCCCTGGACGACCCCTATTTCCGCGACCGCATCCAGGACGTGCGCACCGTGGCCGGCCGCGTCCAGGCCAGGCTCGCCGGCCAGTCCGCCGAGGTCCGGGCCATCGAGAACCGGGTGGTGCTCATGGCCCACGACATCTCCCCGGCCGACACCGCCACGCTGCAGACCGACAAGATCATGGCCCTGGTCACGGTCCAGGGCGGCAAGACCTCGCATACCGGCATCTTGGCCCGAACCCTCGGCATCCCGGCCGTCATCGGCGTCACGGAGCTGGAGTCGCGGGTGCGCGACGGCGACCTGGTGGTGGTGGACGGGCTTCGCGGCGTGGTGGTGCTGACCCCCTCCGACGAGGAACTGGAGCGCCTTTCCGACCTCAAGTACCAGTTCGAGGCCTACCAGGCCGGCATCATGCGCGGCTGCCACCTGCCCGGCGAGACCATCGACGGCTACCGGGTCAAGGTCAAGGCCAACATCGAGATGCTCGAGGAAGTGCCCGCCGTGGTCAATAACGGCGGCGAGGGCATAGGGCTCTACCGCACCGAATATTCCTACATGAACCGGCCCAAGCTCCCCACCGAGGACGAGCTCTACGAGGAATACCTGGACCTGGCCTCCATCATGTCGCCAAGGCGGGTGACCCTTCGCACCCTGGACGCCGGCGCGGACAAGTTCGTCTCCACCCTGGGGGTCCTGGACGAGCGCAACCCGGCCCTGGGGCTTCGGGCCATACGCCTTTGCATGCGTCACCGCGACATCTTCAAGACCCAGGTGCGGGCCATGCTGCGGGCGTCCGTGGCCGGGAACATCTCGGTCATGTTCCCCATGATCTCGGGACTGCGGGAGATCCGCCAGGCCAAGGCCCTGCTCGCCGAGGCCAAGGCCGAGCTGCGCCAGGAAGGGGCGCGCTTCGAGCCGGAGATGCCCGTCGGCATCATGATGGAGCTGCCCTCGGCCGTGATGATCGCCGAGGTGTTGGCCCGGGAAGTGGACTTCTTCAGCATCGGCACCAACGACCTCATCCAGTATTCGCTGGGCATCGACCGGACCAACCGCTACGTGTCCCACATGTACCAGCCCCTGCACCCGGCCGTGGTCAGGAGCATCAAGCACGTGGTCGACGCCGCCCACCAGGCCGGCATCGAGGTGAGCCTGTGCGGCGAGATGGCCTCCGACCCCTTTTGCGTGCCCATCCTCATGGGCATGCAGATCGACTGCATCAGCCTCACCCCCCAGGCCATTCCCGGAATCAAGCGCATCATCCGCCAGGCCACCATGGACGATTGCAAAAAACTGCTTAAATTGGTCCTCGAAAGCCCGTCGGTCAGCCGGACCAACGCCCTGGTCCAGGAGACCATCTTCCGGCAGTTCCCCGACGAACTGATGTTTTACTCCTCTTTGCTCGACCGCGAGGAGACGCCGGCCCATTGACCGGTTCCGCCTCGGCCCGTACGAAGGGGCCGACGCGGGGCAGGGCCGCACCGCCGCCGCGCGGGCGGCCAAAGGAAGCCATGACAGCCAAGGAATCGGGCGAGAAGCTCGTCGCCCAGAACAAGAAAGCCCGGCACCTTTACGAATTTCTCGAGAAATACGAGGCCGGCATGGTGCTCGTCGGGTCCGAGGTCAAATCGCTTCGTGCCGGACGCATCAGTTTCAAGGACGGCTACGTCAGGATCACGGGCGACGAGGCTTTTTTGACGGGCGTGCACATCGCGCCGTATGAAAACGCCGGTTACGCCGGGCACGAGCCCGAACGGCCGCGCAAGCTCCTGCTCCACGCCGCCGAGATCCGGGCGCTTCGGGCCAAAGTGGAGCAGAAGGGCCTCACGGTCGTGCCCGTGAGGGTGTATT
>NZ_JARKOZ010000211.1 GCF_029978005.1 Solidesulfovibrio sp. | reverse complement strand
GTGTCTTCGCCGCCTCTTCAATGAATTCCGGCGTCCAGCGATCCATCGTGCAACCGAGCCCGGTCAGCAGCAGCAGCGGTTCGCCGGAACCGATCAGCTTGTACCCGATCCTGATCCCGTTGGCGTTGGTCTGGTAGATGTCGTGGCCCTGGGCGTCCACGGCCGCCTTTTCGCCCACGGGCACGATGTCCTTGGCCCAGGAGGCCGAAGCGCCGATCCCCAGCAGGAGGAGCAGCAGATACGACAAACAGACGGCGACTACAGCAGGTCGTGATCGGGGCATGGTTTCTTCCTCCAGTGTTCTGAAAAGCATGAACGCCTCTCTATGCAAGAGCATCACTTTCACGGCCTGTCGGCAATTGATTCGATCCGCGCTGTTCTTCTTCATAAGTGGAAGGCAATAAAACTTCGCCCCGAAGGGGCGACGGGCCTGCGAGTCCGGAATCGGCCCCGCGAGCCTGGAGCGAAGCGACGGCATCGCCGGACCGATTCCGGCCTCGCCGACGCACCCCCGCCCACGACCACGCCTCCACCCGCTTCCCCATCCCCGCCTCCCCCATCGGGGGGGACCGGGGGGGATCATCCCCCCCGGCCGCCGGAGGCATTCCCCCCTCCTGTCCTCCGCCACCACGCCCCCTACGGGCTGACCAGGATCACGACGCGGCGGTTCTTGGCCTGGTTGTCCGGGATGGGGCGGCCGGCGGGGTCGGTGTTGGGGGCCACGGGCACGGTGTCGGCCAGGCCTTCCACGCGCATGTGGTCGCGCGGCACGCCGTGGTCGATGAGGTAGCGCGCCACCCGGCTGGCCCGGGCCGAGGACAGCTCCCAGTTGGACGGGTAGAGCCAGGATTCGATGGGCAGGTTGTCGGTGTGGCCTTCGACGGTCACCTTGTAGGGCGTGCCGGCCAGGGTCGCGGCGATCTCCCGCAGGAGCGGCAGCCCGGCGGGCTTGATTTCGGCGCTGGCCAGGTCGAAGAAGGCCGCGCCGCGCAGGTTGAGCTCCACGCCGCTTTCCCGGGGCGCGATTTCCACCGCGCCGGAGGCGATGTCGAGCTTGCCGGCCAGTTCCTTGCGGATGTCGTCCAGGCTTTTGCGCGTGGGGCCGGTGCGGTCGGCGTCGGGCGTCTTGTCCGGGCCCTTGCCTTCGGTGGGCGCGGCGGGCTTTTCCCCCGGGACCTGCGGCTTGGCTCCGGAGGCTCCGGGCTGGGGCTGTTCCTTGGGCTTTTCCGGCTCCATGGGCGGGGTTTCGCTTTTGAGCGTGGTGTAGTTGACCTTGGAGCGCACGGCGGCCGGTTCCGGGGCCTTTTCGGGCTTGGGGGGGACGGCTTTGGGCGGGGCGGTCGGGGCCGTGGCGGTCTGCGGCCTGGGCGCGGCCTTTTCCACGGCCATGGCTTTCTGCATGGAGTCGGCCACGCGCTCGTAGCGGTTGAGGTCGATGTGGGACACGGCCACAAGGAGCAGGAAAAAGCACAGCAAAAGCGTCATCATGTCGGCCATGGAGATGGGCCACAGGTCGTCCTCTTCCTGGCGCTGCTTGCGCAGCTCCGTGAGGCTGACCAGGGACGCCCCGGGCTTGCGGCGGGTGGGAACCATCTAGAGGGCCGCCTCGCCTTCCCGGCGTTCGATGGAGGCCCAGCGGCGGGTGGGCAGGTAGGCCTTGAGCTTGTCGAGCACGATGGCGGCCGGGGTCTTGTCCTTGATGAACAACGTGCCGTCGCGGATGACGCACATGAGCACCACCCGCTCCTCGATGCGCTTTTCGACCTTGATGGCGATGGGCAGGAAGACGAGGTTGGCCAGCAGGACGCCGTAGAGGGTGGTGGTCAGGGCCACGGCCATGTGCGCGCCGAGGTTGCCCAGGCCCACGCTCATGGACTGCATCATGCCGATAAGCCCGATGAGCGTGCCGATGAGCCCGTAGGCCGGGGAGAGCTTGGCCATGGTGCGGTAGATGCCGGCCGAGGACAGTTCCTGCTGGTAGGTCTGCTCGATGCGCGTGTCGAGGATCTCCTGGATCTCCTCGCGGGAGTAGCCGTCCACGAGCATCTGGATGGCGCTTTGCAGGAATTCGTTCTCGATGCCGGGCAGGGCCGTCTCCAGGTGGATCTTGCCCCGGGTCGAGGCCTGGCGGGCGATGGAGACGATCTCCTCGATGTAGTTGTCCGTGGGCAGTTCCTCGCGCTTGAGCGCCACGAGGAAGGTGTTGAAGACCCGCGTGACTTCCTTGAGGGGGAAGCAGATGAGGGTCGAGGCCAGGGTGCCGCCGAGCACGATGGCCAGGCCCGGGACGTTGATGAACACCCCGGCGCTGTCCGTGGAGAAATAGGTGGCGCAGCCCAGAATGACGATGCCGAAGGCGAAGCCGATGACGGTGGCGATGTTCACGAGCCCAGTCCCTTGATGGCTTTTATGCGGTCAAGCAGTTCCTTTTCCACGTCGGCCGCCTCGTCCTCGTCGGGTTCGCCCAGGGCGGCCGCTTCCTCGCGCACCACGGCGGCGATCTTCTTCGAGAGGTTCTTGAAGATCTTTTCCCGGGCCGCCTCGCCGGCCATGGCCGCGGCCACGGCCACCTTGCGGAAGCCCAGGGCCGAGAAGGCTTCCTGGAGCGTGGCGTTGTCCACGCCCGCGATGTCGTCGACGCGCGCGAGGTCCGCCGCCGTCAGGCGCGGCCGTCTGGCCTGGCGGAAGAATTCCGGGCCCATGGCCTCGATGTAGGCCTGCGTCCTGGCCTTGTGGAAGAAGAACAGCTCTTCGGGAATCTCCTGGTAGCCGATCTTCTTGTAGAGGATGTCCGGCGAGGACTGGGCCTCCCGGGCGAAGTCGGCTAGGTCGAAGAATTCCAGGTCCACGGCGAAGTCCGGGCGGTCGCGGTATTCCCGGGCAACGTTCCTGGCCACGGCCAGGAAGTTGTCCAGGTCCGGCAGGCGCAGCAGGCGGTCGCGCACGAAGGCCGTGCCGGGCTTCTTGTGGCCGAGCAGGGGATCGGCCCGGCTGAAGCTGCCCTTGACGTCCACGATGTTGACCAGGCGCAGCTTCTTGAGGCGGTCGAAGACCTGGTCGATCTCGATCTGGCTGACCAGCAGGATGTCCTTGAGCGTCCGGGAAAGTTCGGCGTAGCTGAGCTCCTGGACCTCGCCCCGCACGGTCGCCTGCCAGCACAGCGCCGTCACGCGGCACACGGACCAGAACACGTTGCCCGAGGGCCGGTCCACGATCTGTTCGGACAGGGCGCGCACGCGCTCGACCAGGTATCCGGTGAGGAGCTGCACCGGCCGGGGGCTTTTGAGCAGCATGGTGCGCAGCAGCCGCTGGTCGCACACCAGGGCCTCGGTGTATTCGAGCGCCTCGGCGAAGCTCCCCCGGGGCGCGGCGGCCACGGCCCCCATCTCGCCGACCATCTCGCCCGGGCCGCGCTCGCCGAGGCCCACCCGCTTGTTGTTGACGA
Organism: Solidesulfovibrio sp.; assembly: GCF_029978005.1. Lineage (GTDB taxonomy): Bacteria > Desulfobacterota > Desulfovibrionia > Desulfovibrionales > Desulfovibrionaceae > Solidesulfovibrio. Next base: position 20,409 of record NZ_JARKOZ010000211.1, on the reverse strand, counting down.
GGCGGTACACGGCCACCCGGCCCTTGCGGATGATGTAGGCCACGTCGCTCGGCTGGCCTTCCTTGAACAGGACGGCTCCCTTGTGGAAGGTCCGCACGGTGGAGTCGCGGTCGTCTTCGTCCTCGAGGTCGATGTCCCGGCGCATGCCCTTCCTCCCGTGCCGCCCGATCCGCCTTGGGTGGCGGGATATTCCGACGCGCCCCACCCTACGGGGATCATCGGCCAAGTTCAAGGACCCCGGGCGGTGGCGCAAGGAAATCCCCGGCCGGTGGGGGCCTTTTACAAGGCGCGGCAAAGACGCTACAATGCGGCATTCCATTGCTGCGAGGTGACGCGTGGGCAATTTCGGCGCCTGCCGCGACGTTTCCATCCTGTCCGTGGCCCCTTGCGGGCCCGAGGGGGCGGCGCACGGCTGCTATCTGCTTGAACTGGAAAACCCGGGGCTCGGGCCGGCCGCGGCCGGCCAGTTCGTCATGGTCCGGCCGGAGCGTTTCGGCCAGAACCCGATCTGGCCGCGTCCCTTTTCCATCTGCCGCCTGACGACGCGGACGCTCACGCTTTTCGTCCAGGCTTGCGGCCGGGGCACGGACATCCTGTGCGGCCTGGCCGCCGGCGACAAGGCGGCGCTCTGGGGACCGCTCGGCCAGGGCTTCGCCCTGGAGCCGGAAATCCCCACGGTCATGCTGGCCGGGGGCGTGGGCATCGCACCCTTCGTGGAATACGCCGCCACCCATCCCGCGCCGTCCAACCTGTCCCTGGTCTTCGGCCACCGTCAGCCGCTCTCCTGCTACCCCTTCGCGGCCATGGCCGAGCTGGTCGGCCGGGCCGAGGCCTTTTGCGAGAAAACGCCGGACGATCTGCCGGTCTTCATCGAACGCCTCGACGCCGTGGTGGCCGGGGCCGCGTCCGGGCTGATCCTGGCCTGCGGCCCCCGGCCCTTCCTGTTGACCGTGGCCCGGCTCGCCCGCAAGTACAGCGCCCGGGCCCAGGTGTCGCTCGAAAACCGCATGGCCTGCGGCGTGGGCGGCTGCCTGGGCTGCGTGGAGAAAAACGCCCTGGGGGCCTACGTGCAGACCTGCACCGAGGGGCCGGTCTTCTGGGTCGAGGAACTGGCCCTGGCGGAGGACGCATGAGCGCCGACGTTTCCGTGCGCCTGGCCGGCCTCGCGCTCAAAAATCCGGTCATGACCGCCTCGGGCACCTTCGGCTACGGCCTGGAGTTCGCGCCCTACGGCGATTTGCGCTCCCTTGGCGGCATCGTGGTCAAGGGCCTGTCGCTAAAGCCCCGCCTGGGCAACCCCATGCCGCGCATCGCCGAGACGCCGTGCGGGATGTTAAACGCCATCGGCCTGCAAAACTGCGGCGTGGAGAAGTTCCTGCGCGACAAGCTGCCGCTGCTGCCCCACTCCGAGACGCCCATCGTGGCCAACCTCTACGCCTGCGACGCCGACGAGTTCGCCGAGCTGGCCGGCGTGCTGTCCGGGGCCGCGGGCGTGGCCGCGCTCGAGGTCAACATTTCCTGCCCCAACGTCAAAGCCGGCGGCATCGCCTTCGGCCAGGACCCGGCCATGGCCGGCCGGCTGGCCGAGGCGGTCAAAAAGCGCGCCGGGAGCAAGCCCGTGTGGGTCAAGCTCTCGCCCAACGTCACGGACATCGTGGAGATCGCCCGGGCGGCGGTGCTTGGCGGCGCGGACGCGCTGACCTGCATCAATACGCTCACGGGCATGGCCGTGGACATCCGTTCGCGAAAACCCCGCCTGGCCAACGTGATCGGCGGCCTGTCCGGCCCGGCGATCAAGCCCGTGGCCTTGCGCTGCGTCTGGCAGGTCTGCCGGGCGGTCTCGGCTCCGGTCATCGCCGTCGGCGGCATCAGCTCGGCCGAGGACGTGCTGGAATTCATCCTCGTGGGAGCCCACGCCGTGCAGATCGGCACGGCCAACTTCATGCGGCCGGACATGGCGTTTCGCATCGCGGAAAGGCTGCCGGGGCTGATGGAAGAGCTGGGGATCGAGAGCCTTGACTCCTATCGGGGAAGCCTTTCCAGCTAGGACGAACGCACGCACTATCCGTGCCGCACGTCGGCCCGGCGTCCTTTCTCGCCGGGGCGGGACCTCGTCGTCCTGCCCCGGTTTTTCATTTTTGGGCATCGGCGGGCTATTTTCCAGACTTCGGCGATTTTCGACGCCCAAAATCCGCTTTTGCCGCGCTTCGCCCCGGCCTTGTCCCGAGCCGTCCGGCTAGGCCGCCTGCCGTCAGTCGTGATGCCGGGCTTTTCATTGCATATTTGAAATGTTTTGGCCGGTTTTCCGCCCGCCAAGCCCGCGATGTCAACTTCCCGTTCGCGGGCGGGCCGGCTGGCGGCGGCTGGCGCGGCATCCCCACGAAGTTTCGTTGCGCTCCCGCGAGCCGGGCGCATGGACTGGGCGGCCGGCCGTTTCCCCCTGTGCCAGAGGCTTCCCGCGACCCGGACGGCGAGGGGGCCTGACCGGGAAAAGCCAGGCGAAAAGCCGTCGCAATTGACAAATCGGTGATTTGCCCGGTCCGGTGCGCCGTGCTACTGGCCCGCCAAACTTTTTTGGGGGGCGAAATGCTGCAAAGCGGCGACACGGCCTTCGTCCTGGTCAGCGCGGCCCTGGTGCTGCTCATGATTCCGGGACTGGCCCTTTTCTACGGCGGCATGGTGCGCAAGAAAAACGTGCTCGGCACCATCATGCAAAGCTTCATCCTCATTTCCCTGGTCACCTTCGAGTGGGTCTACCTCGGCTACTCCCTGTCCTTCGGCCCGGACGTCAAGGGGCTGATCGGCTCCCTGGCCTGGGCCGGGCTGTCGGGCGTGGGCGCGACGCCCAACCCGGACTACGCCGGGACCGTTCCCCATCTGGCTTTCGCCATGTTCCAGTGCATGTTCGCGGCCATAACCCCGGCGCTGATCACCGGGGCCGTGGCCGAGCGCCTGCGCTTCGGGCCGTTTCTGGTCTTCTCCCTGGCCTGGACCATCCTCGTCTACAACCCGGTGTGCCACTGGGTCTGGGGCAACGGCGGCTGGCTCAAGGAGATGGGCGTGCTGGACTTCGCCGGCGGCATCGTCGTGCACCTGACCTGCGGCGCGGCCGCCCTGGCCGCCGTGCTGGCCGCCGGGCCGCGCAAGGACCACGGCCGCCATCAGATCGTGCCTCACAACCTGCCCATGACGCTGCTCGGCACGGGCTTGCTGTGGTTCGGCTGGTTCGGCTTCAACGCCGGCAGCGCCCTGGCCGCCGACGGCGTGGCCGCCGGAGCCTTCGCCGCCACCCACCTCGGAGGCATGGCCGGCATGGCCGTGTGGTGCCTCGTCGAATGGCGGCATCGCGGCAAGCCCACCACCCTGGGCGCGGCTTCCGGCGCCGTGGCCGGCCTGGCCACCATCACCCCGGGCGCGGGCTTCGTCTCGCCGGGCTGGGCCATCGGCATCGGCATGCTGGCTGGGCTCGTGTGCTACGGCGCGGTGCTGGTCAAGGCCCGGCTGCGCTTCGACGACAGCCTGGACGTGGTGGGCATCCACGGCGTCGGCGGCGTGCTCGGGACGCTGCTCGTGGGCGTTGCGGCCAGCAAGCTGGTCAACCCGGCCGGGGCCGACGGCCTGGCCTTCGGCAATCCCGGCCAGCTCGGCCTGCAGGCCCTGGCCGTGGTCGTGGTCGGCGTTTTCGCCTTCGTGGTCAGCTGGCTGCTCCTGGTCGCGATCCGCGCCGTCATGGGCCTGCGCCTCGCGCCCCAGGCCGAGACCATCGGCCTTGACCTCTCGGAGCACACCGAGGCCGCCTACGGCGAGTAGCGGTCAACCTTTCTTCGGCCGACACGGGCCGCGGGCCCGGAGCCCAGGGAGCGCCATGAAACACATCGAAGCCGTCATCCGGCCGTTCAAGCTCGACGAGGTCAAGGAAAAGCTCGCTTCCATCGGCATCAAGGGCATGACCGTGGAGGAGGTCCGGGGCTTTGGCCGGCAGCGCGGCCATACCGAAATCTACCGGGGCGCGGAATACACCGTGGATTTCGTGTCCAAGGTCAAGATCGAACTGGTGGTGGAGGATGCGATGGCGCCGGCGCTCGTGGCGGCCATTCGCGAGGCCGCGTACACGGGAGAGGTGGGCGACGGCAAGATCTTCATCATGGACATGGGCGACGCGGTGCGCATCCGCACCGGCGAAACCGGCGGCAACGCGATTTAGAGAGGGGAAGGGAGGACGCTTCGGCGTACGGGAGGGGCGCGCCCCCTCCCGGGCCTCCCTGATGCGCCCGCCCGCCTACAGCCACTTCTTCTTGCGGAACCAGGCCAGCATGCCGACCGACAGGGCCAGCATGAAGCCGAGGATGCCATAGTAGCCGTAGCGCCATTTGAGCTCCGGCATGTTCTCGAAGTTCATGCCGTAGAGGCTCGTGATGAAGGTCAGCGGCAAAAAGATCGTGCCGATGACGGTCAGCACCTTCATGACCATGTTCATGCGCATGTCCGCCACGGACGAGTAGACGTCGATCATGCTCGTGGCGATCTGGTTCAGCGTATCCACCGTTTCCACCACCATCTTCACGTGGTCCACGATCTCGCGCAGGTAGGATTTGGCGTAGTCGCTGACCTTTTTCGAGTGCTTCTTGTGGGAGAGGGCTTGCAGCACTTCGCGAAGTGGCCAGATGTACTTGCGAAGATACGCCGTCTCGCGCTTGAGGTTGTAGAATTCGGAGAGCGTCTCCTCGGTCTGGGCCTCGAAGAGCAGCTCCTCGAGCATCTCGGCCTTGTCGCCGAGCTTGCCCAGCGTGATCATGTAGCGGTCCACGATGACGTCGAGCAGCGCCAGCATGAGGTAGTGGGGGTCGGACTTGCCGAGGTGCCGGCCCTTGCGCAGCCGGTCGAGGTAGCTGTCCCAGACGTTGGCGGCGTTTTCCTGGAAGGTGACCACGGCCGCGCCGTCCATGGCCATGCTCACCTGCTCGGCGGTCAGGGACTCCTGGGCCTTGTCCATGTCGATGATTTTCAGGACCATGAACATGGCGTCGCCGAATTCCTCGTACTTGGGCCGTTGGGTGGTGTCGGCGATGTCCTCCATGAGGGTGGCCGGCATGTCGATGGCCTCGCCCACGGACTTGATGACGCCGATGTCGTGGACGCCGACCACGCGCACCCACACGACCCGGTCGTCGCTGGGCTCGGGGATGACCGGCGTTTGGCCGTGCTCGTAGCGCGTCTCGGCGAAGCCGCCGTCGCCGTAGACGATGACGCTCACGTAGGGAGGGAAGGTCTTGGCCGCGCCCACGTAGGAGACGTTGCCGAATTCCTGGTTGGCCTTGACGTGCTGGGGGCGCAGGTGCCTGAGCATGGCGGAGCCTCGCGAAGGGGGAACTGACCCGCCCCGGACGGGGCAGGCGGCCGAAAGACGTTATCTTCGCGCGGTGACGTTTTGGTGGCGGGGGATTTCGCCGCGCCCCTTAAGAAATGCGCCGGTATTTTTTAAGAAAAATAGTTATATTAGCGTATTGCCGACAAACGCTTGGCAAGGACGCGACGCTAGCCCTGGCGCAAGGCTTCGACGATGTTCATGCGTGCCGCGCGCACGGCCGGCAAGAATCCCCCCACCACGCCCATGACCAGGGAGAAGGCCAGGGCCAGCCCCGCGATCCAGGACGTGAGGGCGAAGTTGAAGGAGAGTTCGGAGAAGGTCTGGAAGTTGGTGGTGGAAAAGGACACGAAGGAAAGCCCGGCCGCCAGGACCAGCCCGCACGCGCCGCCCAGGAGGCCGAGGAACATGGATTCCAGGAGAAAGGCGGCCAGGATGCTTCCCCGGGTGAAGCCGATGGCCCGCAAAGCGCCGATCTCGGGCACGCGGTTGGCCACGGCCGAATACATGGTGATGGTGGCCCCGATCATGGCCCCCAGCGAAAAGATGGCCGTGAGCGCCACGCCGAGGACCGTGAGGAACTTGCGCATCATGTCCGACTGCTTCTCGTAGTAGCGCGTCTCGCGCCAGACCTCGGCCTGGAGCCTCGGATCGGCCTCCACGGCTTCCTTGTAGGCGTCAAAGAGCGCCGGCTCGCGCAGGGCGGCCACCACCACGGAATAGGCCCCCCGGCCGAAGGCCGGCATGAGCTGGTCGGCGTCGCCCCAGATTTCCGAGGAAAAGCCCGTGCGCCCGGCGTCGAACACGCCCACGATGGGCCACTCCCGCTTGCCGAAGCGAAGGCTCTGGCCGACGCCCGCGTTCTCGAACCCCCTGGCCACGACCGTGCCCACCATGATCTCCGGCGTGCCCGGCCGGGGGAGCCGCCCGGAAACGAGCCTGACCTGCGGCCGCAATGCCAGGGAGGCGGGGCCTGTCCCCCGGATGACCACGTTGGAGGTCTTGCCCGTGGATTTTTTGGTCAGGCCGATGAGCACCACCGATTCCTTGGCGGCCATCGCCTGGCCGTCGCCGCCCAGGGCGATCTCCGGTCGGGTGGTCATGGCCGCGGCCTGGGCGCGCTCCAGGCCGCTTTGCACCTCGGTTTCCGAGCCTTTTCGCAGCACCACGGCGTTGCCGGGCGAGCCCGTGGCCACCAGCGTCTGGCGCAGGCCCTCGGCCAGCATGAGGGTGGCGGCGAAGACGAAGACCACGAGCGCCATGCCGCCGGCGGTAAGCGCCGTGGTCACCCGGCGGGTGCTCAGGTTGCGCCAGGAATAGGACAACGGCACGGCCATCAGCCGATCCTCCGGAAGGCCTCGGCGATGCGCACCGAACCCACGCGCACGGCCGGGGCCACGGCGGCCAGTACGCCCACGGCCGCGCCGAAAGCGGGGAGCAGGACCATGGTCCGGGGCGAGACGAAAAAGATCGGGAAGTACTGGGCCAGGTTCTTGGCGAAGGCGTCGGCGATGGCCGGCAGCAGGACCATGGCCAGGGCCGCGCCGGAAAGGGACAGGAGCAGGGACTCGGCCAGGAGCATGCCGCCCAGGGCCGGCCCGGCGAAGCCCAGGGTCTTGAGCACCGCGAACTCGCCCAGGCGCTCTCGGGCCGACATGGCCATGGTGTTGGCGGCCACGGCCAGGATGATGACGATGACCACGTAGGACACCACGGTGATGGCCATGAGGATGGCCTCGCTCATGGACACGAAGCCCATCTGGAAGGCCTTTTCGGTCTCGGTCAGGGTCTCGGCCTGGGAATTGCGGAACTGGGCGTCGATGTTCCGGGAAATCTCCGCCGCCCGGGTGGCGTCGTCGATGCCGATCATGAAGAAGCCCGTCTGGCCGGCCCGGCCGGGACTGGTCTTTTTCATGACCTCGTCGATGTAGGCCCAGTGGAGGTAGAGCACGGTCTCGTCGGTGTCCGGCCGCGCGCCCTTGTACACGGCCCGGATGGTCAGGGGCCACTGGCCCGGGAAGATGGTACCGCGAAGGGTGACGGCGTCGCCCACGCGCCAGCGGAAGCGGTCGGCCAGCTTGCGGCCGATGATCGCGCCCTTGCGGTCCATGGCGAAGGCCTTCTGCTCGGCCGGGGAAACGATCAGCTCCGGGTAGAGCCGGAAGAAGTCCTCGGCCTCCACGGCGAAGTTGGCGAAGAAGTTTTTTTCGTCGATGTAGACGCCGCCGAACCAGTTGCCGGCGGCCACCGCATTCACGCCCGCGACTTGGCGGATGCGGCTTTTGTAGGCGATGGGCAGGGGCTGGGTGATGGACACGGCGTTTCGGGTGACCAGGCGGTTGGCCGAGGAGGCCGAGACCCCGGCGTGCCAGGCGTCGAGGACGGTGCGCATGAGCCCGAAGGCCGTCAGCGCGATGGCCACGCCGGCTATGGTCAGCAGGGCCCGCAAGCGGTGGCGGAAGGCGTTTTTGACGATGAGCCTAAGGAGCAACACGCAGTTCGCCCTTGTCGAGCTCGCGCACGAGGTGGGCGGCCTCGGCGGCCCGGTGGTCGTGGGTGACCATGACGATGGTTTTGCCGAGCTCCCGGTTGAGCCGGCCGAGCAGGGCCAGGATGTCGGCGGCCGAGCGCCGGTCCAGGTCCCCGGTGGGCTCGTCGGCCACGATGATGTCCGGGTCGGCCACGATGGCCCGGGCGATGGCCACGCGCTGCTGCTGGCCGCCGGAGAGCTGGGCCGGCTTGTGGTCCGTGCGGTCGGGCAGGCCCACGGCGGCCAGGGCGGCCAGGGCGTGCTCCTGGCGACGGCGCGCCGAAAGGGAGGTCAGAAGCAGGGGCAGCTCCACGTTTTCCAGGGCGGTGAGCACCGGAATCAGGTTGTAGAACTGGAAGATGAAGCCCACGTGGCGGCTGCGCCACACGGCCAGCTCCCCTTCGCTTAGGGTCGTGATGTCCGTGCCGCCGATATGGATGGAGCCTTCGTCCACGGCGTCGATGCCGGCGATGCAGTTTAAAAGCGTGGATTTGCCCGAGCCCGACGGGCCGATGAGCGCCAGGAACTCCCCGGCGGCGATGTCGAAGGTGATGTCGGACAGTACCGGGATCACCTGGTCGCCGCGCCGGTAGGACTTGGACAGATGGGAGATTTCGATGAGCGGGCGCGTCATGGACATGGGCCGGGCTCCGGGGCTGGCTCGGGGGCGGGGCGTGAAAAATCGCCGAGGACGCCGCTGCAAAGGGTGAGCAGGTCGGCCGGGGCGATCTCCAGGGTGCGGTCGGGCCGGCCCAGGCCGCAGTAGAGCGTGGGGGCGATGGTCAGCACGTCGCTGTCGAGGAAGAGGCGGATGTCCGGGACCAGCGGCACGGGCGAGACGCTGCCCGGGGCGACGCCCAGATGTCCGAGCACCTCCTCGGGCGACAGGGCGCGCAGGTCCCGACGGGAGACGCCGCACAGGGCGGCCAGGGCCGGATAGGCCACCCGGCGCGTGCCCCGAAGGGCCGCCAGGACCGTCTCGCCGCCGCGAAGGCCGAAGGCGATGGTCTTGACGATGCGCGAGGGCGTGAAATCGAGGTTTACGGCCGCCTCCTCCATGGTGCGCGTGGCCGGGTGGCTGTGGACCGTGTGGGGCGAGCCGCCCTGGCGCACGATGGCGACCAGCCGGTCGAAGGCGTCGGAGGAGCGGGGGGCGTTCATGACGCGCCTCCCGTCTCTGCGGCGCACGGCCAAAGGGCGGGAGCTTTCGGGCCGCCGCAGGACCGTTTCCCGGGCATACGCGGCCTCATCCCTCGCCCAGGGTCACGGCGTCCCCGGAGGCGAGCTTGGCCGGCGGGGAGAGCACCACCTTGAGGCCGGTTTCCAGGCCCGAGGTCACCTCGCGCATGTCGCCGAGGGACTCGCCGAGGGTCACGGGCACGAGCACGGCCTTGCCGTCCCTGATGACGAACACGGCGTCGCGGCCGTCGCGGCGGGTGAGCGCCGCATTGGGCACGGCTAGGCGCGGAGTCGTCTCGGCCGGAGAGAGGGGGCGCGTGAGAAAGGCGACCTTGGCGCTCATCTCCGGCAACACGCGCGGGTCGATGGCGTCGAAACGGACTTTCACCAGCACGGTGGCCTTGGTGCGGTCGGCCGTGGGCACGATCATGTGCACCTTGCCGGGAAAGCGTTCGCTCGGGACGGCGTCGAGCTGGATCTCGCAGGGCTCGCCCACAACAACCTCGCGCAGGCTCGATTCCGACACGTCCACTTCCACGGCCAGCGACCCCATGTCCGCGATGGTGACCACGGCGGCCTTGGAGGTGGAGGACGCGCCCAGGGGGGAGATGATGTCACCGACGTCGGCGTTTTTGGTCAGCACCACGGCGTCGAAGGGCGCGACGAGGTCGGTGTAGGTCAGCTGGGCCTCGGCCTGGCGCAGGGCCTCGGCCCGGGCCTCGAGGGTGGCCTTGGCCGCGGCCAGGGCGGCCTCGGCCTTGCCGAGCCGGGCCTCGGCCGCGTCGTGCTCGGAGCGGGCCACGTAGTCGCCGGCCACGAGCTTTTTCATGCGCTCGAAGTTGATGCGCGCGTCCTTGAGTTCGGCCTGGTCGGAATCGATCTGACGCCTGGCCGCTTCCATCTCATGGCGGGCCTGGTCGCGCGCGGCCTCGACGTCGGCGCTTTCCAGCCGGGCCACCACCTGGCCCTTCTGCACCCGGCTGCCTTCCTCGACGCCCAGCCACACCAGCTGGGCCGTGGCTTTGGTGGCCAGCGCCGCCTTGCGCTGGGCCACGACGTAGCCGCTGGCCGTGAGTCTGGTCAGCGTGCGCGAGGGATAGGCCAGGGCGACGGTGGCGGCCTCCACGGTGAAGGTGCGCGGCGACAGCGCCCAGGCGGCCACGGCGGCCGCGACCAGCGCGGCCAGGACATAGGGCCAGCGGCGGCGACGCCGGCGCGCCCCGTTTCCCTTGAACCGGTCGGCCTTGTCGTCGCCGGCGATGCGCAGCGCGTCCAGATCGTCGCTCATGGGGCTCCCGTGTCTCGTTTCGGGGGGTCATGGCAAGGGGCGGGCCGGGCGTCAAGACGCAACGCCGCCTTTTGCGTTACGCCCGCTCCTTTACGCGAACCACAGGCTGTTGGCCATCTGGTCGATGAGCTTGCGGTGGCCGGCCGGAAACGCGAACCGGGAGAGTTCGTCCGGTGCGACCCAACGGCACTCCTGCGCGGCGGCGAGGACCGGCGGGGGCGGTGCTGCGCCCGCGCCGTCGGTCAGGCGCAGCAGGAAGCAGTGCAGCGTCACCCGGTAGGTGGTGTAGCCGTGGCGGATGACGGCGAGTTTCGCCGCGACGGCGGTGGGGAAGGCCGTCTCCTCGCGAAATTCCCGCACCACGGCCGCCTCGGGGGTTTCGTCCTGTTCGATGCGCCCGCCGGGAAACTCCCACAGGTTGCCCCAGGCACCGGCCGGCAACCGCTTCTGGATGAAGGCCCTGCCCTCGTGGACGAGCACGCCCGTGGCCACGAGCAGGGGGACGATGTCCTTGGATTTTGAGAGCACCGGCCGGTCGTGGACGATGCCGAGGTGGGCGGCCTGGCAGACGCCAGCCAGGGGGCAGCGGGGGCAGTCCGGGTTTTTGGGCCGGCACACCAGCGCCCCGAATTCCATGAGCGCCTCGTTGAATTCGCCGGCCCGGCCCGGGGGCAGAAGCTCGCGGGCCAGGGCCACGGCCTTGGCTCGGCCGGTCGGCTCCTTGACCGGCGCGTCGATGTCGCACACGCGGGCCAGCACCCGCAGCACGTTGGCGTCCACGGCCACGGCGTCGAGCCCGAGCGCCATGCTGGCCACGGCCCCGGCCGTGTAGTCGCCAACGCCCGGCAGGGCGCGCACGGCCTCGAAGGTGGCCGGAAACGCGCCGCCGTGGTCGTCCATGATGCGCCTGGCCGCTGCGTGGAGGTTCCTGGCCCGGCTGTAGTAGCCAAGCCCCTCCCAGGCCTTGAGCACCGCGTCCTCGCTGGCTGCGGCCAGGGCGGCCACATCCGGGAAAAGAGCGGTGAACCGGTTGAAATAGTCCACCACCCGGTCCATCTGGGTCTGCTGGGCCATGATCTCCGAGATCCAGACGGCGTAGGGGTCGCGGTCCCGCCGCCAGGGCAGGTCGCGCTTGTTGCCGGAAAACCAGTCGAGCAGAAGCGGCACGAAGGCCTTGAAGTCGGACATGGGAAAACCTCGCGGCCCCTCCCATAATGCCTCTCGCGCCCGGAGGGAAGGGCGGTTGATTGCCAAGGCCGCCTCTTTCGGGGATAAGGCGAAGGATGGGGCCGGAAAATTGCGGCCGCCTTTTTTCGGGAAAAACGCATCGTTGCGGCCTGTCGTATTGGAAACTCGCGAATCCGGGTCGAGCGGCCCGATGCGGACGGGAAAGCCATGGGAGGCCTGGCCATGAGGCGTGCGCTGCCTTTCGTTCTCCTTGCTCTTTTGACTGCGGTCGCCTGGGGCGCGGCCGCTTCTCCAGCCCGGGCCCAGGCCGGCGCGCCGCCGGTGCCGCCGGCGCTCGAGCCCTGGCGTGGCTTCGTCCTGCATGGCGCGGCCCAGAGCCTGTGCCCGCCCGACGGAGGCGACGCCAAGGCCCGGATCTGCCTCTTCCCGGCCAGCCTCGACGTGGCCCTGGACGCCACGGGCGCGGATTTCACGCTGCAAGCCCGGCTTTTCGACCTGGCCGCCGTGCCCCTGCCTTCGGGGGGCGGGGTGTGGATCGAAAAGGTGGTCGAGGGCGGCAAAGCCCTGCCCGTGGTGGCCGGCGCGAGCGGCCCGGCGGTCTGGCTCGGCCCGGGCGAGCATGTCCTGGCCGGCCGCCTGGGCTGGAATGTCGCGCCCGGGGCCATCCGCCTGCCGGAAAGCGTGGGGCTGGTGACGCTTTCCCGCCGGGGCGCGGCCGTGCCCGTGGTCGTCTCGGCCTCGGGCGAGCTGTCCCTGGCCGGGGAGAAGGCGGCCAAACCCGTGGAAAACACCGAGCAGGTCAAGGTGTTCCGGCTCCTGGCCGACGGCGATCCGGCCACGCTGACCACGCTTTTTCGCCTCGAGGTCTCGGGTCTGGCCCGCTCCGTCACCCTGGCCGGGGCCGTGCCGCCGGGCGCGTTGGCCCTGGCCGTGCGCTCGCCCGTGCCCGCAACGCTCGGCCCGGACGGCAGCCTCGTCCTCGACGCCGGCCCCGGGCGCTACGAGGTGGAGGCCACGTCGCGCTTTCCGGGCAAGGCCGGTCGCATCGGGCCGGCGGCCACGCCCTACGGCCGGGAGGTCTGGTCGTACCGGGGGGCGCCGCAGCTGCGGGAAACCCGCCTGGAGGGCGCGGCGGCCATCGACCCCAAGGCGGCCGACGTGCCGGCGGCCTGGCGCGATCTGCCGGCCTTCACCGTGGCCAAGGGGGCGAACCTCGACATCCGCGAGCTCGGGCGCGGCGCGCCGCCCGGCCGCGACGCCCTGACGCTTTCCCGCGAGATGTGGCTCGACATGAGCGGGCAGGGATTGAGCGTGCGCGACGCCGTCACGGGCGAGAACCGCTCCCGCTTCACCCTGAGCATGGCCGCGCCGGGCGAGCTTGGCCGAGTCGTGGCCGACGGCCGGGACCAGCCCGTGGTCCTGCTCGGCCGGGAGGGGGAACGGCCGGGCGTGGAACTGCGCACGTCGCGGCTCACGCTCACGGCCTATTCCCGCTATCCCGACGCCGGCGCGGTCCTTCCGGCCGGCGGCTTCGACCGGGAGTTCGACCGGGTTTCGGCCACGCTCCACCTGGCTCCGGGCTGGGCGCTTCTTTTCGCCTCCGGGCCGGACACGGTGCGCGGCGGCCTGCTTTCGCCCTGGACCCTGCTCGACGTCTTTCTGGCCCTGGCCCTGGCCGTGGCCGCCTTTTCCCTGCGCGGGCCGGCAGCGGCGCTGGCGCTCGGGCTTTTCCTGCTCCTTTCCTGGCACGAGCCCGATGCGCCGCGCGGGGTCTGGGTCCTGGTCCTGGTCGGGCTGGCCCTGCTGCGCCTGGCCGGCGACGGCGGGCGGCTGGCCGGCCATGCCGGGGCGCGGCGTCTGGCCGGGCTCGTCTTCGGGCTCTCCCTGGTCTGCCTGGTGGTCGTCTCGTTACCTTTCGTTTCCGGACAGTTGCGCGGGGCCGTTGCCCCGCAGGTCGCCCCGCCGTCCGCCGGCGAGCCCGCGCCCCAGCCCCGGCCGGTCATGCGGGAAGAGGCGGCCCAGGCCCCCGCGCCGCCGCCGACCGCCGCGTCCAGGGGCAAGCCCAAGGCCACGGCGAACATGATGGCCGCCACGGCCGATGCGGCCGCCCCCGGCGCGGTCCTGGCGCTGCCGGAGGAAGATCCGGACGCCGTGGCGCAAACCGGCCCGGCCATGCCGGACTGGCGCTTCGCCACGGCGAGCCTGGCCTGGAAGGGGCCGGTGGCTCCCGGCGAAGGGTTGCGGCTTTACCTCGTCCCGCCTCTGGCCTCGCGGCTGCTGCACCTGGCCCGGGCGCTGCTCCTCGGCGCGGCGCTGCTTCTGCTGTGCGACCGCAAGCGCCTGGGCCGACTGCGGAGCCCGACCGGGGCCGTCGCCGTGGGCATGGCCCTCACGGTCCTTCTGGGCATCGCTCCCGCCGCCCGGGCGGGGGATTTTCCGGACCGGCCGCTTCTCGACCTGCTGCGCGAGCGCCTGACCGAGCCGCCGGCCTGCCTGCCCCATTGTCTGGGCAGCCCGTCCCTGGAGGTGCGCCTGGAGGGCGGCCGGCTGACCGTCGCCAGCGAGATCGACGCCGCCGCGCGCCTGGCCGCGCCCCTGCCTGCGGTTTCCGAATCCTGGCGGCCGGACGCCGTGACCGTGGACGGCGCGCCGGGCGCGGCTCTGGTGCGCTCGGACGGCACGCTCAAGGTGCTGCTGGAGGCCGGCCGGCACACGGTGGTCCTGTCCGGCCCGGCCCCGGCGGCCGTGGGGTTCACTGTGACCCCGGCCCTGGCCCCGGGCCGGGTGCGGCTGGTCGCCCCGGGCTACCGGGTGCGCGGCCTCGACGGGCGGGGCGGGCTTTCCGGCCCCCTGGAGCTGACCCGGGCCGCGCCGGAGGCGGGAGACGGCGCGGCGACCAGGCCGGCCAGGCAAGACGTGCCGCCCTTTTTCGAGGTCCGGCGCGTCCTGCGCCTGGGGCTCGCCTGGGAGGTGGAAACGGAAATCGTGCGCCGCTCCCCGGCGGACGTCCCGGCCGTGGCGAAAGTGGCGCTCCTGCCCGGCGAGCATCCCGACGCCGCCGGCGTGACGGTGACCGGCGGACAGGCCGAGGCGGTCTTTCCCGCCGGCCGGGAGCGCCTGTCCTGGCGCTCGCGCCTGACGCCCCGGGAGTCCCTCGAGCTTATCGCGCCCTCGGGCGCGGACGTGGTCGAGGCCTGGGAGCTTTCGGCCGCGCCCTTCTACGACGTGACCTTCGCCGGCGTCCCGCCGGTGGGACTGCTTGGGCCCTCGGGCGCGTGGCAGCCGCGTTTCGCCCCCTGGCCGGGGGAGAAGCTGGCCGTGTCGGTTTCCCGGCCCAAGGCCGCGCCGGGCGAGACGCTGACCCTGGAGCGGGTCGAACTGACGACGCGCCAGGGCCGGGCCATGCGCGAATCCCGGCTCGCCCTGCGCTTCCGGGCGGCCAAGGGCGCGCGCCACGCCGTGACCCTGCCGCCGGGGGCCGAGGTCACGCGCCTGGCCGTGGCCGGCCGGGAGACGCTGCCCACGGGCGAGGGCGGGCAGGTGGGCTTTTCCCTGCCGCCAGGGGTGACGGAAGTGGAACTGGCCTTCCGGGAACCGGCGGGACTGGGCCTTTTCCTCAAGACGCCGGCCCCGGACCCGGGGCTGCCGGCGGCCTCGGCCGTCACGCGCCTGGAGCTGCCCGAGGGGCGCTGGCTCCTGGCGATCTTCGCCGACACTTTTCTCGGGCCGGCCGTGCTCTACTGGGGCTACCTGGCCGTGGTCGCGGCGCTTGGCCTCGGGCTTTCGATGCTGCCGGACACGCTCCTCACGCGTCGGCAGTGGCTGTTCTACGCCCTGGGCCTGAGCCAGGCCGAGCCCGTGGGCGTGGTCCTGGCCGTGGCCTGGCTTGCCGCCCTGGGCTGGCGTCGCCGCAGCTGGCCCCAGGGGGCGCTGGCCTTCGACGCCGGGCAGGTGGGGCTCGTGGCCCTGGCCCTGGCCGGCTTTTTCACCCTCTACGACGTGCTCGGCCAGGGCCTGCTCGGGCTGCCGCGCATGCAGGTGGCCGGACCGGGCGTCACGACGGCGGGCCTGGCCTGGACCTGGGACCGGGTGGCGGGCGCGCTGCCGGCGGCCACGGTCGTGTCCGCGCCCATGGCCTTCTTCCGGGCCCTCATGCTGGCCTGGGCGGCCTGGCTGGCCTGGAGTCTGCCGCGCTGGCTGCGCCTGGGCTTCGAGAGCCTGACCGCCGGGGGCGGCTGGCGGCCCTTGCGCCTGCCGCGCCGGCATGGCCGGGACAAGGCCGCGTCCGATGCCCCCGGCCGGGAGGCCGCCCAGCCGCACGACGGGGACGCGCCCGGAAAATAACGCACATGGTATGATTGTTGAAACGTTTCCTCCCGCCGGCATTTCGCCGGCGGGAGGAAACGACATGGATGCCCGGCATTGCTGCGTCTGCGGCCGCGAACTGGAAACCCTCGACGTCTACGTGCAGCGGGCGCAGGGAAAAATCTGCAGCCGGTGCGTGCTGGATCGCGGCATCGCCATCGGGGGGCCGAGGGAACCCCGGCCGGTGTGGCCCAGCCGCCCTGCTTCGCGACCGGCCGCGCCGCGTTATCCCGTCCCGGTCTTTCCGGCGGTCTGAGAAACCGCCTTTTGCCATCCGCCCAGGTATCTGATAGGACCCCTTCGTTCGGTTTTGCACAAATCCGCCCACAAGGGGAATCCGGCTCATGCAATTGACCACGCGTAGCCGCTACGGCCTGCGTATGCTTCTCGACATCGCCCTCCACGGCGACGAGCGGCCGGTGCGCATCCAGGACATCGCCAAACGCCGCAATATTTCCGTCAAATATCTCGAGCAGTTGATCCGCGCGCTCAAGAAGGCCGGCTTCATCCACAGCAAACGCGGCCCCAAGGGCGGCCACGTCCTGGCCCAATTGCCCGAGGACATCCGGGTGGGCGACGTGGTCAGAGCCCTGGAAACCCGGCCGGAACTCACCGAATGCGTGGGCAATCCCGAAAGCTGCGTCATCTCCGGCGACTGCGTCACCCGGCAGATCTGGGCCAGGGCCACGGCCAGCCTGTTTCGGGAGCTCGACGCCATCCGCATCTCCGACCTCCTGATCCAGGCCCGCAAATCCGAGATCCTGGGCCTGCCCTGCTGCTGAGGCCCCGTTTGCGCCGTCCCCCGTCCCCTTGCCGTCTCGCGACGGAAGGCACGGGGCGCGGATAGGGCGATGGCCCCGGGGGCGCGAACTCAGCGCGGCTGGGCGGCCAGCCACTGGCTGAAGGTCTGGGGTCCGCCGCCGGGATTGGCCGTCGCATAGGCGGCGAAGCGGCGCAGAAAATCCACCCGGGCCAGGTACAGGTCCTTTTTCCAGTGCTTCTTGGCTTGGCCGACGAGGTCCACGCCTCCGGCCGCCGCCTGGGCCGCCGCGATCTTCTCCAGACTTTGCCCCGTGGGATTGTGGAGCAGGGCGTAGAGCACCATGAAGGTGGTGGTGCGCCCGTCGCCGGCGTGGCAGTGCACATGGATCCACATGCCCGGGGCCATGGTCCGGCAGTATTCCACGAACCGGTCCACCTGCGCCGCGTCCGGGGCCATGTCGTCGGTGACGAAAAGCCGCAGGTAGCCGATCTGGCGCGCCGCCGTGAGCTGCGCCTCGGAGGCCACCGACGTCACGTCCACGTCGAGGACGTGCGACTTCTTGATCCCCCCGTCCTTGCTCTTCGCCTCGATGACCGTGACCTCGGTCGTGCCGGCCTTGGCCAGGGCGGCCAGGCGGTCGGCCTCGTCGCGGGCCGCCTCCTCGGGCGTCTTGCCCATGTTGGCCTCGTCCTTGGGCCCGTACCAGCTCACGGGGCGGTCGTTGAGAAAGCCGTGGGATTCCTGGCGCAGGTCGACCACGGTCAGCGGCCCGGGCAGGAACCGGGCCAGGTTGTCCAGGCCAGGGGCGTCGCATTCCGAGCTGCCGGAAAGGCGCAGCCTGGCCGCGGCCGGGTCGCCCTTGGGGCCGCCGTCGGCCAGGCGGAAATGGATGGGCAGGCCCTGGCCCGGCGGGTAGTCGTAGATGAGGACCGGCCCGGAAACGTCGGACTTGGGCTGGTGCCTGGTCGCCGGCAGGGCGCGGGGCAGGCCGGTCAGAAACAGCGCGAAAAGGGCGGCGACGAGCATCCGGGAGAAGGGCGGGGCAGGGCGCGGCGGCTTCATGGGCGGGCTCCTTGGCCGTGGGTTGCCTGTCGGTCGGCCCGGGCATGGGCCATGCCGCCTGGGTAAAAGCCCGGCCGCGCCTTGTCAACGGGAGACGGCGGGGAATGCGCTCGGGCCATGGCCCGGCGCGGCCTACAGGGCGAAGCGCAGGCCCGGCACGGCGTCGATGAGACCAAGCTCCCGGCAGTGGTGGGCGAAAAGGACGAAGCTCGCCTTGGCCGCGTCGTCCAGGTCGTAGTTGACCACTCGCAGGTAGTTGAGGAAATCCGCCTCGCCGATCCAGTCCGGCCGGGACGGGGCGCGCACCAGCCGGGGCAGGGCCTCGGCCAGGCCGGCGTTGACGGAGAGAAGCGCCCGGTGGAGCCGGCCGAGGGCGGCCAGGCGGGAGCCGGCGAGCCCGGCCCGCACGATCCACAGGGCGAAGACGAAGGGCGTGCCGGCGTAGTCGAACCAGGCCTGACCCAGGTCCGTGACGTGCCAGCCGGCCGGGGGATCGAGGTAGCGCATGAGCGCCAGGTCGCCGATCTCCACGAAGGGTTTGCCCGTGGCCAGCCCCGTGCCCGGCGGCACGGTCTCGAAGCGGGCTTCGGGAAAGCCCCAGGCGAAGCGCCACAGCACCCGCGTCAAGGCGTTGGAGCTGGCCGAGGCCCCGGAGAAGAGCACCGGGTCGCCGGTGCGGCGCAAATGCTCGGGCAGCTCGGCCAGGGGCACGGGAGAGAGCAGCAGCACGCTCTGGATGGGGGCGACCGCCGCCCGGATGCACAGGTCCGGCAGCAGGTCGAACGCGCCGGGATTGGCCAGGTAGGCGAAGGCCGAGGCCGGGGCGGCGTCGATGGCCCCGCTCGCCAGGGCGGCGTTGAGCTCGGACGGATGCCCCGGCACGTAGGCGACGTCCGGCCCTTCGGGGAAGTCCGGGATGAGCGACTCGTAGAGCGGCCAGACGTTGAGGTAGGCGATGCGGCCGAGCTTCAGGGGTCCGTCGTGCGTCATGGGAGACCCTCCTTTGGGCGCGGAAAAAACGCGGCCCCGAAGGTATTCCCTCCGGGGCCGTGGAGCAAGGCGAATTCCGGTGAACTAGGCGAGTTGGGCCAGCAGGGTTTCCTTGATGGAGTCGATGGAGCCCTCGCCGTTGAGCTCGATGTACTTGGTCTTCCCCTCGGCGGCCAGCTTCTTGTAGAAGTAGGCGGCGGCCAGGGTGCCGGTGGTGGTGTCGTAGTAGATGTCGTGGCGCTTGCCGATGGCGGCCTCGTCCTGGTCGTCGGAGCGGGTCTTGAGGTCGCCGCCGCACACCCGGCACTTGTCGCCGTTGGGCTTGATGGCGTCGATGAAGATGTTGTTGGGATGGTTGGGGTCGTTGACGCACAGGCGGCGGCCCATGATGCGGTTTTTCGCGATCTCGCGGGGCAGCAGGATCTCGATGACGTAATCGAGCTTCATGCCTTCCTTCTGCAAGGCTTCCCAGAGCTTTTCGGCCTGGACCATGTTGCGGGGAAAGCCGTCGAGGAGCCAGCCGTTGCCGCCCTTGGCCTTGAGGGTCTCGAGGATCATGGGGATGGTGATCTCGTCCGGGACCAGCTCGCCCTTGTCGATGTAGCCCTTGGCCTTCTTGCCGAGCTCGGTGCCGCCGCCGATGTGCTCGCGGAAGATAGCCCCGGACTCGATGTGGGCCAGATTGTATTTCTTTTTCACCAGGGAACCCTGGGTGCCCTTGCCGCTGCCGTTGGGACCGAACGTGAGAATATTCACCGGGACTGCCTCCATGTTTGATTTTTCACAATCGGCTTCACTACCCTCCGAAGCAAGCCCTGTCAATGGCATCGGCGGGTTTGCCCCGAACCTCGGCCGCGCCTGGAAAACCACGGCCCGCCGCGAGATCCGGGCCGTCTTGCCGCCCGGAAACTGGAAGGTGCTGCCCGTCCGGCGGCGCGCGACGGCCGCGTCCAGGGCGCGCAGGCCGTCGGCCTGCGCCTGCCCCGGCCCGAGCGAGGCCAGGGCGCGGCGGTAAAGGCGTGGCCGCAGGGCCGCATCGACGGCGAGCAGCGTTTCCATGGGCAGCACGGCGGGATCGTCCGGAACGGGCAAAAGGCTCTCGAAAAGCGCCTCGTCCAGCCGGGCCTGCCGCCAAAGCCTGGCCGCCGCCTCCAGGTGACGAGGGTTCTCGGCTTCCAGCCGGGGCAGGACGTCGTGGCGCAGGCGGTTTCGCAGGTAGGCCGGGTCGGCGTTGCTCGGATCGATGAGGGCCGGCAGGGCCAGGGCGGTGGCAAAGGCCTCGACGGCCGCCCGTGGGGTCAGCAGCAGGGGGCGCAGCAGGCGTCGTGCGGGGTCCAGGGCGGGCATGCCGCCGAGGGCCGGCCAGCCCGCGCCGCGCGAAAGGCGCATGAGCTGGTCCTCGGCCAGGTCGTTGAGCTGATGCCCGAGCACGGTCCAGGCCGTGTCCCGGCCGGCGGCCAGTTCCGCGAAAAAGGCGTACCGGGCGGCCCGGCCGGCGTCCTCCAGGCCGCGGCCCTGGCTCCTGGCGAGCCCGGCCTCGTCGGCGCGGCGCACGTGGCAGGCGATGCCACGCTGCCGGCAGAAGGCGGCTACGGGAGCGGCCTCGGCGGCCGTCTCCGGGCGCAGGCCGTGGTCCAGGTGGGCGGCCTCCAGGCGCGCCCGCAGTCGCGGGGCCAGCA
>NZ_JARKOZ010000203.1 GCF_029978005.1 Solidesulfovibrio sp. | reverse complement strand
TCAAGGGGGTCCGGGGGGGATTATCCCCCCCGGTGGGGTCCGGGGCAAAGCCCCGTCTTTATCCCCATCCCCCTACTGCACCATCTTCTCGACGGCAGGGTCGGCGGGGTAGCGGTCGTCGAGGGTGACGACGTCGGTCTTGAAGGTCTCGCCGGGTTTCCAGGCGAAGTCCGCCTTGCCCGGCAGGGCGTAGATGTCCAGCCGGTTGACGGTCTTGCCCTTGATGTAGGTGCGCGACAGGAGCGTCTTGGCGTCGGCCGAGAGGCGGGAGGAGGTGCCGGCGTTGGGGCCGCTGCCGAGCAGGACGTCCACCGCGCCGGGGTGCGTGTCCAGGAAGACCTGTTCGTCGGAGAGTCCCAGGCCGCTGATGCCGACGACGACGTCGGCCTTTTGGCGCAGTTCCCTGGCCGCCTGGGCCGTGGCGTCGAGGAGCGCGGCCGGGGCGGGCTTTTTCGGGTCCGGCGAGACCGGGAGAAAGACGAGCCCGAAGGTCTTGCCGTCTTTCTTGAGAAGCTGCGTTTTGGGCGCGTCGCCGAGCACGGTGAACCGGGCGGGCAACGGCGCGCCGGCCTTTTGCAGATAGGCGGCCTCGTCCGGGTTCAGGGCGCCGGCGTCGTAGCCCATGGCATCCATGGCCTTGACCATGCCGGGCAGGGCCTTGGGGTCGGGTTTGGCTTCCGGCCCGTCGGGCAGGATCTCGAAGGGACAGGCGAGAAAGAGGAGCTTGTCGGAAAGCTCCGGGGCGGCGCGTTCGGTCTTGATGAAGGCGGCCCTCCGGGCCAGCCCGCCGATGAGCTTGCCGCCTCAGGAGGGGCAGGGGGAGATGGTGCCGTAGGTGTTGCCGGTGAAGAAGATGACGGCGGCCGGCTCCGCCGCCATGGCGCGCATCGGAGCGACGCAGAGCGCGCAAAGCGCCCCGAGCACGGCCGCGAAGACGCGGGCTATGGGATTGGACACGCGGTTGCCTCGCTGGGTGTGGATCGGGCCGGGCGGCGCTCAGAAGAGGGCTTCGACGGCCGCGTCCTGGGGATAGGCCTCGTCCAGTGGCTGGACCTTGGCCGTGAAGTTCTCGCCGATCTTCCAGGCGAAGCCGGGCGCGCCCGGCAGGGCGAGGAGGTCCAGGCGGTTGATGGTCTTGCCCTTGATGTAGGCCCGGGTCCAGAGGGTCTTGCCGTCCTTGGAGGCGCGCGAGGCGAAGCCCGAGCCGCCGCCGCTGCCGAGCAGCACGTCCACCGCGCCGGAGCGGGTGTTGATGAAGGCTTCCTCGTCCAGCGCCCCCCAGGGGCTCACGCCGACGACCAGGGCGACCTTGCCGCGAAGCTCCGCCGCGGCCTTGGCCGTGGCGTCCATGAGCTTGTCCGGCACCGGGGCGCTCACGTCCTTGGGCATGGGGAAATAGACCAGACCCACGGCCTTGCCGCCGATGGCGAGGACCTTCGTCGTCGGCGCGGCGTCGAGGACCGTCGCGCCCTTGGGCGTGGCGGCCTTGTTCTCGGTCAGGACGTTCACTTCGGCCGGGGTCAGGGCGAAGACGTCGTAGGCCAGGCGTTCATGGGCCTTGACCACGGCCGGCAGCTTGTCCGGTTCCGGCGGCGCGGCCGAGACCTCGGGCAGGAATTCCCAGGCCCCGGCCACGGCCAGGGTCTTGCCGGCGCTGGGGCCTTTTTCGCGCAGGTCCTTGAGGAAGGTGGCGCGCCGGGCCAGGCCGCCGAGCTTCTGCGGGCCGCAGGTGGGGCAGGGATCGAAATAGCCGTAGGTGTTGCCGGCGAAGGCGATGGTCAGGACCGGGTCGGCGGCGAAAGCCGGGACGGCGGCCATGGTCAGGGCGACCAGGACACCGAGGAGAAGGCGCGGTAACGACATGGTGGGTCTGCTTTACTTGTTGAGGTATTCCTTCAGCTCCTTGCCGGGGCGGAAGAAGGGGAGTTTTTTCGGCGCGACGGAGACGACGTCGCCGGACTTGGGATTGCGGCCGGTGTAGCCCTTGTAGCCCTTGATCTTGAAGCTGCCGAAACCCCGGATTTCCACCCGGTCCTCGTTGATCAGCGCCTGTTTGACGGAATCGACGAAGGCGTTGACGATGTCTGCGGCTTCGTCGATGTGCAGGTCCTTGGTTTCGGCCAGGGTCTTGATGAGTTCGCTTTTGTTCATCGCGTTGTCCTCGGGCTGTTGACGGTTGGCCGGGGCCGCCATGAGACGGCGGGCAAGCAATCGTCCATCTATTTCATACCATTGCCGAAACAAAGCGGCTTCCGTCAAGGGTTACTTGCGCGGCCGAGGAATTTTTCCGAGCACCGGCAGGCCCCGCAGCGCCTCCTGGCGGCTTTGGCGGATGCGGTGGAGCTTGACGGCCACGTTCAGGATGTCCTGGGCGGCCGGGGAGCGGGGGGCGTGGCGCATGAGCGGGATCTGGCGGCGCACGGCGTCGGGCAGGGCCGGATCGGCGCGCACCCCGCCGAGGAGCTCCGGGGAAAAGCCCAGGAAATGCTGGCAGGCGGCCGACAGGCGGTTGAAGGTGGTCTTGGTGTCGGCCGGGGAATCCACCTGGTTGACCAGGATGTGGAAGTCGGTGATGCCGTACTGGGTGTGGAGAACCTTGATGACGGCGTAGGAGTCGGTCAGGGCGGTGGGCTCGGGGGTGACGACCAGCACGCGCACGTGGCTCATGACGGCAACAGACAGCACGGTCTGGGAGATGCCGGCGCCGAGGTCGAGCATGAGGTAGTCGTAGTCGCCGAGGGAGTCGTTGAGTTTCTGGAAAAGGATTTCGCGCATGTCGTCGTCCATTTCCAGCAGTTCCGGCACGCCGCTGGCCGCCGGCAGAAAGTCGAAGCCTCCCGGTTCCACGGCGAGCATGACCTCGCCGGCCGTGACCTCGGGCCGGAAAAGGTCCTGGAGGTTCTTTTCCGGCGACAGGCCGAGCAGGACGTCCACATTGGCCAGGCCCACGTCGAAGTCCATGAGCAGGGCGCGGTGGCCGGCGCGGAAAAGGGCGTAGCTCAGATTGAGGGCCAGGTTCGTTTTCCCCACGCCCCCCTTGCCGCTCAGGATGGCCACGGACATGGATGTGTTGGGATTTATGGCTTGGGACATACGCCGTCTTATCCTTTGGTTAGACCCGTGAAAAGAAATCGTTTCTCATCGGCGCGCACAAGCGTCTTCTCCGGCGGCGCGGTCAGGTCGGCGATGGGCGCGGCCACCACCCGGTCCTTGCCGGCGGCCTTGGCCTGGTAGAGAGCGGCGTCGGCCAGGGCGTAGAGCTTTTCGGGCGTCGTGCTCATCTTGCCCTTGGTGATGGCCAGGCCGGCGGAAATGGTGACGCGAAGGGGCGTGTTCACGCCGTCGCACACGACCTTGAGGGTCCGGGCCGCCTCGACGATGCGGCCGACCACCATCTCGGCCCGCACGAGGCCGAGCCCGGGCAGAATCAGGGCGAATTCCTCGCCGCCAACCCGGGCGGCGTAGTCGTAGGAGCGTTTTTCCGCCAACAGGAGCGAGCCGATGGTTTCGAGCACCCGGTCGCCGCAGGGGTGGCCGAAGGAATCGTTGATGGACTTGAAGTCGTCGAGGTCGAACAGCACCAGGGCCAGGGACTGGCCGGCCCGGGAGGACCGGACGATCTCGGCGGCCAGGATGCGGTCGAAGGCTCCCCGGTTGTAGAGCTTGGTCAGGGGATCGTGCTCGGAGAGGAAGACCAGTTCCCGCAGGGTCTGCTGGATGCGGGTGAGGAAGGGCAGGCAGTCGGCCGAAAGCGGCAGGGCCAGCCAGTCGCGCAGGTCCTGGCGGTGGGAGAGCGTCTCCCAGCCGGCCAGGTCCAGGCCCGTGCACAGGCGCATGATGACCATGCCCTCGCCTTCCGCGGCGCAGGGCGGCTTTTCCGCCTCGGCCAGCATGCGCCGCAGCGTCTCGAGCTCGGCCAGGAGCGCTTCCGGGGGCGCGTCCAGGAGCGGGGGATCAGGCTTCATTGCCGCCTCGCAGCAGAAAGCCGCGGATGAACTTGTCCAATTCGCCGTCGAGCACCGCCTCGACGTCCCCGGCCTCGACGCTCGTGCGATGGTCCTTGACCAGTCGATAGGGCTGCATGGTGTAGGTCCTTATCTGGGAACCGAAACCGATGGCGTTTTTCGCGTCGTAGCTTTCCTGCTTCTCGGCCTGCAGCTTCTTGAGCTCCAGGTCGTAGAGCCTGGCCTTGAGGACCTTCATGGCCGACTCGCGGTTGCGGTGCTGCGACTTCTCGTTTTGGCACTGCACCACGATGTTGGTCGGCAGGTGGGTGATGCGGATGGCCGAGGAGGTCTTGTTCACGTGCTGGCCGCCCGGGCCCGAGGCCCGGAAGACGTCCACCCGCAGGTCCTCCTCCTTGACCTCGATGTCGATGTCCACGCCCGCGTCGGGGTAGACGTCGACCGAAGCGAAGGAGGTGTGGCGGCGGCCCGAGGAGTCGAAGGGCGAGATGCGGATGAGGCGGTGGATGCCCTTTTCCGCGGCGAGCAGCCCGTAGGCGTAGGGCCCGGAGATCTGCAGGGTGACGCTTTTGACGCCGGCCTCGTCGCCGGGCAGGAAGTCCAGCTCCTTGACGTCGAAATGCTTGCGCTCGGCCCAGCGGCGGTACATGCGCAGGAGCATCTCGGCCCAGTCCTGGGCCTCGGTGCCGCCCGCGCCGGGGTGGATCTCCAGGATGGCGTCGGCGTTGTCCTCGGACTTGAAGAAGGCGGCCAGCTCGGCGTCGGCCAGTGCGCCGTCCAGGCTCTCTATCTGCTCGGCCAGTGCGTCGAGCACCTCGGGGCTGCCGTCGTCCTTGGCCATGGCCAGCCATTCGTCGAGGTCGCCGCGGGCGGCGTAGAGCTTCTCGCCGCTTTCGACCTTGGCGGTCAGGGCGCTTTTCTCGCGCAGGACCGGGGTGAGGCGCTCGGGCGCGTCCCAGGCTCCGGGTTTGGACAGTTCGGCCTCTATCTCGGCCAGGCGATTGCGGCTTTGCTCCAGGTCAAAGACGCCTCCAGAATTCGTCGAACTTGTCCAGGAGCTCGGCGCCGAGCGTGCGCAGTTCCGCGTATTGCAGCATGGATGATCACTCTCTTACAGGGGTTTGCCGCGGCCGGAGAAGCCGGGGCGGCGTTCGGGCGACAAGGCGGCGCCCAGGCACAGCAGGACGAAAAGGCCGGGTATGGCCCAGGTGATCAGCGTGTAATGGCGATGGAACCAGGTGGTCTCCGACACGACGGGCACCTCCGGGCAAGGCAGGGTCAGGGTGGTGAAAAGCCCACCCTGGGCCATGATGCGGCCCCGGGGATCGATCACGGCGGAAATGCCCGAGTTGGTGCCCCGGATGATGGCCCGCCCCTGCTCCACGGCCCGCAGCATGGCCAGGTCGAGGTGCTGGCGCGGGGCGGCGGAATCGCCGAACCACGAGTCGTTGGAAATGTTCACCAGGACGTTGGCCCCGGCCTCCACGCGCTGTTGCGCCAATTCCGGAAAGATCGCTTCATAACAGATGAGCATGCCCAGGGCAAGGCGGCCGTACGTCAACGGCTTCTCGACCCGGCCGGGCCGGAAGTCGCCCACGCCCTCCACGAGCTTGTGGATGAAGGGCAGGTACTGGCCGAAGGGCACGTACTCGCCGAAAGGCACGAGGTGCTCCTTGTCGTAGGCGCTCTCCTGGCCGGACGGCGTCAGCAGGTAGGCGCGGTTGAAGAGCACGTGCCCGCCGATGGTGGTCTCGTAGGCCGGCGCCCCGAAGACCAGCGGCGTGCCCGAGGCGGCGGTGAAGTCGATCAGGCGCTGGGACAGGGGGCCGTGGTCCTGGTAGTAGAAGGGCATGGTGGTCTCGGGCCAGACCAGCAGGTCGGTGGGCGCGTCGCGCATGGCCTGCGTCGAAAGGGAAATGTACTTGTCCACGGTGTCGCGCTGGGAGTCCGGGTCCCATTTGCGGCTCTGGTCCACGTTGCCCTGGACGATGGTGGCGTGGATGGCCGCGTCCTTGGGCGCGGACCGACCGGCCCGGTCGTTGCCGAGGAAGAAGAGGGCGGCCAGCAGCAGCACGGCGACGAGCCCCTGGCGCGACAGGGGGCCGCTCACGACCGGCCAGGCGACGAGCCCGGCGATGAGCCCCGAAAGGCCGTAGGCTCCGATGAAGGCCGCGCCCTGGATGGCCGCCGGCCAGGGCGAGAAGGCGGCGGCCAGGGCGAGCCAGGGAAAGCCCGTGAGCAGTACGCCCCGGGCGAGTTCCATGCTGGCCCAGGCCAGGACGCAAAACGGGCCGAAAAGCCAGGGGGAAAGGCGCGACGCCCCCAGGCGCAGCACCACGGCCAGGACCATGGTGTAAAGCCCCAGCACCATGCCCATGAGCACGGGCGCGGGCACGGCCAGCAGCCAGGGCAGGTTGCCGTAGTCGTGGATGGGCAGGGCGGCCCAGTAGAGACTGGCGCAGGCGGAGGCGGCGCCGATGACGTAGCCGGCCTTGGCCGCCGCGCCGGTCGAGGGGGCGCGCACGGCGACGAAGGCCAGGCCGGCCGGCAGGGTCAGGGCCAGAAGCGGCAGCCGGTACACGGGATTGGCGAATCCGAGCCAGGCCCCGAGCACGGCCAGAAGTGTTGCTGTGGTCACGGTGTCCGTCGGGAGCGCCTCAGGGTTTGGTGGGCGGCGGGCGCGGCGGAAGGCATGCCGCCTGCGTCCGGGTCGGGGAGCCTCGTTCGCGTGGCGTCCTCGAAATTCGTTCAAGCGAACTTCGCGAGCACTATGCCGAAATACTATTTTCCCTAAAATTGTACCGAAGCTTTCGGTGAGGCCGCATCAGGCGGCCGGTTCGATGACGATCCAGCGGATCTGCCGCCGGTCGGCCTCGCGGATGGTGAAGCGGCGTCCTTCCAGGGTGAAGGCGTCGCCCTGGCGCGGCACGCGTCCGGCCAGTTCGGTCAGAAAGCCGCCGAGGGTTTCCACCTGTTCCGATTCCAGTCCCAGGCCCAGGGCGGCGTTGACGTCCTCCAGGGGAAAGCGGCCGGAGACGAGGTAGACGTCCTGGCCGATCTCCTGGATTTCCTCCGGCTTGCTCGGGTCGTGCTCGTCCTCGATCTCGCCGACGATCTCCTCGAGCACGTCCTCCAGGGTGAGCAGCCCCGAGGTGCCGCCGTACTCGTCCAGGGCCACGGCCATGTGCTTCTTCTGGCTGCGGAATTCCAGGAGCATCTTCTTGAGGTCCAGGGTTTCGGGAATGAAAAGCGGGGCGCGCATGATGGAGCGGGGGTCGGGGTACTCCCCGCAGGCCCCGACGATGTGGGACAGCAGGTCCTTGGCGTAGACGATGCCGAGGATGTTGTCGCGGTTGCCCTCGTAGATGGGGATGCGGGAGTGGCCGTGGGTCTTTATCAGGTCGCAGATGGCCGGAATGCCGTCGTCGGCCTCGGCGCAGACGATGTCCGGGCGCGGAACCATGATGTCGAACACCTGCTTTCTTTCCAGTCGCAGGATGTTGAGCAGCATGGAGGCGTCTTCCTGGATGAGGCTGCCGTCGGTGCGGGCCTCCTGGATCAGCTCCTCGATGGAGATGTTTTTCTGGCGAAAGAACTTTCCCAGGGCGCCCCAGAATCGACTGTCGGAGTCGTCGTCCAACCCTTGC
This sequence comes from Solidesulfovibrio sp., assembly GCF_029978005.1. GTDB lineage: Bacteria > Desulfobacterota > Desulfovibrionia > Desulfovibrionales > Desulfovibrionaceae > Solidesulfovibrio. Next base: position 14,086 of record NZ_JARKOZ010000203.1, on the reverse strand, counting down.
TCCTTATGTCCCGCGATGGGCCGGCGGTCCGGTCCGAGGCGGCATGATGGCCGCTTCGCGTGGCGTCTTGTTGACGGAATTGAAAAAACGGAAAAACCTTATCCGAATCGTTCCGCGCCGTCCACGCCCCGGGCGCGGCCCCATCCGGATTTCCCGGCGTCATTCCCCCCGGGAACGGTACATGGCCAGATGCCGCCGGAAGGCCCAGTCGTCAAGGGGCGGCACGCCCGTGGCGGCGGGCTTCCAGGACAGCACGTCCCCGCCCGGGGCGTCGGCCGGCACGCCGAAGCTCAGGACGCGCAGGCCGAAGGCCTTCTTGCCGGCCGTGCCCGGGTCGCCGTAGGCGTTTTGCAGGCGCAGGGCAAGGAAGAATTCCAGGGGCTGGTCGGCCTCGGGCTCGGCCAGCACCAGGCGCATGAGGAAGCGGTTGGAAGGCTCGAAGAGCGCCTTGTGCCCCTGCAGCAGCTCGCCCTCGACCTCCAGACGCACGCCGCCGCCGGAGAGGTTGCGCACCTCCATGGCCGGCGGTTCGAGCCGGGGGTCCAGACGCAGGAGCGGCTGACCCCAGGTGGCCGGGTTGCCGAAGCGGCCCCGGACCTGCTTGATGGCGACTTCGTGCCACAGCTCGAGCTCCAGCACGAAGGACCGGGGCGGCTCCACACGCAGGAAGGCGCGCTTCTGCTCCAGCTCCAGGTGCTTGGGCCAGCTCAGGGTCATGTGCACGAAGTCGTCGTTGGCCAGGCGCACGGCCTGGATGGAGGAAACGAAGTTGTAGAAGCTGTGGTAGTCCTTGCGCGGGTCCAGGCGCAGGCGGAAGTCGCAGGCCACGAGCTTGCCCACCCAGCCCTGGGTGGCCCGCACCAGGGAGGTCATCTCCAGCTCGATGCCCCGGGCCGGGTCCACGGACAGGATCGTGGCGTCGGTGGAGCGCGCGCCGGGGTCGTCGCGCACGAAGCTCATCCGCATCTTGCTGCGCTGGGTCAGCGCCGTGTCGAGCAGGGCCCGGATCTCGCCCGGCCGCACGATCCAGGTGGTGGGCGACGCGTCGGAGTTGCCGATGCGGATCTTGATGAGAAAGCCGGCGGCGATGACGGCGAAGGCCAGGCCGAAGATGCCGACGGTGAGGATGAGCGCCTCGGGCGAGGGATGGCCCGAGGTGGTGGAATCGAGCATCCGATTCCACCAACCCGGTTCGAAAAGGCTCCACAAAGCCGGGATGTTGTCCAGCGCCCCGAAATCACCCATGAATTCTCCATAAGCGAACATCGGGGCGGGCACAAGGCCCGGCTAGCCGGCAATTTTCTTCAAATGGATTTCCAGGCAGGCCAGGGCGGCCGGGGTCACGCCGGAAATGCGGCCGGCCTGGCCCAATGTGGCCGGCGCGACGCGGTCGAGCTTTTCCACCACCTCCCGGGACAGACCGGCCACGGCGGCGTAGTCCAGGTCCGGCGGCAGGGCCGTCTCCTCCAGCCGCCCCAGGCGGCCGGCCAGCTCGGCCTGGCGGCGCAGGTAGCCTTCGTACTTGACTCGCGTCTCGGCCTCCACGGCCGTTTCCGTCTCCACGGCTTCGAGTTCGGGCCAGAAGCGGCGCAGGTCGGCCAGGGAGACTTCCGGCCGGCGCAAAAGCTCGTCCAGGCGCACGCTACGGTCCTGCGGCCTGCCGCCAAGTGCCAGCCAGGCGGCGTCGTCGCAGTCGTCGGGCCGGACCCGGCGTTCGGCCAGACCCGCGAGCACCGCCGCCAGGTCCGACTGCTTGCGGGCGAAGACCTCCCATTGCCGGTCGGACACGAGGCCGAGTTCCCGGCCGACGGGCGTCAGGCGGGCGTCGGCGTTGCCTTCGCGAAGGAGCAGCCGGTGCTCGGCCCGGGAGGTGAACATGCGGTAGGGTTCGCTGGTGCCCTTGGTGACGAGGTCGTCCACCAGCACGGCCATGTAGGCCTGGTCGCGGCGCGGCAGAAAGGGCGGGCGGCCGGACAGGGCGCAAAAGACGTTGAGCGCCGCCCACAGCCCCTGGGCGGCGGCCTCTTCATACCCGGACGTGCCGTTGATCTGGCCGGCCAGGAAAAGCCCGGGCAGGACCTTGGTCTCGAGCGTCGGGGCAAGCTGGATCGGGTCGGCGTAGTCGTATTCGATGGCGTAGCCCGGTCGCACGATTCGGGCCTTCTCCAGTCCCGGGATGGTGGCGATCATGGCCTTTTGCGTCTCGATGGGCAGACTCGTGGAGATGCCGTTGGGATAGATCTCGGGACTGGCCAGCCCCTCGGGCTCCAGGAACACGTGATGGCGGTCGCGCTCGGGGAACCGCGCCACCTTGTCCTCCACCGACGGGCAGTAGCGCGCGCCCGTGCCTTCGATGACGCCCGTAAACAGCGGCGAACGGTCGAAGCCGGCCCGTATGGCTTCGTGGGTGCGTTCGTTGGTGTAGGTCAGGTGGCAGGGGACCTGCGGCAGGACCAGCCCCGGCCCGTGGAAGCTGAAGGCCGGGGGCGGGTCGTCGCCGGGCTGGGGCGTGGTCGCGGAAAAATCGATGCTCTTGGCCAGAAGCCGCGGCGTGGTGCCGGTCTTGAGCCGGCCGAGCGCCAGGCCGTGGCGGCGCAGGCTGGCCGACAGGCCGTCGGCCGGCGGATCGCCCAGGCGGCCGCCGCGCCGCTGGGTCAGCCCGATGTGGATGAGGCCGGAAAGAAACGTGCCCGTGGTCAGGAGCACCGCCCGGGCGGGAAAGACCTCGCCCGAGCCCGTGGCCACGCCGGTCGCCCGCCCGTCCTCGGCCAGCACCTCCTCCACCGTGTCCTGGCGCACGTCGAGGTTCGCCTGGGCGAACACGTCGCGCTTGACCACCACCATATAGGCGTCGCGGTCGATCTGCGCGCGCGTCGAACGTACGGCCGGCCCCTTGCGGGTGTTGAGGGTGCGGAACTGGATGCCGGCGGCGTCGGCCCAAAGGCCCATCATGCCGCCGAGCGCGTCGATCTCGCGCACCATATGGCCCTTGGCCAGGCCGCCGATGGCCGGGTTGCAGGACAGATGGCCGATGCGGTCCACGTTTTGCGTGATGAGCAACGTGGCGAGCCCGAGCCTCGCGGCGGCCATGGCCGCCTCGCACCCCGCATGCCCCGCGCCCACGACGATGAGGTCATGCATGGGGAGATGCCTCCGGCGGCCACGAGGGGCGCCGCCCCTCCTGGACCTCCCTGCCGGGGGGGATAATCCCCCCCGGACCCCCTTGAAGCGGGGGGAGTGAAGGGAAAAAAGTGTGCATCTGAAAAAGGGGAGGGAAAGGGGTTAGAGGGGCTTGCGGCCGAGGCAGCAGAGCCAGCCGTGGTCGGTTTCCTCGTGCACGGCGACGTCGTCGAAGCAGGCCTCGGCGAAAAGCTTGCGAAAGCGCTCCGGGCTCAGGTAGGTCATGGGCACGAGTTCCAGCCATTTGCGGTTGCGGGCGTCGAAGCGCGGCGTGTCGTAGACCTCGGCCAGAAGCAGGACGCGGCCGCCCGGGCGCAGCACCCGCGACACCTCGCGAAAGTCCGAGGCCAGGTCCGGCCAGAAATAGTGCGTCTCCACGGCCGTGACCAGCCGGAAGGTCGCGTCGGGAAAGGGCAGGGCCGAAACCGAGGCCTGGCGCACGTCCATGCGGCCCGAGGCGATGGCCGCCGCGTTGCAGCGCCGGGACATGGCCACGCTTTTGGCCGAGGCGTCGACGCCGCAGATGCGCCCCCTGGGGGAAAGCTCGGCCAGCCGGGCCAGGGTGCGCCCGCCGCCGCAGCCGATGTCGAGCACGTCGTCGTCCGGGGCGACGGCCACGTGGGACAGGCCCCAGCCCGTCAGCGCGTAGTGGCTGCGGTTCATCCGCCGGCCGATGTACTCGCCGAGGAGTCCCCCGGGCCGGCGGCACTGCCCCATGAGCAGCTTCTTCCAGGCGCGCTTCAAATCCATCGCAACCCCGCTCCTACCCGCTACGTCAGCGTTGCCCCTACCTCCCCCCAGATGGGGTGGTCCAGGAGGGGCCCTAGGCCCCTCCTGGCCGCCGGAGGCATTCTTCCTCTTCCTCTCACTCGCCCGCCAGCACGTGCGCCATGACCTTGGCGTCGCCGATGGTGCGTTTGACGCTGGAGCGTTCGTTGGGCTGGTGGGCGTTGTGCTCCAGGGTGGACCAGACCACGGCCGGGTAGCCGCGCCGGCGCAGGTAGGCGGCCACCGTGCCGCCGCCGATGCCCATGGGCCGGGGCTTGGCCCCGGCGTAGACGGCGCGGATGCCGGCCATGACCTTTTGCACGATGGGGGCGTCTTCGGGCGTGGCCGGCGCGGCCTGCTCCTTTTGCACCACCTCGTAGTCGATGGTCACGCCGCAGGCGGCCTCGACCTCGCGGCCGTATTCCTGAATGGCCGCGACCACGTCGTCCAGGTCGTATTCGGGCAGCACCCGGCAGTCGACGTAGAAGACGTCGCGGCCGGGGATGGTGTTGATGTTGTCCACGTTGGCTTCCTTCTTGGTCGGCTCGAAGGTGGAGTTGGCCGGCTGGAAGAGCGGGTTTTTCGCCGGGAAGCGGTCGTGGAGCTTGGGGATTTTGAGCACGAACAGCGAAGCGGCGGCCAGGGAGTTGACGCCGGCCTCGGGGGTCGAGGCGTGGCACTGGCGGCCGTTGACGACGATCTTGTACCAAAGCATGCTTTTTTCGGCCACTTCCACCATTTCGCTGGTGGGCAGGCCGAAGTCGGGCACGAGGAACAGGTCTTCCTTGGTGAAGAGCCCCTCGCCGTGGGCGGCCACGTAGTCCAGGCCGTACTTGCTGCCGGTCTCCTCGTCGGCCACGAAGAGCATGCCGTAGTTTATCGGCGGCACGACGCCCGTTTCGAGCAGGGCCTTGCCCAGGATGACGGCGCTGACCACGGCCTGCTGGTTGTCCTCCACGCCCCGGCCGTAGAGCACGTCGCCCTCGACCACCAGGGAGTAGGGATCGGAACGCCACAGGGCCGGATCGCCCGGCGGCACGATGTCCAGGTGGGAGATGATCCAGAAGGTGCGAGAGGCGTCCCTGCCCGGGACGACCACGGCGAGGTTGGGCCGGTGGCCGCAGGGCACGCGGGGATCGGGGGCGTTTATCTCGCGGGCTTCCGGGAAGCCCATGTCGGCCAGCAGGGCCTTGAGCCTGTCGGCTTTTTCCCTTTCGCCGGGGCCGCCGTTGTCCGGCCCCAGGGCCGGGATGGCGGTCAGTTCGCGTTGCAGGTCGATGACCATGTCGCGTTTTTGGTCGAGGCTGGCGAGCAGGGCGTCAAGCATACGGGCAGGCTCCGGGTCGGGGTTTTCGGTCGGATTCTGGGGCTCTCCCCTCATAGCGCCTTGGCCAGGGGATGGCAAACCGCGCGGGCGCAACGCAAAAAGCCGGGAGGCGCGAACCTCCCGGCGTGGATGCGGGAAAGGGGGGAAGGGTCTAACGGCCGCGGGCGGCGCGCTTGGAGGCCTTCAAGGGGTTGATGTTGACCTTGCCGCCCTTGTCGACTTCGAGCTTGACGTGGGTGGCGAAGTTGCAGACCTTCTGGGCCCATTTGCGTTCGGGCAGGGGATAGCTCTTGCAGTATTTGCCCCCGTCCTGCTCCATGATGCGGTCGCAGCCCACGCATTTTTCCACGATGGGATGGCATTCGACGCCATTGACGGTGATGACCTGGGACATGGGATAACCTCCGGGCCGCGCGGGTCGGGGCGCGGGAAAGATTTCAGCGCAAAGCCAGCCCTTATTATGGAGCCGGGCGGTCTTGTCAAGAGGCGCGGCCGCTGATCCCGGCGCTGGCCCGGCGGAAGGCGGCCAGAAGGCCGGGGTAGTCCAGGCCCGGGAATGCGCCGTCCCGATAAAGCACCTTGCCCGCGACCATGGTGCAGGCCACTTCGCCGCCGCTCGCCGCGTAGACGCAGTCCGAGACCGGGGAGAGCCCCGTGGCCAGTTGCGGTTTGGCCATGTCCAGGGCGCACAGGTCGGCCGGGCCGCCGACGACCAGGCGCCCGAGCTGCGGCCAGCCCAGGGCGGCCGCGCCGCCTCGCGTGGCCATGTCCAGGGCGGCCGGCGCTTCGAGCAGCGTCGGATCGTTCGCGGCGACCTTTTGCAGCAGGGCGGCGGTCGCCATTTCCGAAAAGACGTTCAGCGCGTTGTTGCTGGCCGCACCGTCCGTGCCGAGCCCAACCGTCACGCCGGCGCGAAGCAGCGCCGCCACGGGCGCGACGCCGCTGCCGAGCTTCATGTTGCTCCTCGGACAGTGGGCCACGGCCGTGCCGGTCGCGGCGAGCCGGTCGATGTCCGCCGCGTCCAGGGCCACGCCGTGGGCGAGCAGGGTCTTGGGCTCCAGCAGGCCCAGGTCGGAAAGATAAGGGATGACCCGCGCGCCGTTGGCCGCCAGGCAGTCGTCGTTCTCCTTGGCCGTCTCGCAGGCGTGGGTGGAAAGGAGCAGGTTCCGGGCGCGGGCGAACTCGGCGCAGCGCACAAGCGTCGCGGCCGAGCAGGTGTACACGGCGTGGGGAAAGATGGCGGCGCGAAGCCTGTCGTGGCCGGCCAGCCGGTCGGCCAGGGCTCCGGCCGAGGCGAAGGCCGCCTCCACGGTCTTGAACCCGGCGTTGGCGATCTCGAACACCCCCTGGCACAGCACCGCCCGCATGCCGGACGCGGCCACGGCGTCGGCCACGGCGTCGACGAAGAGATAGGCGTCCAGGAAGCAGGTCGTGCCCGAGGCCAGCATCTCGGCGCAGGCCACGGCCGTGCCCAGGCGCACCGCCTCGGCCGTGAGCCTGGCCTCGGCCGGCCAGATGTGCTCGGACAGCCAGACCCGAAGCGGCGCGTCGTCGCACAGGCCCCGGAAAAGGGTCATGGCGGCGTGGCAGTGGGTGTTGACGAGCCCGGGCAGGACCAGGCAGCCGGACAGGTCCAGGGTTTCGGCCGGCGCGAAGCGCGTGCGGATTTCGCAGGCCGGGCCCAGGGCGGCGATGCGGCCGTCCGTCACGGCCAGGGCGGCGTCGCAAAGGACGCGCCGGTCGTCGTCCTGGGTGACGAGGACGCCGGCGGCGACGAGGGTGTCGCAGGCGAGGGGGGCGTGTTCCATGGGCGGTTCCCTAGCGCACCTTGCCGCCGCGGCCAAGCCCGGCTTGACCCGATTGCCCAAAATCCCTATCCGAATGCGGTACCAGTCCGCATTATTCTAAGGAGACGGCCATGGATCTGCGCAAGCTCATTCGCGACATCCCGGACTATCCCAAGCAGGGCATCCTCTTTTTCGACATCACGCCGCTTCTCGGCGATCCGGAAGGCTTCCGCGAGGCCGTGGACCTGCTGGCCAAACGCTTCGCCGACACCAAGGCGACCAAGATCGTGGCCGCCGAAGCCCGTGGCTTCATCTTCGGCGCCGCCCTGGCCTATAGGATGGGCATCGGCTTCGTGCCCGTGCGCAAGCCCGGCAAGCTGCCCTACAAGACCCGCAGCGTCTCCTACGACCTGGAATACGGCTCGGACACGCTGTGCATGCACGAGGACGCGCTGCTTCGGGGCGAAAAAGTGCTGGTCATCGACGACCTGCTGGCCACCGGGGGCACGCTGTCCGGCGTGGTCAAGCTGGTGGAGGGCTTCGGGGCGGAGATCGCCGGCATCGGCGTGGTCATCGAACTGTCCTTCCTCAACGGTCGGGAACAGTTCCGGACCTACGGCTGCGAGAGCATTCTGCAGATCGTCTAATCGACCACTGTAAGAGTCTATGCGGGCGCGACGCGGGGGATCTGTCCCGGCGACGCGTGGGGGCGCATATTCCCGGCCGGCCGGCCGGGGCAACGGGAGCGATATGAAAATCGGCATCATCGGCGGCAGCGGACTGGACGACCCGAACATCCTGGACAACCCGTCCGACATGGAGATGGACACCCCCTACGGGCCGCCCAACTCCACGTTGCGCCAGGGCCGGATCGGCGGCAAGGAGGTGGTGCTCCTCGCCCGCCACGGCCGGGCCCACACGGCCACGCCCACCCACGTCAACTACCGGGCCAACATCCACGCCCTGCGCAAGATCGGCTGCGCCGCCATCCTGTCCACCACCGCCGTGGGATCGCTGCGCCAGGAGATCGGCCGGGGCGACCTGGTGATCCTCGACCAGTTCATCGACTTCACCAGAAGGCGGCACCTGACCTTCCACGACCGGTTCGAGCCCCACAACCCGGCCCACACGCCCATGGCCGAGCCCTTTTCCGAGCCCCTGCGCCAACTGCTCGTCGCCGCCTGCCGCAAGTTCGGCTACCGCCACCACGACCGGGGCACGGTGGTGACCATCGAGGGGCCGCGCTTTTCCACCCGGGCCGAGTCCAACATGTTCCGGGCCTGGGGCGCGGACGTCATCAACATGAGCGTGGCCACGGAGTGCGCCCTGGCCGTGGAGGCCGGCGTGCCCTACGCGGCCGTGGCCATGAGCACGGACTACGACTGCTGGAAGACCGACGAGCCGCCGGTCAACTGGGAGGAGATCGTCACCATCTTCAAGGAGAACGCCGAGAAGGTGACCAACGTGCTCATCGAGGTCATCAAGGTGATGTAGCCGCGGCAGCGCTGCTGTTTATCGGATGACAAGGCGTCCCCGGCCGCGGCCGGGGACGCCTTTTTGTTCGGGCGGGCCGGTGCGGCGTCCCTCAAGGACCACGAGCGTATCTGTTCGGAAAACGGCTGTCGCCCATGGAATGCGCGCTCGCGCATCCCATGGGCGCGACGCTAGGCGTCGGAATCGAGCAGGTGCCGTTTGAGGCTGGCGAAAATGGCGTCGTAGACGGCCGGGTCCGTGCTTTCGGGCAGCACGATCTGGAGGGGCCGGCGCTGGGCCTTTTCCGCGCCGTCGTCGGCTCCGGCCGGCGGCGACGGCGAGGCGCCCACCCCGGCCGTCTCGGACGGCGACAGGTCGATTTCGAAGGCCAGGGAAGGGCTGATGGTGATGGTCGGCCGCGCCGGCCGGGGGACCTCCCGTTGGGGAGCGGCGTCATGGGACTCGGCGATGGCTGTGGTCGCCTCGTCGAGGGGGAAGGCCGACTCCGTCCCGTGGCCTGAGGCCTCGTCCGCCGGGACGGTCCAAGGAGCGCCCGTCGCGGGTGCATCCACCTCGAGAAGCTGGTCCGTCGGCGCGGATGCCGGGGGGGACGACGTCTCCTGATCCATGGCGGTCTTGGCGTCGGCGTCCGTCCGGGAGAGGGGGGGCGTTTCGAGGTCCAGGACCAAGGTCGCGTCGTGCGCCGGCGGGGTGGCGGTACGGTCGTGGTCGGAGGGCGCGATCTCGCCCGGCACGTCCGATTCCAGGAGGAGCGTCAAGGGGGTGGGTTCGAAAACGTCCGCAAGGGCATGGCCGGTGCGGGCGGCCTGCACGGGGACCTCGGGCATGGCGTCGGCCCGGGCCGAGACGTCCGTGGCCGTGGGCGCGTCCGGCTCGCGTCGCGGCACCGGTGGCGCGGCAAGAGGGGCCGGGGCGGCGAGGCGATCCCGGTGCAGGGGCGGGGCGTCGTCCGGCGCGTCCGTTTCCAGGACCAGCGGCTCCGGCTCGGACGCGGCCGTGGCGGCCCGGACGGGTGCGGTCGAAGCCGCGGCGCTTGCGGGCTCCTCCGTGTCGAGGACAAGCGTCAGCGGCTCGGGTTCGACCTGCCGCGGCGTTGCCTCGGCCATGGCCGCCGGTTGTTCGGATTCGGGGAAAGGCGCCTCGGGAACGCTCGCGGCCGCGACGGCGCTGACCGTCTGGGTTTCCTGGACGCGGTCCGGCGCGGCGAGCTGCGTCTCGGGCCGGATTTCGTATTCCGGACCGAGGACAAGGGGTTCGGATTCCTCCTCGTCGGCCAGATCGCTGGGCGTCGGTTCGCCTGTCGTCGTCGGTTGGGAAGGGGTTGCGACCGTTTCCGGGACGGCGACGGGAGGCAGGGCCGGGCCGGGTTGCGGCGGCTCCGCCTGGCGCGCCCGGCGGACCTCGGAGGCCATGGCGTCGAAATCGTCGACGACGCGGCACAGCGCCACGAATGTGGCGGAGATGCCGCTGATCATCATATCGGTTTTCTTCCCTTCATAAAGCTGCCTGAGCGCGTCGACGACTTGCGTCTCGGACAGCTTTTGCGCCTCGGGAAACTTCTCGAAGAGCTTGCCGTAGGCCTCGTATATGCCGTTGAACAGGGCGGTCTTGCCCTGGGTCAGATCATAAAAATCCGTATAACGTTTGGTCGGCATTCCGTTGTCGCAAAGAAAATGCAGTTCCTTCAGTATGTCGATGAAGGATCGATCGATCGCATAGCGAAATCCGATGCTCGTCATGAAATTTGCATTGAAGTCCTGCGGCATGTCCACTTCGAGTATCGCCGTGAAGTATTTCGGGATGCTCGACGTCTTGAGCGAATAGGCGTTCGGGAGGGACATGGCTTGGCTATCCGTGCTTGGCGGTGTGCGAAACGAGGGAAGCGGGGGCTCTTCGCGGGGAGAAAACAGATGGAAAAGCAAAGTGAACCACCTCTTCTTACATTATGTCGGGAAGAAAGCATCGCTGTTTCCGCAAAATAGACATCTTCGCCCGAAAAGTCACTGGTCTTGTGGTGAAGTTTATATTTCGTTCATTTTTCCATGCTGTTGTCCGTCGCGATCCGGCCGTTGCCGATGTCCCCGAATTTGTGGCATGATGGAACAAGGCCGCCCGAAAGCGGCCGAGCCCTTTCCTCAAGGAGCACCCCATGTCCGAGCACGCCCACGCATGCGCCTTGCCTCCGGCCCACAAGGACTTCTACGATCGCATCCTCGGGTTCATCCCCCGCGACCGCGTGTTCCTCGGCCCGTTTTCGGCCCTGGCCCTGGGCGACGACGCCAGTTTCTACCGCCTCGTCCCCAAGATCGTGGTCAAGGTCCGCGACGCCCGCGAGGTGGCCTGGCTTCTGCGCGCCGCCTCGGACGCCAAGGTGGCCGTCACTTTCCGCACCGCCGGCACGAGCCTGTCCGGCCAGGCGCTGACCGATTCCGTGCTGGTCTACCTGGCCGGCAATTTCCGGGGGCTGCGCATCCATCCCGGCGCGGCGAGCGTCAGCCTCGAGCCCGGCGTCATCGGAGCCCAGGCCAATGTCCAACTCGCCCCCCACGGCCGCAAGATCGGCCCGGACCCGGCCTCCATCGGCGCGTGCATGATCGGCGGCATCGCGGCCAACAACTCTTCGGGCATGTGCTGCGGCACGGCCGAGAACAGCTACAAGACCGTGGAGTCCATGAAGCTCGTCTTCATCGACGGCGACAGCCTGGACACGGCCGACCCCGTTTCCCGGGCCCGCTTCACCGTGACCCACGCCGCGCTCCTCGACGAACTGGCCGCCATCCGCGCCGAAATCCTGGCCGACACCACGCTCGCCGAGCGCATCCGCCGCAAGTTCAAGATCAAGAACACCACCGGCTACGGCATCAACGCCTTCGTGGACTTCGAGGACCCTTTCGACATCCTGCTTCACCTCATCGTCGGCTCCGAGGGCACCTTGGCCTTCATAGCCGAGGTCACCTACCGCACGGTGGTCGAGCATCCCTTCAAGGCCTCCTCGCTCATGATCTACCCGACCATCGCCGACGCCTGCCGGGCCACCATCGCGCTCAAAAGCGGGACCGTGTCCGCCGTGGAGCTCATGGACCGGGCGTCGCTTCGCAGCGTCGAGGACAAGCCCGGCATGCCCGCCTACCTCAAGGAACTAAGCGAGGAGGCCGCCGCCATTCTGGTCGAGGTCCGCGGCGCGGACAAGGCCGAGCTTCTGTCCCGCATCGACGACGCCCTGACCCGCGTCGCCGGCATCGAGCCGGTCTTTCCGCTTCTTTTCATGGACAAGAAGGACGACTTCGAAAAGCTCTGGAACATCCGACGGGGGCTTTTCACCTCGGTCGGCGGGGCGCGCAAGCCCGGCAGCGCCGTCATCATCGAGGACGTGGTCTTCCCCATCGAGCGCCTGGCCGAGGGCACTGTCGAGCTTCAGCGCCTCATGGCCCGTCACGGCTTCGCCGAGGGCATCATCTTCGGCCACGCCCTGGAAGGGAACCTCCACTTCGTCTTCTGCCCGGATTTCGCCGACCCGGATTCCGTGTCCCGTTACCGCGAACTCATCGACGAGGTGACGCAAATGGTCGTGGGGCGCTACGACGGGTCGCTCAAGGGCGAGCACGGCACGGGCCGCAACATGGCCCCCTTCGTGGAAATGGAGTGGGGCGACGTGGCCTACGCCTACATGAAGCGCCTCAAGCGCGCCTTCGACCCGGACAACCTCCTCAACCCCGGCGTCATCCTCACCGACGACCCGCAGGTGCACCTCAAAAACCTCAAGCCCCTGCCCCGGGTGAACCCCCTGGTCGATCCCTGCATCGAATGCGGCTACTGCGAATCCGTGTGCCCCTCGCGAAACGTCACCACCACCCCCCGCCAGCGCATCACCCTCCAACGCCACATGGCCCTGGCCACGGCCCGGGGGGACAAGGCGGAGTTCGACCTCTTCCACCAGGAATACGAGTATTTCGGCAACCAGACCTGCGCCGCCGACGGCCTGTGCGCCACGGTCTGCCCGGTCTCCGTGGACACGGGCGTGTTCACCAAGGACTACCGCCGCCGGGAATCCACCGAGCGCGGCCGCCGCATCGGGCGCTGGGTGGCCGAGCACTACGGCCTGGTCACCACCCTGGCCCGCCAGGGGCTGGGGCTCTCCCACGCCGTCCACAACCTGCTCGGGACCCGGGCCATGACCGCCATGACCCACGGCCTGCGCAAGCTCTCCGGGGGGCTCGTGCCCTACTGGACGCCCAACGCCCCCAAGGCCGCGCCGGCTATGCGCTTTTGCGACACGAGCCAGGGCAGGGGGCGGCAGGTGGTCTACTTCCCGAGCTGCACCACGCGCGCCATGGGGCCGGCCGCCCCGGACCCGGACCAGCGGGGGCTTTTCGAGGCCACCATGTCCGTCCTGGCCAAGGCCGGCTTCGACGTCCTCTTCCCCGAAGGCATGCGGGAACTGTGCTGCGGCCTGACGCTCGAATCCAAGGGCATGCACGATCAGGCATCGCGCAAGTCGGCCGAGTTGGAGGCGGCCCTGCGCCGGGTCAGCCGCGACGGGGAAGTCCCCATCCTCTGCGACGCCAGCCCCTGCCTCTACACCATGCGCTGCAAGATGGAGCCGGGGCTCAAGCTCCACGAGCCCGTGGAATTCATCCACGACCATTGCCTGGAGCACCTCGACGTGGCGAAGCTCCCCGAGACCGTGGCCCTGCACGTGTCCTGCACCTCGGTCAAGATGGGGCTTTCCGCCAAGTTCGCGGCTCTGGCGCGCGCCTGCGCCCGGGAGGTTGTCGTGCCGCAGGGCATCCACTGCTGCGGCTTCGCCGGCGACCGGGGCTTTTTTTACCCCGAGCTCAACGCCGCCGCTCTGGCTGACCTGTGGCCGCAACTGCCGGCCTCGACCACCGGCGGCTACTGCAACAGCCGCACCTGCGAGATCGGCCTGTCCTACCACGCCGGCGTGCCCTACCAGTCCATCGTCTACCTGGTGGACCGCGCCAGCCGCGCGAAAGAGTAGGGATGGAGAGGGGGAGGGGAATGCCTCCGGCGGCCGGGTGGGGGTGACCCCCTCCCGGACTCTCCCCGCAAGGGGGGTGGCAGATTTCATCAATTGTTTAGGAAAGCGGGGAGGGGGCGTTGCGGCGGCCTTCGCGGGGCCGGGGAATACAACGGGGCTCTTGACGGGGACGGGCGGCGGGAGAATGATGCGCGCCGCCCGCTGATGGGCGAGGAGTTGCTCCCATGCGCTTTCGCGTCTGCCTGCTGACTGCTGTCCTGCTCCTTTCCGCCTACTGCCACGCCGCCGCCGGCACCCCGCCGGCCGAGCCGATCCTTCGCATCGAAACCGGCATGCACACGGCGCTTATCAAACGCATCGCCGTGGACGGCCTGGGCCGCTACTTGGCCACGGCCTCGGACGACAAGACCTGCCGCGTCTGGGACATCCGCACCGGCGAACAACTGCGCGTGCTGCGCCCGCCCATCGGCCACGACTACGAGGGCCGGCTCTACAGCGTGGCCATGAGCCCCGACGGCCGCTACGTCTTCT
>NZ_JARKOZ010000187.1 GCF_029978005.1 Solidesulfovibrio sp. | reverse complement strand
GGCCCGGACGTGCTGGCCGGCTTTGCGGCCTGCGGGTCCGGGCCGATTCCCAGACCACAATGACCGACGTCCCGCCGCTTGCCATCCCCGACCTCCCTCCCATCCGCCCTGGCGGGGAGGTCCAGGAGGGGGTCACCCCCTCCTGGCCGCCGGAGGCATCTTCCTTCTTCCCTTCTCCATCCCCTGCTCACTCTCCACCTCCGCCTCCGCTCCCGGTCCCTGTTCCAGAATCCGGCGCAACGTATCCTTGGTGACGCCCAGTTCGCGGCAGGCGGCCATGGTTTTGCCGTTGTGGCGGGCGAGGGCGGCCTTGGCGGCGTGGTATTTGGCGGCGCGCATGGTGCGGGGGGCGTCCGGCCCGGCCTGGGGGGCGGCGGGGGCGGGGCGCAGGTAGTCGGGCAGGTGTTCGGGGCCGATGCGGCCGCTGGGACACAGAATGAAGGCGTATTCCAGGATGTTTTGCAGTTCGCGGACGTTGCCCGGGTAGTCGTGCCGCAGGAGCAGGCGCAGGGCGGCGTCGCTTATGCCGACGACGGATTTTTCGCGAAGGAGGTTCAGGCGTTCGATGAAGGTGGCGATGAGCAGCGGGATGTCTTCGGGGCGGGCGCGCAGGGGCGGCAGGGCCATGCGCGCCACGCTCAGGCGGTAGAACAGGTCGCGGCGGAACGCGCCCGAGCCGGCCATGGCTTCCAGGTCGCGGTTGGTGGCGGCGATGATGCGCGCGTCGGCGGCGACGGTCTTGTCAGAGCCCAGCGGCTCGTAGGTATGTTCCTGGAGCACGCGCAGGAGCTTGACTTGCAGGGGCAGGGGCAGTTCGCCGATCTCGTCGAGGAAGAGCGTGCCGCCGGCGGCCAGGGCGAAGCGGCCCTTGCGTTCGGTCTTGGCGTCGGTGAACGCGCCGCGCGCGTGGCCGAAGAGTTCCGATTCCAGGAGTTCGCCGGGGATGGCCCCGCAGTTGACGGCGACGAAGGGGCCACTCGCCCGGGGGCTCAGGTTGTGCAGGGCCCGGGCGAAGAGTTCCTTGCCGGTGCCGGATTCGCCAAGCAGCAGCACCGTGGCCCCGCTTTGGGCGATGGGCGGCAGCAGGTCCAGGTGGCGGGCCATTTCCCTGTTCTTGGTGACGATGTCCTCCAGGGTGCGCACGCCGTCCACTTCCTTGCGCAGCCGGTCGAGGTCGGCGATGTCGCGGAAGGTCTCCACGCCGCCGACGATGCGTCCGGCGGCGTCGCGCAGGGGCGCGGCGCTGATGCTGACCGGCACCTTGCGGCCGTCGGGGCGCACGATGAAGATGGCTTTTTCCGAGAGCGTGGCGTCGTCGCGGATGCAGGCTCCCAGGGCGCAGTCGCCGTCGCACAGGCTCGAGTGGAAGACTTCCCAGCATTTGCGGCCCAGGGCCTCGGCCGGGGCGATGCCGGCGATGGCTCCGGCGGCGCGGTTGAAGAAAGTGATGGTGAAGTCCGTGTCCACGGTGAAGACGCCGTCGGCCAGGGACTCCATGATCTCTTCGCAGGGGATGTCTCGGGGCAGGGCCATGTGGGGATCGCCTCTGGCGCGAAACGGCGCGCCTGGGGCACGATAGCCCATGGCCGCCGGCGTGTCCAAGGCGGCGAGCCACCTTGACTTCCCCGGGGCCTGACCGGATAACCGGCCGGGAAACGGGGAAATCGGCGTTCCCCGCCAAACGTCCGGGAGGTTGCCCATGTCCGAGCCGCTCGATCCCAGGGGCCGCATGCTCATGATCGGCACGCCCTGCTACAACGGCAACGTGTCGATCCAGTACCTGCGCTCGCTCATTCCCATGCTCGGGTTCCTGGAGCGCCAGGGCATCCGCACCGGCATGCTCACCCCGTCCCACGAGAGCCTCATCACGCGCGGGCGCAACCTCGTGGCCAACGAATTCCTGCGCCAGAAGGAATACACGCATCTGCTCTTCATCGACGCGGACATCGGCTTTTCGCCGGAGCTGGCCTGGAAGTACCTGGAAGCGGACAAGGACGTGGTCTGCGGCATCTATCCGGTCAAGCACCTGGACGTGGACAAGCTGCGCACGATCCGGCGCGACGTGCTGCCGCGCGTGGCCCAGGCCGCCTCGCTGCACTACGCCGTGAAGCTCAAGCCCGGCGGCCGGCCCGAGCCGGGCACGGGCCTCGTGCCCGTGGAGTACGGGGCCACGGGCTTCATGATGATCAGGCGCGAGGTGTTCGCGCGCCTGGCCGAGGCCTATCCCGAGCTCGTCTACGACTATGCCTACACCAACGACGACCATGTGGGGAACGTGGCCTTTTTCGAGACGGCCATCGATGCGGCCACGCGGGACTACCTTCCCGAGGACTACGCCTTCTGCAAGCGCTGGACGGACATCGGCGGCGAGATCTACGCCGATGTGCACAGCGTCTTCACCCACGTGGGCAACTACGAGTTCACGGGCAATTTCACCGCTTTTCTGACGCACCTCGGCGGCCCGGCCACGGAAAAGTAGACCCGGGGGGCGGGGGCCTTTCCCGACGCCGCGACATGGGCTAGGCTTGGCGGTGCGGTCCGGCGCGCCCGCGCCGGCCGACGTCGCCTTTTTCGGGGAAGCCCATGCGCCTGACCGACGCCGACCTGCTGGCGGAACTCGACCAGCCCGAATTCGCCGAGGTGCGGCGGGCCTTCGTGACGCGCCGCTACGCCAAGGGCCGGCAGGTCTTCTCCCCGCGCGAGGCGAAAAACCG
>NZ_JARKOZ010000165.1 GCF_029978005.1 Solidesulfovibrio sp. | reverse complement strand
CAGGAAGGTCGCCAAGACCGTGCGCTGCATCGTCCTGCCCGCCACCCCCACCATCTGGCGGCAGGCCCTGGCCGAAGGGCTGATCGAAACCTTCATGGATTCCGGCTGCATCGTCGGCCCGGCCACCTGCGGGCCGTGCCTCGGCGGCCATATGGGCATCCTGGCCGGCGGCGAGCGCGCCATCGCCACCACCAACCGCAACTTCAAGGGCCGCATGGGCAGCCTGGAAAGCGAAGTCTACCTCTCCGGCCCGGCCGCCGCCGCCGCCGCCATCGCCGGCGAGATCGTGGACCCGGCGAAGGTGTAAAAAGAGGAAGATGCCTCCGGCGGCCGGGGAGCATGATGCCCCCCGGACCCCCTCGCTGGGATATACTTAAGGAGAGAGATCATGTTTCAAGGAAAAGCGCACAAAGTCGGGGCGCATATCGATACGGACGCCATCATTCCCGCCCGGTTCCTGGTCACCACCGACGTGGCCGAACTCGGGGCCAACTGCATGGAGGGCCTGGAGCCCGGCTGGATCAAACGGGTCAAAAAAGGCGACATCATGGTCGCCGGCGAGAACTTCGGCTGCGGCTCCTCCCGCGAGCACGCGCCCGTGGCCCTGCTCGGCGCGGGCATTCCCGTGGTCATCGCCCACAGCTTCGCCCGCATCTTCTACCGCAACAGCTTCAACATGGGCCTTATTCTGCTGGAGATCGGCGACGACGTCGGCAAGATCGGCGACGGCGACGAACTGAAGATCGACGCCGACAGCGGCGTCATCGAAGACCTGACCACGGGCCAGAAGATCCAGTGCAAGCCCGTGCCGGCCTTCATGAAAGGCATCCTCGACGCCGGCGGCCTCGTCCCCTACGTCAAGGAACGCCTGGCCGCGCGCGCGTAAGCGGGAAGAAAGAAGAGGAAGATGCCTCCGGCGGCCAGGAGGGGCCAGTGGCCCCTCCTGGACCACCCCCTCTAGGGGGATGCCCGGGGCATGGACAACGAGAATATTATTTACCCCCTTTACAGGGGGACCGGGGGGGATGATCCCCCCCGGCGGGGTGCAGGGGCGGAGCCCCTGCCCGCCGGAGGCTTCCCCTCGAGGACATGCCATGCGTTATAATATCTGTGTGATGCCGGGCGACGGCATAGGTCCCGAGATCGTGGCCGAGGCCATGAAGGTGTTGGGGACGGTCGGCGAAAAGTTCGGCCTGGAGTTCGCCTTTACCAAGGCGCTGATCGGCGGCGCGGCCATCGACGCCACGGGCGGCCCGTTGCCCGAGGCCACGGTGGCGGCCTGCAAGGCGGCCGACGCCGTGCTTTTGGGCGCGGTCGGCGGCCCCCGGTGGGACACGCTTGATCCGGCCATCCGCCCGGAAAAGGGCCTGCTCGGCATCCGCAAGGCGCTGGGGCTTTTCGCCAACCTGCGTCCGGCCAGGCTTTTTCCCGAGCTGGCCGCCGCCTGCTGCCTGCGCCCGGACATCGTGGGCAAGGGGCTCGACGTGATGGTCGTGCGAGAGCTCACGGGCGGGGCCTATTTCGGCGAGCCGCGCGGCATCGAGGAGCGCGGCGGCGAGAAGGTGGGGTTCAACACCATGGTCTACGCCGAGCACGAGGTGCGCCGCATCGCCAAGGTCGGCTTCGAGACGGCGAGAAAGCGCCGGGGCAGGCTGTGCAGCGTGGACAAGGCCAACGTGCTCGACGTCTCGCGCCTGTGGCGGGCCGTGGTGCTGGAGGTGGCCAAGGACTATCCCGACGTGGAGCTTTCCCACATGTACGTGGACAACGCCGCCATGCAGCTGGTGCGCGACCCGTCCCAGTTCGACGTCATCGTGACCGAGAACCTCTTTGGCGACATCCTGTCCGACGAGGCGGCAGTCATCACCGGCTCCATCGGCATGCTGCCCTCGGCGTCGCTCGGCGCGGCCAACCCGGGCCTGTACGAGCCCATCCACGGCTCGGCCCCGGACATCGCGGGCCAGGACAAGGCCAACCCGTTGGCCACCATCCTGTCCGTGGCCATGATGCTCAAGCACTCCTTCGGCGAGGCAAAAGCGGCCGACGCCATCGAGGCGGCCTGCGCCAAGGTGCTCTCCGAGGGCTACCGCACGGGCGACATCATGGAACCCGGCAAGACGCTTGTCGGCTGCAAGGCCATGGGCGACCTGGTCGTGGCGCGTCTGGGCTAGCGGGAACGTCAGCGATTCCAAGGCCCGGCGGGACCGCTCCCGGCCGTCGGTTTTTTCCGGCGGCGGGGGCTGGTTCTCCGGGCCTTTTTTGCGTATGGAGGGCAGCGCCGGGCGATCCGCCCGGCATGCCCCTTCGCGGCCGCGCGTCGCGCCCATGGAAGTTATGGCCAAAGTCAGTCTGCAAAATCTCTCCAAGTCCTATGGCGGCCGCGACCTCTTCAAGGAGTTTTCCCTGGAGATTCCCGGCGGCACGCGCCTGGCCGTGGTCGGCCAGAACGGCGCGGGCAAGTCCACGCTTTTAAAACTCATCGCCGGGGTATCCGAGCCCGACGGCGGCAAGGTGGTCCTCTCCACCGGCGCGCGCCTGGGCTACGTGGCCCAGGACATGGACGAGGCCGACCTCGGCATGACGCTCCTCTCCTGGGTCATGGCCGCGCTGCCGTCCTGGAAGGAGTTCTGGGCCCGTTACGACGCGGCCGTGGCCGCCGGCGACAAGGCGGCCATGGAGGCCCTGGCCCACGAGCAGGCGAGCCTCGAACATGCGCTGGGCTACAACCCCGAGCACCGGGCCAAGACCATCCTTTCCGGCCTGGGGTTCGAGGAAAAGCACCAGACCGCGCCCATCGCCGCCCTGTCCGGCGGCTGGCGCGAGCGGGCCAAGCTGGCCCGGGTGCTCACGGCCGGGGCCGACGTGCTGCTCCTCGACGAGCCCACCAACCACCTGGACCTGGACGCCGTCTCCTGGCTCGAATCGTTTCTGTGCAACTTTTCCGGCGTACTGGTCTTCGTGGCCCACGACCGGATCTTCCTCGACCGGGTGGCCACGCATACGCTTTTCATGGGCGACGTGAAGCCCGTGTGGCGGCCCGGCTCCTTCACCCAGTTCCTGGCCTGGCGCGAGGAGATGGAGAAGCAGTGGGAGCGGCAGGCGGCGGCCATCGACAGCAAGATCAAGCAGCATGGCGCGTTCGTCGACCGCTTCCGCTACAAGGCCACCAAGGCCCGGCAGGCGCAAAGCAAGCTCAAGAACGTGGACAAGCTCGAAAAGGAGCTGTCGGCGCTGAAAAGCGAACGGCCGGACGTGCGGGCAAAGACGCTCAACTTCACGCTGCCCGAGCCCGAGCGCTCGGACAAGACAGTGGCCGCCGCCGCCGACCTGGCCTACGCCTATCCCGGCCGGGGGCCCCTGTGGCCGCCCCTGACCTTCCAGCTCTTTCGCGGCCAGAAGGTGGCCCTGGTCGGGCACAACGGCGCGGGCAAGACCACGCTTTTAAAGCTCGTGGTCGGGGCGCTGCGGCCCGCCTCGGGCCGGCTGCTTCTCGGCACCGGGGTCAAGCTCGGCTATTTCAGCCAGCACCAGACAGAGATTTTGCAAAGCGACGCCCTGGTCATGTCCGAGATGAAGCGCATGGCCGGGCCAAAGGCCACGCACCTGGAAGTCTGCTCCATCCTGGGCCTTTTTCTCCTCGGCGAGGAATACTGGGAGCGCCGGGTGTCCGAACTGTCCGGCGGCGAGAAGTCGCGGCTGGTCCTGGCCGGGCTTTTTTCCGCCCGGGCCAATTTCCTGGTCCTGGACGAGCCCACCAACCACCTGGACCTGGAGAGCCGCGAGGCGCTGGTGCGGGCGCTTTCGGAATACGCCGGCACCATCCTCATGGTGGCCCACGACCGCTACCTGCTGCGCGAGGCGGCGGCCGAGGTCTGGTCCGTGGGCGAGGAGGGGATCACGGTCTACGACGAGGGCTTCGCCGCCTACGAGGCGGCCCAGGCCCAGGCTCAGTCCGCCCGCCAGGACGGCGCGGGCGGCGACGAGGAGGCACCGGCCGCCGCGCCGAAGCTCTCGCGCCAGGAGGACAAGGAGCGCAAGCGCAAGGTGGCCGAGCAGCGAAACGCCCTCTACCGCGACATCAAGCCCAAGCGCGAAGCCTTTGACAAGCTGGAGGCCAGGCTCGAAGCGGTGCTGGCCCGCCAGTCCGAAGTGGAGGCCGTCATGGCCGAGCCGGAAACGTACGCCCAGAAGGAGCTCTTCTCCTCGCTCGGCAAGGAGTACGGAACCCTTGGCCACGAGGCCGAGGAACTGCTCGCCCGCATGGCGGTCCTGGAAGAAGAAATCGCCGACCTTGAGGCCCGACGGGCCGCACTGCTGGAGGCATCATGAAGTGTCCGCCGAAGATCGTGACCGTGGTGGCCGCCGTCATCTGGCAAGATGGAAAGTATCTGGGCGTCAAGCGCCCCGAAGGCAAGCCCATGGCCGGGCAGTACGAGTTCCCCGGCGGCAAGGTGGAGCCCAACGAGTCGGTCCGCGCGGCATTGGTGCGGGAACTGCGTGAAGAATTGGACATAACGCCTACCGCGATTGCCTTTTTCCAGGAAAAAGAGCATGCCTACGACCACATTTCCGTGCGCCTGCATTTCTTCCATATCCAGGCCTTCGAAGGCGAGATCCATCCGCTGGAGGGGCAGGAACTGGAATGGCTGACCCCGCGGGAGGGGCAGGACAGGCCGTTTCTGGAAGCGGACCGGGAGATCGTGGCCCAGCTGGCCGTCTCCGGCGGCGCGGTCATCCAATAGCCGCCTCCTCCGGAGCCTGCCGACCGACATCGTCCGCGTAGCGACAACCCCCCTTTGAAAGTTTTTCGGGGAAAAGGGGGGGCCGGGGGGGGAAAACCCCCTTTTTTCAAAAAGGGGGTTTTTCCCCCCCGGTCTTCGCCTCTTCCTCCCCGCCATCGCAAGGAGACCGCGTGCGCATCAGGGAATTGATCGAGGCTAGGCGGCCGTTCGTTTCGCTGGAGTTCTTCCCGCCCAAGGAGCGCGACGCCTGGGCCGGGTTTTTCGACGTGGTGGAGCGGCTGTTGCCGGTGCGGCCGCTGTTCGTCTCCGTGACTTACGGGGCCGGCGGCAGCACCCATGCCCATACGCTGGAGATCGTCTCGCGCCTGAGGACCGCCTACGGCCTGGAGCCCATGGCCCATCTGACCTGCGTCGGGGCGAGCCGGGAGAAGATCCGCGGCTTCCTGGACGGACTGCGCGAGGCGGGCGTGGACAACGTGCTGGCCCTTCGCGGCGACCCGCCCCGGGGGCAGGAGAATTTCGTTCCGGATTCCGCCGATTTCCAGCACGCCACCGACCTCGTCAACTTCATCCGGCGGGAGTATCCCGCGCTGTGCCTGGGCGTGGCCGGCTATCCCGAATGCCATCCCGAGGCTATCTCGGCCGAGGCGGACCTGGGCTTTCTGCGCCAGAAGCTCGCCGTGGGCGGCGACTTCGTGGTCACGCAGCTTTTTTTCGACAACGACTGCTATTTCGACTTCGTGACCAAGGTGCGGGCGCTCGGCATCGACGCGCCCATCGTGCCGGGGGTGCTGCCGGTCATGAGCCTGGCCAGCATCAAGCGGCTGGTGGGGCTTTGCGGGGCGAGCCTGCCGCCGGCCTATCTGGCCGAGCTGGAAGCGGCCGACGCCGCGGGCGGCGCGGCGGCCGTGGCCGAGGTGGGAGTGGCCTACGCCAAGCGACAGGCCAGGGACCTTCTCGACCGGGGCGCGCCGGGGGTGCACCTCTATACGCTCAACAAGGCCGAGGCCGTGCTGTCCATCGTGGCCGGCCTTGGACTGTAGCAAATTGGTATTGTAGCATATATTTTTCGAAATAACCGCTTGGACGAGCGCCGTGGGCCATCCCCTTGTGGGGAGGTCCAGGAGGGGGCTTCCCCCTCCTGGCCGCCGGAGGCGCCATAAACGCAATGGAGGACCGTATGGGCAGGGGCGAGTGGGTTGTGGCCGTGGCCGGGGCCACGGGAGCCGTGGGACGGGAGATGCTCAAGACCCTGGAACAGCGCGCGTTTCCGGCCAAGACCGTCAAGGCCTTGGCTTCCTCGCGCTCGGCGGGCACCACCGTGCCTTTTGCCGGTGGGGAGCTGACCGTCGAGGAGATGACCGAGAAGTCCTTCGAGGGCGTGGACATCGCGCTCTTCTCCGCCGGCGGCGCAACCTCGAAAAAATTCGCGCCCTTCGCCGTCAAGTCCGGCTGCGTGGTCATCGACAATTCCAGCGCCTGGCGCATGGACCCCGAGGTGCCGCTGGTGGTGCCGGAGGTCAACCCCGACGACGTGGACTGGCACAAGGGCATCATCGCCAACCCCAACTGCTCGACCATCCAGATGGTGGTGGCGCTCAAGCCCCTGCACGACGCGGCCAGAATCAAGCGCGTGATCGTGTCCACCTACCAGGCCGTTTCCGGCACCGGCCAGAAGGCCATCGCCGAGCTCGAAACGCAGGTGCGCCAGCTCTTCAACATGCAGGACCCCGAGGCGAAGGTCTATCCGTACCAGATCGCCTTCAACTGCCTGCCCCAGATCGACGTTTTCTCCGACGGCGACTACACCTTCGAAGAAATCAAGATGATCAAGGAAACCACCAAGATCATGGGCGACGACTCGATTCGGGTCACGGCCACCACCGTGCGCGTGCCGGTTTTCTACGGCCACAGCGAGTCGGTCAACATCGAGACCGAAAAAAAGCTCACGGCCAAGGACGCCCGGGTCATCCTGTCCCAGGCTCCGGGGGTCACGGTCTACGACAACCCGTCGGAGAAGATCTACCCCATGCCCATTCACGCCGCCGGCGAGGACGACGTGTTCGTGGGCCGCATCCGCGAGGACGCGACCATCGACAATGGCCTCAACCTCTGGATCGTGGCCGACAACATCCGCAAGGGCGCGGCGCTCAACGCCGTGCAGATCGCCGAGCTGCTCATCGAGAAGGACAAGGTCGGCGTGCCCGCGTAACCGTCCGTTTGACCGGAAGGGAAAAATCGTGAATGGGGGAGGCGTCCTTAGGGACGCTTCCCCCAATGCGTTTGCAAGGAGTGGTTTCCATGCCCGAGATTGTCGATGCCGACGCCTACGTCGCCCGTCTGCTGGCCGCGCCGCGCCCCGGCGGCGAGAATTTGCTGGCTTTTTACGAGCACCGCCTGGGCGTGATCGGCACGGACCCGAGGCTTCTGCTCATCCCCCTGGACGACCACCTGGTCCATCGGGGCGACGGGGTCTTCGAGACCCTCAAGTACGTGGACGGCCGGCTCTACCAGGTGGCCCCCCATTTCGAGCGCATGGAGCGCTCGGCCGCCGCCATCCACCTTGCCCCGCCCTGTCCCTGGGGCGAGGTGGCGGACTTGACCCTGGCCGTGTGCCGGGCCGGCAGGGCGGACACGGGCATGGTGCGGGTCATCGTCGGGCGCGGCCCGGGCGGCTTCGGCATCGACCCGGCCGAGTGTCCGGTGCCGAGCCTGACCATCGTGGCCTACCGCTTCCACCCTCGTCCGGCCGAGGCCTTCGAGAAGGGCGTGACCGCCTTTCGCACCTCCATCCCGGCCAAGCAGAACTACCTGGCCCGCATCAAGTCCATCGACTACCTGCCCAACGTCCTCATGAAGCGCGAGGCCACCATGCGCGGCGAGGACTACCCGGTCTGCTACGACGACAAGGGCTTTTTGGCCGAGGGCGCGACCGAGAACATCTGCCTGGTGGACGCGGACGGCCGCTTCGTCGTGCCGGAGCTCAACAACGCCCTTCGCGGCACCACCCTCATGCGGGCGGTGGAGCTCCTCGCCGGCGAGGCGGAGGTGGTCTTCGCGCCGGTGCGCGAGGAGGCCATCGCCACGGCCCGGGAGATGATGATCCTCGGCACCACCAACGATTGCCTGAGCATCGTGCGCTACAACGGCGCGCCCGTGGGCGACGGCAAGCCCGGGCCGGTGTCGCGTCTGCTCAAGGCCCGCATCCTGGCCGACATCGCGAAAAACGGCACGCCGATCTAATGGCGTTCGCGAAACACCCTGGCGATATCCTTGTGCGGAAGGACATTCGAGCAATGGATTGTTCTCGAGGTTCGTGCGCTCAGATTTCGAGAACGCCGCACTCGCGGGGGAAAGCTCGCGGCGGCCGAGGGGCGCGCGACGTCACAGGCCGTCAGCCGGATTGCCGGCCAGGCGGTTTCATGGCCGCGTCGACGCCTGACGCGCCGCAGATGATCGCGCCGGCGCCGCGGCAGAAGACACTCGCATAGCCGACCGCAAGTGCGGATTCCGTCGGATACAGACGACAGCACGCAAGGGGTCGGGCCGAAAGGCCCGACCCCTTGCTTTTAGCGGCGTTCCTAGGGTTCATCCTTTGCTCGCCGTCCCCGCGGGAACGGGCGCAACGGGCCGGGCAGCGCCTGAGGTCGGGCAGGCAGGACTGTGTCAGCCGCTTTCCTCTCTTGAGGCTTTGAGTTCTTGCCGTAGTGTAATTTGCCGTTATTTCATCATGATGCAATACTCAAAACTATTTACTTTGTATTTTGGGATAAATTACCATCGAGAACAGTTGTATAATTTGGTGTCGTAGGCTAATAATAAGGACGGATTCGCGGAAATTCGCCGACGGGAAAACATGACTGTCTCCAGAAGTTGTTTGTCGAGGTTGGGTGTATCAATTTTCACATATGGTTCATGCTGATGTCAGCGACGATTGTTCAATATAAATAGGGGATGGTGTGTATGAAGCTGTCCGTAAAATTGCCAGTCAGCTTTTCGACCATTGTGCTTATATTCATCGCCTATGGTGTCGCCAGCATGGTGCAGCTCAAGATCGTATACAGGTCAACGAATGAGCTGGCGGTCAATTGGCTCCCGAGCATAAAGGAAGTAGGAACCCTCACAATGGAATTCGCCAACGCCAGGCGATACGAATTGAATTACCTGACATCCCTAACGGATGACATGAGGCGTCAGAATGAACAGCGTATGGTGGAAGCGCTCGACAAAGTGAAGCAGACACAGATACGCTACGACAAGTTGATTTCCTCGGATAAAGAACGAAGGAGTTATGAAACATTCACCGAAAACGCCAGTCGCTATTACCAACTGCATGACAAGATCTTCGAATTGATTGGTCAGCAAAAAAAAGATGAAGCCCTGGCCATCTCGTCCAATGACGTGCCCAAGGTGTTCAATAGCGCCTTGGACGCCCTGCAGCAATGCGTGGCCATCAACGACAAGGGTGGGATCGACGAAGCCGCCGCCGGGCGCGCCACTTATGAACAGGCTTGGCTCTTTTCGATCGTGTTGTTGTCGGTCGCCGTGGTCATCGGCGTGTTTTTGAGTATCTACATCCCGCGCTCCATCCTCCCCGCCTTGCTGCAGGGGAAGGATTTCGCCTCCAAGCTGGCCGTGGGCGACCTGACCGGGATTCTCGAGATCAAGACCAAGGATGAGCTCGGCGAACTCGCCGATTCCCTGCGCAGTGTCGCCGAGGCGGAAAAAAGCGTGGCCGTCATGGCCGAGAAGCTCGCTTCCGGCGACTTGCGCCTGGACGTGCGCATGCGTTCCGAAAAGGACGGCCTCATGCGGGCCCTGCGCGACATGGTGGGCAGGCTCACCGACATCGTCCAGGAAGTGCAGGCCGGGGCCGAGAACATGTCCTCCGGCGCGGAAGAGCTTTCCGCTTCCTCCCAGGCCCTGTCCCAGGGGGCCTCGGAACAGGCCTCGGCCGTGGAGGAGTCCTCCGCCTCCATGGAGGAGATGAGTTCCGCCATCAAGCAGAACGCCGACAACGCCCAGCAGACCGAGTCCCTGGCCCGCAAGGCGGCCGAGGACGCGAAGGAATCCGGAACGGCCATGAACCAGACGGTGGCCGCCATGCGGGAGATTTCCTCCAAGATTTCGGTTATCGAGGAGATCGCCCGGCAAACGGATCTGCTGGCTCTCAACGCCGCCGTCGAGGCCGCCCGGGCGGGCGAGCACGGGCGGGGATTCGCCGTGGTCGCCGCCGAGGTGCGCAAGCTCGCCGAACGAAGCCAGGCCGCGGCGGCGGAAATCAACGCCCTGTCCTCCTCCAGCCTGGAAGTGGCCGAACGGGCCGGCGGCCTGCTCGGCAAGCTCGTGCCCGACATCCACAAGACGTCCGAACTGGTGCAGGAGATCGCGGCCTCCTCGGCCGAGCAGAGCGCCGGCGCGTCCCAGGTCAATCGGGCCCTGCAGCAGCTCGATCAGGTGGTGCAGCAAAACGCCTCGTCCTCGGAGGAAGTGGCGTCCACGGCCGAGGAGCTCTCCTCCCAGGCCGAGCAGTTGCAGGCCACGATCGGGTTCTTCCAGGTGGCCGGCTCTTCGTCCAGGACCAAAGCCCTGACCCAGGCTCCCTTGCAGGCCAGGAAGGCGGCCGCCAGGGCCGGCAAGCCCAAGGCCATCGCCAGGACCGCCGCGCCCGCAGCCCTCGTGGACCTTGGTCCGGAGCCGCGCGACGACGACTTCGAACGCTTCTAGCGGGGCGTCCCGAAGACGGGTGTCCGCGAAGCCCGCGGTCGTGTATTGCGTGGATATGGCCTGTGGCCTTGCCGGCGGACGACGGCGAGGCCACAGGAAACCGACCGGGGCGGAAGCGGGAAGGACAGCGGCCGGGGCAACCTCGCAAGGTTGCCCCGGCCGCTTCGCGTCACATGCCGGTCTGGTCCCAGAGGGCCAGGCCCGTGGCCGGGTCGAGGCCCCGGTGCAGGCAGGGGCCCGCCAGGGGGGTGATGCAGGCCTCGCCGGCGAAAAGGACGCAGCCGGGCATGGCCTGGCCGCCGGTGACGGCGAAGTCGCCGGTGAGAAGCGTCAGGCGCAGGTGCACCACGGGCAGGCCGTCCCTGAGGGAGACGTTGCCGAGGCCCGAGAGGATCTCCGTGCCCGTCTCGACGGTCCGCAGGCGGTGCTCCCGGGCGTCCTGGTCGTAGAAGCCGAGCACGGCCCGCTCCAGGGAACCGATCAGGGTCAGGTGGCCCTTGCTGATGTTTCTCTCCAGGCAGATGCCGGCCAAAGCCTCCAGCAGGTCGTCGCCCCTTGGCAGGCGCACGAGCAGCGAGCCGTTCATTCGAAAGCCTTCTTGCCCATGTATTCCGAGCGTTTCTTGAAGGTTTCCTCCAGCTTGGCCAGTTCGCGACGGTCGGCGTCGGTCTTGGCCGCGGCCTTGGCCTTGTCCATCTGGAACTTCACCTGGCGCGGGTTGTTGTCGTAGATCGCGGCGTAGGCCAGGTTGAGGTAGGCGTGGAAGACGTCGCCGGCCTGGCCCAGAACCTGGCCGTAGGTGGCGCGGATCTCGCCGTTTTCCGGCACCCGCAGCCGCACCTGCTCCAGGTAGGCCACGGCGGCCTTGTAGTTGCCTTCCTGGGCCAGCATGCGGCCGTATTCGTAGTTGGCGTCGATGTCCTTGGGATTGGCCCGAAGCGCCGCCTCGAGCAGGGCCTTGGCCCGGGCGAAGTCCCGTATCTTCAGAAAGAACCGGCCGGATTCGCGCAGCACCAGGGCGTCGCTTCCGCCGCAGGCCAGGGCCTCCTCGAAGGCCGGCTTGGCCTGGCGGACATCCTCCATGGAGCGCGACAGGGCGATGGCCAGGCCCAGCTTGTCCAGGCAGGTGGCTTTGTCGCCGAGCTTGCGGAAGTAGGACACGGCGTTTTTCGGGTCGGTGTAGCGGGCGCGCACGAGCATCTGCGCCCGCTTGAAGGCCGTGTCGTCGTCCTTGCGGGCCTGGACGCCCGCCGGGAGCTTGCCCAGGCGGTCCTTGAGGTAGCTCATGCGCTCATCCAGGCCCGGGTGGGTGCTCAGGTAGGTGGGGATGTCGCCCCCGCCCTGCATCCACCTGAGCTTGCGCATGGTCTCGAAGGCCTCGACCAGCCCGCGCGGCGGATAGCCGGCCGCGACCAGGTAGTTCATGCCGACCTGGTCGGCCTCGCGTTCGTCGTCGCGGGAATATTTGAGATAGGCCTGGGCCGTGGCCGCCTGGGAGCCGATGGCCAGGGCCGCGCCCAGGTCGCGGTTGCCCGTGGTCTGCCCGAGGACCACGCCGGCCAGCACCCCGACCAGCTGGCCGATGGACAGGGCCTGGATCTCGCCCATGCGCTTGGCGATGTGGCGCTGGCTCACGTGGGCCAGCTCGTGGCACAGCACGCCCGCCATCTCGGATTCGTGCTCCATGCTGAGCATGAGCCCGGTGAAGACGAACACGTAGCCGGCCGGCCCGGCGAAGGCGTTGACCGCGTTGTTGTTGACGATGGCCACGTTGAAGGAGAAGGGCTGGGGCGGCATGATGCGCACGATGCGATCGACCACGCTGGTGACGTAGTCGTTGATCTCGGTGTCCTCGATCAGCGGCATGCGGGCGCGTATGATCGCGTTGAACTTCTCGCCGAGCTCGCGCTCGTCCTTGAGGTCGAAGGAGAACATGCCGGCCCGGGCCGTGGGCGCGACGAAAATCGTCGTGAGGAAGAAGCAGCCGGCGACGACGGCGGCCGCCGCGCGCCGCAGCATGCCCGAGGCGTTGCGCAAGGGGTGGATATGCATCCCCGGGAAATAACGCGATCCCGAAGCGAAGGAAAGATGGCCCCGGCGGCCGGGCGCGGCTTTGTAATACGCCGTACAGGTTGCGGACAGGAACGGCGGGCCGGCGGGCGTGGCGGCCCGCGCCGCCTCAGCTCCCGGCGTGTTTGGTCAGGAAGATGTCGAGCTGGTTGGCGAAGGCTTCCCGGTCGCGGTTGGAAAGGGGCGGCGGCCCGCCGGTGGCCACGCCCGCGCCGCGCAGTTCGTAGAGCAGGTTGCGCATGGCCAGCCGGCCCTGAATGTTGTCCTTGGTGTAGAGTTCGCCCCTGGGGTTCAGGGCGTGGGCGTCCTTTTCGATGACGAGGGCGGCGAGGGGGATGTCCGCCGTGACGACCAGGTCCCCGGGCGCGACCCGTTCCACGATGGCCGCGTCCACCACGTCGAAGCCCTGGCCCACCCGGATGGCCCGGATGAAGGGCGAGGCCGGAACGGCCAGGGTCTTGTTGGCCACCAGGGTCAGTTCGAGGCGCAGGCGCACGGCGGCGCGGAACAGGATTTCCTTGATGGGGTTGGGCAGGGCGTCGGCGTCGGCGTAGATGTGCATGGGCGACCTTGGGGCGTATTCGCGGCGACGGCCCCCCGGCGACAGCGCGAAGCCGTCGTCGCCGGGGGGCCGTCGGGGGAGGCGGCGAGCCGCGTCCCGGGAGCGGCGCGAGGCCGTCCCGGGCTAGCGGTTCATGAGATCCAGGAACTCGCGGTTGGTTTTGGTGCCGCGCATCTTGTCGAGCAAAAACTCCATGGAGTCGATGGGGCTCATGGGGGCGAGCAGCTTGCGCAGGATCCAGACGCGGTTGAGCACGTCGGTTTCGAGCAGCAGCTCTTCCTTGCGGGTGCCGGACCGGTTGATGTCGATGGCCGGGAAGACGCGCTTTTCGGCCAGATGGCGGTCCAGGTAGATTTCCATGTTGCCGGTGCCCTTGAACTCCTCGAAGATGACTTCGTCCATGCGGGAGCCGGTGTCGATGAGCGCCGTGGCGATGATGGTCAGCGACCCGCCGCCCTCGATGTTGCGGGCCGCGCCGAAGAAGCGCTTGGGCCGCTGCAGGGCGTTGGCGTCGAGGCCGCCGGAGAGCACGCGCCCCGAGGAGGGGGTGACGGCGTTGGAGGCGCGGCCCAGGCGCGTGATGCTGTCGAGCAGGATCACCACGTCTATCTTGCGCTCGACCAGGCGCTTGGCCTTCTCGATGACCATCTCGGCCACCTGGACGTGGCGCTGGGGCGGCTCGTCGAAGGTGGAGGAGACCACTTCGGCCTTGACCGTGCGCTCCATGTCCGTGACTTCCTCGGGCCGCTCGTCGATGAGCAGCACGATGAGGAAGACGTCGGGCCGGTTGGCGTTGATCGAGTTGGCGATGGTCTGCAGGAGCATGGTCTTGCCGGTGCGGGGCGGGGCGACGATGATGCCGCGCTGGCCGTGGCCGATGGGGGTCAGGAGGTCGATGACCCGGGAGGAATAGTTCTCGGCTCCGTTTTCCATGACGTAGCGCTTGTCGGGATACAGCGGCGTCAGGTTGTCGAAGAGCACGAGGTTTCGCGAGGCCTCGGGCGGGGCGAAGCCGATCTCGCCCACGCGAAGCAGGGCGAAATAGCGCTCCCCCTCCTTGGGCGGGCGGATCTGGCCCGAGACCACGTCGCCCTTGCGCAGGCCGAAGCGGCGGATCTGCGAGGGGGAGACGTAGATGTCGTCCGGACCCGGCATGTAGCTGTACATGGGCGAGCGCAGGAAACCGAAGCCGTCGGGCAGGATTTCGAGCACGCCCTCGCCGAAGATGGCCCCGTTCTGGGAGGCGCAGCTTTGCAGCAGGGCGAAGATGAGCTCCTGCTTGCGCATGCCGTTGGGGTTCTCGACGTTATACTGGACGGCCAGGTCCATGAGTTCGGGCATGCTCTTGAGCTTGAGCTCGGAGAGGTTCATGGATGTTTCCATCATGCCCGGCTTGAGGGTGGACGGTTGTAGGATGTCGTCGCTTTCGACTGGGTCGGAAAGCACGGGCGCAGGGGGGGACTGGGGAGGACGTCCGCGGCGTTTGGGTGCGTTGCTCACAGAAATAGCCCGGCGCGGAATAGCGCGTCTTGAAGTGATCGATAAAACCCGATGCAGCGTGGATTCAGTATGGCCGTCCGATGAAAGAGCGGCGTATACTCGCTTGTTTACGGGGACCAGTGTAGTGGAGGACAGACCGGCAGCGGCCTGGAAAGATCCATATACTTTTTCCGGGGACTGTCAAGGGCGGCTCGGCCCGCAGGCCGATGCCCCGGCCGATCACTCCTCGGGTTTGGGGGCCAGGACGTCGGCGAAGATCTCGTTGATGACGTCCTTGATCTCCTGCTGCTCCTTGCCGAGCGCCAAGGCCAGCTCCAGGGTGAGCAGGCTCGTGGCCTGCTCCAGCAGCCGGCGCTCGCCGAAGGACAACTCCTTGTTCTGGCCGATGAGCAGCAGCTCCTTGAGCACGTAGGCCACGTCGGCCAGGTCGCCGCTTTTGAGCTTCTCGGAATATTCGCGGTAGCGCCGGTTCCAGTTCTGGCCGGTGTAGCCGGTGAAGTCCGAACGGTCCTTGAGGGACTCGATGATGGCCTCGCCCCGCTCGGCGGTGCACAAGGGGCGCAGGCCGACGTTGGCGGCGTTTTTGACCGGCACCATGAGGGTGACGTTGTTGCTCAGGATGCGCACGATGAAAAAGTCGGCCGAGGCACCGCCGATTTCCTGGGTCTCGATACGTTCGACCCTGCCCACACCCTGGGCTGGATATACGACTAGCTGGTCCTCGGAAAACACGATCGACTCCTTGACGGGAAAGCGCAGGCCGCAAGAGCGCCACTATCGTCTACGACCCAAACTACCGTACTTGCCGCCATGTGTCCACGGATTCCGGCGGCGACGACGACAGGGAGGCGCGCGGGGCGGGGGAAACGGAATCAGGAGGCGGCGGCGTCGAAGCCGCCGGCCTTGCGCATGGCCGCCTCGAGGCCGTCCTCGAGACAGGTCATGACGGCCTCCACGGCCGCCGGCAGCACCCGGCGCACCACGGCCAGCTCGTCGGACCGGAAGGGTTCGAGCACGTAGCCGGCCACGTCCCGGCCGGGTTCGGGCCGGCCGATGCCCAGGCGCAGGCGGATGAAGTCCGCGGATCCCAGCTCCTGGGTGAGGGACTTGAGCCCGTTGTGGCCGGCGTTGCCGCCGCCGCGCTTGGCCCGCATGCGCCCCAGCGGCAGGTCGAGCTCGTCGTGGACGACCAGGACGTCGGCCGGGGTCAGGCCGTAGAAGTCCATGGCTCCGCGCACGGCCCGGCCGCTCAGGTTCATGAAGGTCAGCGGCTTGACGCACAAAAACTGGGCGAAGGCCCCGCCGGGCAGCACGGGCAGGGAGATGGTCGCGGCCTCCATGTCCTTTCGCGAGGACAGGGCGGCCCGCGGCGCGCCGCCGAGCTCCCGGGCCCGCTCGACAAGGGCGTCCACGGCCATGAAGCCGAAGTTGTGGCGGGTGGCGGCGTAGCGGGGTCCCGGGTTGCCAAGCCCGGCGATGAGCGCGGTGACGGCCATGAGCAGTGCGTCCGGGGTTGCGTCGTCAAAGGAAAAAGAGGCGGGACGCGTCGGCCGCGCCCCGCCCGAAAGGTCGCCTGGAGTCGGTCGTCGCGCTTAGGCGCTGGGGGCCGCGGCCTCGACCTCGGGCATGATGATGCCCAGGATGGCGTAGTTGTCGTCGTAGACGGCCGTGACGCCCTCGGGAAGGGTCAGGTCGGCCACCTGCACGCTCTCGTTGACGTCGAGCTCGGTGATGTCGATGACCACCTTGTCCGGAATGGACAGGGGCAGGGAGGACACCTCGATGGACTCGCGGTGCAGTTCCAGCGCGCCGCCCTTGACCTGGCCCTTGGACTTGCCAACGACCTCCACGGGGATGTGCACGCGAATGGGCTTTTCCAGGTCCACGCCGTAGAAGTCCACGTGGGTGAAGCGCGCTTTGGTCGGATGGTACTGGAGCTTCCAAACAAGGGCCGGCTTGGTCTCCTTGCCGGTTTCGCCCTCGATCTCGAGGTGGAAGACGTGGGCGGAGGAGGTCTTGGAATAGAGCTTTTCCAGGGGGAGGTGCTCGACCATGACCGGGATGTTGACGCCGGCGGCGTCGTAGTAGACGCCCGGGACCAGGTCCTTGGCGCGAAGCTTCCTGTTGGCGCCCTTGCCGATGCCCGTGCGGGGCGAAACGGTCAGGGTTTGCATCTCTTTCATAGCGTCTATCTCCTTGTCGCCCGGGGGCGAAACATGATTTCCGGTCCGGCTTGCCGCTCCCTAGGTGAACAGCACGCTCACCGAGGACTCGGTGTGGATGTTGTGGATGGCCTTGGCCAGCAGTCCGGCGATGGACAGGACCTTGATCTTGGCGCAGGCCTTGGCCTTGTCGTTTAGGGGGATCGTGTTGGTGGTCACGATCTGGGAAAAGGGCGAGGCTTCCAGGCGCTCGATGGCCGGGCCGGACAGCACCGGGTGGGTGGCGGCGGCCATGACCTCGCGCGCGCCGTTTTCGAGCAGCACGGTGCCGGCCTGGCACATGGTGCCGGCGGTGTCGATCATGTCGTCGAGGACCACGCAGAGCTTGTCCTTGACGTCGCCGATGACGTGCATGGCTTGCGCCTGGTTGGGGGCGTCGCGTCGCTTGTCGATGATGGCCAGGCTTCCGCCCAGGCGTTTGGCAAAGGACCGGGCCCGCTCCACGCCGCCGGCGTCGGGCGAGACCACGCACAGGTTCTGGCCCTGGAATTCCTTGAAGTATTCGGCCATGATCGGCGCGGAAAAGAGGTTGTCCACGGGCAGGTTGAAAAAGCCCTGGATCTGGCCGGCGTGCAGGTCGATGGTGAGCAGGCGGTTCATGCCGGCCACGGTGAGGAAGTCGGCCACGAGCTTGGCGGAGATGGGGGCGCGGGGCGCGACCTTGCGGTCCTGGCGGGCGTAGCCGTAGTACGGCACCACGGCGGTGACGCGCTGGGCGCTGGCGCGCTTGAGGGCGTCGAGGATCAGGCACAGCTCCATCAGGTTGTAGTTGACCGGATAGGAGGTGGACTGGACCACGAAGATGTCGCAGCCGCGCACGTTGGCGCCGATTTCGACGCGGATCTCGCCGTCGCTGAAGGTGCCGACCTTGGCCGGCAGCAGGGTGCAGCCCAGGTGGTCGCAGATGGCGGCGGCCAGGACGGGGTTGGACGTGCCGGTGAGGATTTTCAGATCGCCTTGCGCCATGCCGGGCCTCGGAAGTCTTTGGGCCGCCGGAAGCGCCGGGCGGCCGTTCCGCCTGGGGCGGACGGTGGTTCGTGTATGGCTGGGGCGGTAGGACTCGAACCCACGAATGCGGGGACCAAAACCCCGTGCCTTACCAACTTGGCGACGCCCCAGCATGCCGGTCCGCCCTGGGGCGGACGTAAACGCAATCAGGCTCTCCGCGCGCGGATCACAGCGACGCGAGAAAGACGCGGGGTCCGTTTCCCGACAGCTGCGCCATGGCCACCACGGCGGCGTGGCGCGTGCGGAAAAGGCCGAACACCGCAGAACCCGTCCCGGAAAGAAGCGCGCCCGCCGCCCCGAAGGCCAGCAGGCGTTCCTTGACCCGCCCGATCTCCGGGTGGGCGGCGAAAACGACGGACTCGAAGTCGTTTCGCATGGGCGCTCCTGTCACGCAAAAGGGCTTTTTATTATCGTCGAAAGCCCTTGTCAAGCACTGCGCCCCGGGTTTTTCGGGCGAGGCCCGGGAGGCGTCCAGGGCGGCGTAGGCCCAGGCGGTGTTGACCCGGCTGGGAGGGCAGGCGACCACCACGTGCCAGCCGCCAAGGCCCGCGTCCACGGGGACGAGGCGTTCGCCCACGCCCGTGGCCAGGGCCGGGGAGTCCTGGAGGAAGAAGGGCACGTCGGCCCCGAGGGCCAGGGCCAGGCGGCCCAAGGCGTCGGCGCCGAGCGTCGCCTCGCCGGCGCGTTCGTTCAGGTAGCACAGCATGGCGGCCGCGTCCGAGGAGCCGCCGCCCAGGCCCGCGCCGTGCGGGATGCGCTTTTTGAGCATCACTTCCAGGCGGGGGGCGTGTCCCGTGGCCGCGGCGTAGGCGCGGTAGGCCCGCATGACGAGGTTGTCGTCGGTTTCCAGCTCCGGGTCGGAGCACATGAAATCGATGTCGCCCGGCCCTTCGAAGCGGCGGATGGAGAAGACGTCGGCCGGTTCGGGCAGGGGGAGGAAGAGCGTCTCGATGTCGTGGTAGCCGTCGGCCCGGCGCGGCCCAACGGCAAGGCGCAGGTTGACCTTGCAGGGGACGGGAATGGCGGTTTCCTCGACGCAGTGCGGCATCAGGCCCATGGCGCGCCTTGGGGCGGCCGGCGACGCGACGTCGCGTCGCCGGCCGGGTTGCGTTATTTCGTGTCCGTCAGCGGCACGGTCCGGAAGACGGTCTGGCGCTGGCGCTTGATCTGGAGCATCACCACGCCCTTGGCCTTGCCGTCCTCGGCCACCGCCTTCTTGAATTCCTCGGGAGAGTTGACCGCCCGCTGGTTGACTTCGAACACGACGTCGCCGGGGCGCACGTCGGACTGTTCGGCCTCGGAGCCGTCTTCCACTTCCGTTACCAGCACACCGCGGGGCTTGTCCATGCCCAGGGCCCTGGCCTCGCGGGCGGCGACGGCGCGCAGGGTGAGCCCGATGCTTTTGGCCTCGGCGTCGGCCGGTCCGGCCTCGTCGCCGCCGTCCTCGCCGGGGCCGCCCTGCTGGGCGAGCTTTTTCGCGTCGCGTTCGCCCAGCGTCACGGAGACCGTGACCGGGGAGCCCTTGCGCACCAGGGTCATTTCCGTGGACTGGCCGGGCTTGAGGGAGGCGATGCGGCGCAGCAGTTCGTTGGTGTTCTCCACCTTGTCGCCGGCCACGGCGGTGATGACGTCTCCGGTCTTGATGCCGGCCTTGGCCGCGGGCTGGCCTTCGAGCACGGAGGTGACCAGCGCGCCCTTGGTGTTGTCCAGGCCCAGGGCCTTGGCGGTGTTCTCGTCGATGTCCTGGATGGTGACGCCGATCCAGCCGCGCTTGACGGACTTGCCTTCGCGCAGCTGGGCGATGACGTCTTTCGCCATGCCGGAGGGGATGGCGAAGCCGATGCCCTGGCCCGAGGCCACGATGGCGGTGTTGATGCCCACGACCTTGCCGTCGAGGTCGATCAGCGGGCCGCCGGAGTTGCCGGGGTTGATGGAGGCGTCGGTCTGGATGAAGTTGTCGAAGGGGCCGGCTCCGATGATGCGTCCCTTGGCGCTGACGATGCCGAGGGTGACGGTGTTTTCCAGGCCGAAGGGGTTGCCGATGGCCAGCACCCATTCGCCGACCTTGACCTTGCCGGAGTCGCCGAACTCCAGGTAGGGCAGGTTGGACTTGCCGTCGATCTTGAGCAGGGCCAGGTCGGTTTCGGGGTCGCGGCCGATGATCTTGGCGGTGAGCGGCTTTTCGTTGTTCCTGAACTGGACCTTGACCTCGTCGGCGTTGTCGACGACGTGGTTGTTGGTCACGATGTAGCCGTCGGCGGAGATGACGAAGCCCGAGCCCATGGAGCGCTGCTTATGGGGCTTGCCGCCGCCCTTGCCCTGGGGGCCGAAGAATTTTTCGAACTGGTCGAAGAAATCGTCCATGGGGCCGCCGCGGCGGTTGTGGAACTGCTCGAAGAGGTCGCGCATGCCCTCTTGGGCCTTGGCGGTCTTGGTGGTGGAGATGTTGACCACGGCGGGTCCGTCCTTGTCCACGAGCTCGGTGATGTCGGGCAGGGGGATGCGGGCGGCGGCCATGGAGGTCCAGGCCAGGACCATGAGTGCGGCGGTCAGGGGCGCGAGGAAGCGTTTTTGCATGGTGAACTCCTGCGTGTTGGCTGGCGGCATAGTCGTTTTTGCCGTTCCAGGTGGCGCTTGGGGTCTCCGGGTTTCCGGTTTTGGGCGTTTGGGCGATATTGCCTGTTATACGCCGTTCGCGTCCGGTGTAAACCTGATCCTTCCGCCTTGACGTCCAGGCGGCTGGGCGGCGTTTCCGTCGCGCGGCGGGGTCTTGCCGTCAACGAAGGCCTGCCGGTTTCTTGACAAGCGTCCGTGCGGCAAATAGTAAAGTTTGTTCGTCGCGCGTCAATCGGCGCTCTTTTTGCGGGAGCGTTCGCCGACAGAATTCGGCGCTTGAAAACAGCTAAGTATTTCACGTAGTTGATTTTCGAGACCGAATCGGATTGGGCGTAAGTATAAAAGAAGTATGAACATCGTTTCATGCGCCGCCGTGCTCCCGTAGCTCAGTAGGATAGAGCGATCGCCTCCTAAGCGATAGGCCGTGCGTTCGAATCGCGCCGGGAGCACCATAAAAATCAAGGGGTTGGACTGAATGGGTCCAGCCCCTTTTGCGTTGGGTGGGGATTTTGTCCCCCGTATGTCCCCCGGTTTGGAATTATGAGACAGCTCATAGGCAGAGTTTGCTTCCTTTTGCCCTTTCCCGGGGACGACCTAGTAATCGTCGCGTGATGGACTTTGCTGGTTCGCACCCTCGTTAAGGCGTGCCCGTTTGGAGACCATGTAAAATCCGAGTCTCTTTCGGCGATAGTCCGGGCACGGCATCCTCTTGTCCGAAGTTGTCTGTCGTTGAAGATCGGATACTGCATAGCATACCCGCCTGCCGTCGCTTGAATTTTTGCCCTCGCGCGGGGCGCAGTCATTATCGGGTATTTTGTTAAAAGATACGGGAGTTGCGTTTCGCGGTGTTGAGACATATGTTAGCTGTATCGCTTGGGTAGTAGAGGTGCCCGATATGCCCGAGGAACGTCATTGGTACGCTCACAGTGTTGCTGGCCTGCCGCAGGAGGCGTGGCAGACGCTTCCCGAGCACCTGCATGCCGTGGCCAAGCGGGCTGCGAAGTTCGCCGACGCCTTCGGTGCGGGCACATGGGGCCATGCGGCCGGGTTGTTGCACGACGCCGGTAAATACACGGAAGCATTTCAGCGCCGCCTTGCCGGAGGGGCCGAGCGGGTGGACCATTCCACGGCCGGGGCCAAGCTGGCCGCGGACCTTGCGCCGCAGGCCGGTAAGATCCTGGCCTACGCCATCGCTGGGCATCACGCCGGCCTCGCAGACGGCAAAAGCAATGACCCCTCCTGCCTGAGCGAGCGCCTGGAACGGGCCATCCTGCTTGAACTGCCGCAGTGGCTGAAGCAGGCCGCCTTGCCCACGCAATCGCCATTTGCCTTTGCTCCCAAGCGGATGGGCTTCGGCTGGGCGTTTTTCATCCGCATGCTCTATTCCTGCCTGGTGGACGCGGATTTTCTCGATACCGAGGAATTCCTCAACAAGGGGCAAAGCACGCTGCGGGGCGAATATCCGCCCGTGGACACGCTTCGCGAGCGGTTGCGGGCACATCTGGCCGGATTTGCGCATAAGGCGCATCCCTCTCCGGTCGATCCCTGGCGGGCGAAGGTGCTTGCGTGGTGCTGCGATGCCGCGCGGGAAGAGCCCGGGCTTTTTTCTCTGACCGTGCCCACCGGCGGCGGCAAGACGCTTTCCTCCCTGGCCTTCGCTCTGGAGCACGCCGCCACGCATGGCCTGGAGCGGGTCATCTACGTCATTCCCTATACGAGCATCATCGAGCAGAACGCCGACGTGTTCCGCAAGGCCCTTGGTGAGGGCGTCGTGGTCGAGCACCACAGCAATTTCGATCCCTGGCGGAAAAAAGGTTCGCATGCGGACGCCCCCGAGCCGGCCGGCGACGAGACGTTGGCCCGGCGCTTGGAGCTTGCCTGCGAGAACTGGGATGCGCGGCTGGTCGTGACCACCAGCGTGCAGTTTTTCGAGTCGCTTTTCGCCGCCCGTTCCTCGAAGTGCCGCAAGCTGCACAACATCGCGCGCAGCGTCGTCATCCTGGACGAGGCGCAGATGCTGCCGCCGGCCGTTTTGCGGCCGTGTCTCGAGGCGTTGCGCGAGCTCTACGAACATTACGGCACGACGGTCGTTTTGTGTACGGCCACCCAGCCGGCGCTCGAGAAATCGGCCGAGTTCCCTTGCGGCCTGGATGCGCCCCGGGAAATCGTGCGCGACATGCCAGGGCTTTTCACGGCGCTGAAGCGCACGCGCGTGGAGCATCTGGGCCGGCTGACCGATGCGGCGCTGCTCGAGCGGCTCGCGGGGCACAGGCAGGTGCTGTGTGTGGTCAATACGCGCCGTCATGCGCGGCTGTTGCGCCGGGGCCTCGGCGAGGCGGAAGGCGTGTTTCATTTAAGCGCCTCCATGTGTCCGGCGCACCGCACTGAAAAGCTCGAAGCGATCCGCAAGGCGCTCCAGGCAGGTGCGCCGTGCCGCGTGGTGAGCACGCAGCTCATCGAGTGTGGGGTCGATGTGAGCTTTCCGGTGGTCTACCGCGCCGCTGCGGGCGTCGATGCCGTGGCCCAGGCGGGCGGGCGCTGCAACCGCGAGGGGGAGCTGCCCGGGGGCGGCGTTGTGTACGTGTTCGAGGCGCAGGACACGCCGCCGCCCAAGGGGGAAATGAGCCGCGCGGCCCAGGTGGGGGCGGAAGTCATGCGGCGGCATGCGGACGTGTTGTCGCCGGCGGCGGTGGAGGACTATTTCCGGACGCTGTACTGGTCGGAGGGGGCGGACCGGTTGGACGCCAAGGGGATTTTGGAGCGGCTGCGGGCCATGGACGCCCGGGCGAATCTGCCGCTTCGCGAGGTTTCGGAATTGTTCGCGTTTATTGAGAACACGTACCGGCCGGTGATTGTCCCTTGGGACGCGGAGGGGGCGCGGATCGTGGACGGTCTTGAACACGCGGAGCACACGGGCCGGCTGGCCCGGCGCGCCCAGCGCTACACGGTGCAGATACCGCCCCGGGAGTTCGCGGCTCTGGAACAGGCGGGCGCGCTCGAATGTCTGCGGGAGCGGTTTTACGTGCTGCGCGACATGGCGCGCTACGACGCGCAGGAGGGGCTTGCCATCGAGGACGGCGGGGCGTTCCGGGCGGAGGAGTGGATACGATGATAGAGTCCTATTCCGTTGTTGCTGATATATCGGGGATAGGATAAAAATGGTCCCGGCGGCGGGATTCGAACCCGCAAGGCTACGGTGCTACCGCATCACCTCCGACGTCCAAGGTCGGTGCGTGAACCAGTTCCGCCACGCCGGGACTGGGCAAGCAGGGCAAGGGGAAACGGTTAGTTCTTGGCGGGACTGCGTTTCCCCTTGTTCATTTCTGTCGTCGCGCCGACCCTCGGCTTTCCGCCTCGGCGCTCGTCGGTTTGGCGGCGGCATACATCTCTCCTTCTGTTGTTGTATCTATTTAGCGATTTCGGTAAACCTCTATGTGGGGAGTAACTGGTTGAAGGGCTGTTTGTCAATGCTAACAAACGCTTTAGCCTGATTGAATATTCTTTTGCGCTAATCTAAAATACATAAATAAAATCAATATTATAATGTCTTCTGTGGTGCTTGTTTAATTTTTCTAGTCGAGATAGGCTGGCACCTGTCCTTGGGGTAACCAAGCTAAGATGTTTGAATTCTCTATTTTGAATTGATATTTTGTGCTGCGTTAATTCAATGCCCCCTAAGCGGGGGTAAAAAAATAATTTGTGGGGAGCTAAATAAGCTCAGCCCATAGTGATGGCTTGCGTGCAGAGACGAGGGTTGAAACTTTAGGTGTTGAATGTCGCTCCAGTTTTGGGGCGTGGATTGAAACAATCACGCGCACAGCGTATTGTATGGCATGGCCCTGACTTCTCGATGTCAGGGCCAGAAGGAGGAATTTGTTTAAATAATTAATTTATTTGTTGTAAATAAGGAGGTAGAAATGGCCTTTGGCGTCGGTCTCATGGTGCGAGGCGACTACGCCTGCTTCACTCGGCCGGAAATGAAGTCCGAGCGCGTGTCCTACGACGTCATGACGCCGTCCGCAGCGCGCGGCATACTGGAAGCCGTCTACTGGAAACCGGAAATCACCTGGGTCGTCGACCGCATACACGTCCTTTCCCCCATCCGCTTCACCACCATACGCCGCAACGAACTCGGCGGCAAAATGCCCTACGGCAATGTCAGGTCCGCCATGAAAGGCGGCAGCCCGCCCGCGGTCTTCATCGAAGAAGACCGGCAGCAGCGCGCCGCATTGGTGCTGCGCGACGTCGCGTACGTCATAGACGCCCACTTCGACGTCAAGGGCGGCGACGCCAACACCGCCAAGCACAAGGAAATGTTCGAACGCCGCGCGCGCAAGGGTCAGTGCTTCCACCAGCCCTACCTCGGCTGTCGCGAATTCCCGGCCGCCTTCGAATGGCTGGACGGCGACGCGCCCCAAACCGGCCTGCCCCAGGCCGACCGGGACAAGGACCTGGGATTTATGCTCCACGACATCGACTTCGCCCGCGACATGACGCCCCGGTTTTTCCGGGCGCGCCTGCAAAACGGCATCCTCACCGTGCCGCCGTTCGCGGAGGCCACGGCATGATCCTCACCGCCCTTGCCGACTACTACGAACGGCGCTGCCAGGAAGAGGAAAGTGAGATGCCGCTTTCCGGCTTCTCGCGGCAGAAAATCCACTTCGCCCTGAACCTCGCCCCGGACGGCGCTCTGGCCGGCGTCCTCGACCTGCGCCGCCAGGACGGCAAG
Organism: Solidesulfovibrio sp.; assembly: GCF_029978005.1. Taxonomy (GTDB): domain Bacteria; phylum Desulfobacterota; class Desulfovibrionia; order Desulfovibrionales; family Desulfovibrionaceae; genus Solidesulfovibrio. Next base: position 5,826 of record NZ_JARKOZ010000165.1, on the reverse strand, counting down.
AAGCTCGTCCCCGCGGAACTCGTCGTGCCCGAGGCGGTCAAGCGCTCGGTGGGCATCGCCGCCAACTTCCTCTGGGACAATACCGGCTACGTGCTCGGAGCCGACGAAAAGGGCAAACCCGAACGCTCGGCCAAGACCTTCGAAGCCTTCAAGGCCCTGTGCCACGAAATCGGCGACGGCCTGGACGACGCCGGCATGGCCGCCGTGCTGCGCTTCCTGGACGCCTGGAACCCGGCCGATGCGCCGGGACTGCCCCACTGGGAGGACATGGCCAAGGCCGCCAACCTCGTCTTCCGCCTGGAAGGCGAGCGGCGTTTCGTTCACGAACGCCCGGCCGTGCGCGAGGCCTGGCTGCGGCGTCGCGCCGCCGCATCGACCGGGCCGCGCGGCATGTGCCTGGTCACCGGCCGGGACGCGCCGCTGGCCCGGCTGCACCCGAGCATAAAGGGCGTGCGAGACGCCCAATCCTCGGGCGCGTCGCTGGTCTCCTTCAACCAGGAGTCGTTCACCTCCTACGCCAAGGAGCAAAGCTACAACGCGCCGGTCGGCGAACCCGCCGCCTTTGCCTACGCCACGGCGCTCAACCACCTGCTGCGCAAGGGCAGTCGCCAGCGCGTGCAGATCGGCGACGCCACGACCGTGTTCTGGACCGAACGGCCCTCGCAGGTGGAAACCTTCATGGGGCAGGTGCTGGACCCCGAATCCGGGGACGGCCTGACCGACGCGCTGCGGCTGCGGCTGTTCCTGGAAGCGATCCGGGACGGAAAGAAGCCGGATTTCGACGAAACGGAATACGACAACGGCTTCTACGTCCTGGGGCTGGCCCCCAACGCCTCGCGGCTGTCCGTGCGCTTCTGGCACCGCGACACCGTGGAAGGCGCATGCGGCACGGTGGGGCGGCACTTCGCCGACCTGCGCCTGGAGCGCACCTGGGACAACGAGCCCGAATTCCCGGGCATGTGGCGGCTGCTGCGGGAAATCTCGCCGCAAAACGACCTGAAGAACGTCAATCCGGCCCTGGCCGGGGCGTTCATGCGCGCCATCCTCGCCGGCCAGCCCTATCCGGCCGGTCTGCCGGCCGCAGTCATCGGCCGCATACGCGCCGACCAGACCGTCGATTACCTGCGTGCGGCCATGCTTAAGGCCTATCTTGTGCGAAATGCCAGAAAGGAGGTGTCCGTGAGTCTCGATTCCGCGTCCCCCGATATAGGCTACAGGCTCGGACGGCTCTTCGCCGTCCTGGAAAAGGCGCAACAGGAAGCCATACCCGGTGCCAACACCACCATCCGCGACCGCTACTACGGCTCGGCCTCGGCTACGCCTGCGTCCGTGTTTCCGCAGCTCATGCGCCTAGCCCAGCATCATATTGAAAAAGCCGAGTACGGCCTCGTCTCCGACCGGCGCATCGAGGAAATCCTCGACGGCATCCAAGCCTTCCCCAAACACTTGAACCTCGACGAACAAGGCATGTTCGCCCTGGGCTACTACCACCAGCGCCGCGAAAACTACAAAAAAACCGGAAAAACCGAAGGGGAGGCCTAGGCCATGAGCGAACCCGTCCGCAATCGCCACGAATTCGTCTTCCTGTTCGACGTGGAAAACGGCAACCCCAACGGCGACCCTGACGCCGGCAACATGCCGCGCCTGGACCCGGAAACGAGCTACGGCCTCGTCACCGACGTGTGCCTCAAGCGCAAGATCCGCAACTACGTGGAGTTGGCCAAGGGCAACACCGATCCCTTTGAAATCTACGTGCGCGAAAAGGCCGTGCTCGGCACCGTGCAGGGCCGCGCCCACGCCGCCGTGGCCAAGGAGGGCGGCAAGAAGGCCGATGTCATCAAGGAGGCCCGGGACTGGATGTGCGCACATTTCTACGACGTGCGCACCTTCGGCGCGGTCATGTCGCTTAAGGAAAACAACTGCGGCCAGGTCAGAGGGCCTGTGCAGCTCAACTTCGCCCGCAGCATCGAACCCATCGTGCCGCTCGAAGTGAGCATCACCCGCATGGCCGTGGCCACGGAAAAAGAAGCCGAGAGCCAGTCCGGCGACAACCGCACCATGGGCCGCAAACATATCGTACCCTACGCCCTCTACCGGGCCGAAGGCTTCGTTTCCGCCCACTTGGCCGCCCAGACCGGCTTTTCCGAGGACGATCTGGCCCTTTTGTGGGAGGCGCTCGCCAGCATGTTCGACCACGACCACTCGGCCGCACGGGGCAAGATGAGCGCGCGTAAGCTCGTCGTTTTCAAGCACGATTCGGCCCTGGGCAACGCGCCGGCGCAAAAGCTCTTCGACTTGGTCGGCGTCGCCCGGGCCACGGACCCGGATTCCCCAGCCCGGGCTTTTGCCGATTACGCCGTCACCGTGGACAAGGCCGGCGTGCCCGGGGGCGTCACGCTCATCGAGAAACTGTAGGGGGGCGGCCATGTACGCGGAGGACGAGCTGCTCCCGCTTTCGGCGCTCCAGCACCTGCTTTTCTGCCGGCGGCAGTGCGCGCTGATCCACATCGAACGCGTGTGGGCCGAAAACGCCTTCACCGTCCGGGGCGGCATCCTCCACGAAAAGGCCCACGAGCAGGGGTACGCGTCCCGCGACGGCGTGCGCGTCGCGCGGGCCGTGCCCCTGCGCTCCATGGAACTCGGCCTTTCCGGCGTGGCCGACGTGGTGGAATTCCACGAGGGCGCGGAGGGGGAAATCGTTTTCCCCGTGGAATACAAGCTCGGCCAGCCCAAGGCCGACGCCTGCGACACGGTGCAGCTGTGCGCGCAGGCGCTTTGCCTGGAGGAAATGCTGTCGCGGCGCATCGAGGCCGGGGCGGTTTTCTACGGCCGCACGCGGCGACGTCTGGCCGTGGCCTTCGACGCGACCCTGCGCGAAACCACGCGCGTGGCCTGCGCCGACCTGCACGCCTTCATCGCGGCCGGGCGGACGCCGCAGGCCCGCTACGAAAAACGCTGCCGCTCCTGTTCGCTCGAGGCGACGTGCCTGCCGCAGGCCTGCGGCGGCAAACGCTCGGCGCGCGTCTATCTGCGACAAGCCGTCGAGGAACCATGAAACGCCATCTCAATACGCTTTTCGTCACCACGCAAGGCACATACCTGTTCAAGGACGGGGAGACGCTGGCGCTCAAGGTCGAGGACACGGTCAAGCTGCGCCTGCCCATCCACACCCTCGAAGGCGTGGTCTGTTTCGGGCAGGTTTCGGCGAGTCCGTTTCTGCTTGGGCACTGCGCCGCAAACGGCGTCTCCGTGAGCTTTCTTACGGAGCACGGCCGGTTTTTGGCCAGCGTGCAGGGGCCGGCGTCGGGCAACGTGCTGTTGCGGCGTCGGCAATACCGCCTGGCCGACGACCCGGCGGCGTCCGCGGACTTGGCCCGTTTTTTCCTTGCGGGCAAGCTGGCCAACTCGCGCGCCGTCTTGCGCCGGGCCCTTCGCGACCACGGCGGCAAGATCGAGGCCGAGGCGATCGGGCAGGCCATCGACCGCCTTTCGCAGCATCTGGAACGCTTGCAAACGGACATACCCCTCGATGCTGCGCGGGGGATCGAAGGCGACGCGGCCCATGCTTATTACGGCGTCTTCGACCACCTGATCGTTGCGGGCAAGGGCGATTTCGCCTTTGCCGGCCGCAACCGCCGTCCGCCCCTCGATCCGGTCAATTGCCTGCTGTCGTTTCTCTACACGCTTCTAGCCCATGACGTGCGCGCGGCGCTGGAGACCACAGGGCTCGATCCGGCCGTGGGGTTCCTGCATCGGGACAGGCCGGGCCGGCCGGGGCTGGCGCTGGACCTCATGGAGGAGTTCCGGCCGTTTTTCGCGGACCGGCTGGCCTTGACGCTGATCAATCTGGGGAAGGTCAAGGGGAGGGGATTCAAGCGGCTGGAGAGCGGGGCCGTGGTCATGGACGACCCGACGCGCAAGGAGGTGCTCGTGGCCTATCAGGAACGCAAGCAGGATGTGGTCGAGCACCCTTTTTTGCGGGAGAAGATGCCGATCGGTCTGTTGTTCCATACGCAGGCGCTGCTTTTCGCGCGCCATTTGCGGGGCGATCTGGACGGCTATCCGCCGTATTTGTGGAAGTGATCCATGATGGTGCTTGTGAGTTATGATGTCGCGACGTCCGACGCGGGCGGCGCGGGGCGGCTGCGGCGTGTGGCCAAGGCGTGCAAGGATTTCGGGCAACGCGTGCAATTTTCGGTGTTCGAGTGCGTTGTCGATCCGGGGCAATGGGAGCGGCTGCGGCATCGGCTCGTGGGGCTGATCGACGAGGAGAAGGACAGCCTGCGTTTCTATTATCTGGGCGCGAACTGGCGCGGGCGTGTGGAGCATGTCGGGGCGAAACCTTCCCTCGATCCCGAGGGGCCTCTTATCGTGTAGTCTGTGCGAACCGGAAGCGGGCGCGGGAGTCCCGGGAGGTTCGCACAGGTAGAACATAAACAAGAATAGTCTGTTATTCTTTCAGTTCTCTGAAAAAGGAGGAAGGGATACTTTGTTTTCGCCGGTTCGCGGTCTCAAGGCCGGGAAAGCCCGTCGTGCCTTGACTGCGCGTCCGGCCGTCGCCCCCTGCGCGGGGGCGCGGATTGAAACTGGACCCACTGCGAGGCCTTGCCCCAGGCCTCGAAGTCGCCCCCTGCGCGGGGGCGCGGATTGAAACTGCTGGACAACAGGATCCAGATTCCCTCCGTATAGTCGCCCCCTGCGCGGGGGCGCGGATTGAAACGGCATGCCGGTCTCCAAGCACCTCATCAACCGCCGTCGCCCCCTGCGCGGGGGCGCGGATTGAAACATCGTGGACGTGACCGTGCAACGCCTCGAGGAAGGTCGCCCCCTGCGCGGGGGCGCGGATTGAAACTACGCGTACCGCTGCCGCTGGTGCGGGTTCTACTTGTCGCCCCCTGCGCGGGGGCGCGGATTGAAACCAGGACGTGGTGCTGGATGAAATCCAGCAATGCGGTCGCCCCCTGCGCGGGGGCGCGGATTGAAACGTCACGGGCATCAACACGGCCCTGCGGGGCTGCGAGTCGCCCCCTGCGCGGGGGCGCGGATTGAAACCTCTGTCTGGTGCGGTTGTTTTCGTTCGTCACCGAGTCGCCCCCTGCGCGGGGGCGCGGATTGAAACTTGAGCACGCCGAAAAGCAAAAGGACGTGGCGCGTCGCCCCCTGCGCGGGGGCGCGGATTGAAACTCCCCATCGTGGGCGTGCTGTACCTGTTCCCCTCGTCGCCCCCTGCGCGGGGGCGCGGATTGAAACCCTTGCTGGATCGTCTAGCCATTGAGGGCCTCCCGTCGCCCCCTGCGCGGGGGCGCGGATTGAAACCTCGAACGCGTCGTTTTGCGTGGGCGTCAAGACGTCGCCCCCTGCGCGGGGGCGCGGATTGAAACCGCCGGGCGGGCATGTTCCACCCGGCCAGCCCCAGTCGCCCCCTGCGCGGGGGCGCGGATTGAAACTTGGAAGCGTCCCGAATGTCCCGGTCCAGGGAGGTTGTCGCCCCCTGCGCGGGGGCGCGGATTGAAACAGCCTGTTCGCGAACCTGGGCATGGAGCGGGTGGAGTCGCCCCCTGCGCGGGGGCGCGGATTGAAACGTTTTATATTCATCGAGGATGAAATCCATTTGATCGTCGCCCCCTGCGCGGGGGCGCGGATTGAAACCCGTACGCGCGGCCGGACAGCTACCTCGTCCAGGGTCGCCCCCTGCGCGGGGGCGCGGATTGAAACCAGCATCTTGCCGAGTTCGGCCGTCGTGACGCCCGTCGCCCCCTGCGCGGGGGCGCGGATTGAAACCTCGCTCATGATTTTCCTCCTCCGATGAGGCGATGTCGCCCCCTG